>CADECG010000118.1 GCA_902825795.1 uncultured Bacteroidota bacterium
ACATGCAGTCAACCATCAAGACATGAAAACACCCTACACTTTGCTGGGCATCGTATCGATCGCTATGCTTCCGCTCGCAGGCATCAGCCAGAACCTCATCGTGAACGGCGGGTTCGAAACAGCCACCGTGCCCGTGCCAATTGGCACGCCGTTCCCCTTCTACCCGGCAACACTGGACGGCTGGAGCGCCGTGAACACCGACGGCGAGTTCGTCCTCGGACCAACGCAAGCACATACCGGCAACGGCTTCATGAGCATGTTGGAGAACGGGAACCAGAATCCGGGCGCACCGTGGTTGGGCAATTCGGGGGCGGGGGGGTTCGATCGCGGTGTGCAGGAAGTGGAGGTGACAGCGAACACTGAATATGAATTGACCTATTGGTATCGCGCTGGCGACGGTAGCCGCTATGGCTATGGAGCGGGCAACGCGTTGATCCAAGTGGAGGAAGTACTGCCCACCTTCCAGACCTTGGCCACTGCACAGCACGCCGCCACAGGGGTTTGGCAACAAGCAAGTCTCCTCTTCACCACCGGGGCGGCGACGACCAGGATCATGGTGCTGTTCAGTGCGCTCGGTTCCGGTACAACGGATACATGGTACGATGATCTTGATCTACAGCCTAGCAGTGGCAAGGGGGTATGGGAGCTTGAACTGGCCGCAGAATGGATGTTCGATGCCGGAGATGGATCGCTGTGGGTAAAACCGGCCAACCCGGCCGGTGATCATTGGATCGATGTTCATGATGCCACCGGTGCGCATGTGGCGGTGCCCACTTCGCTACAAGGCGATCGCTGGGCGCTTGACTTGTCAGGACTTTCCAACGGAGCCTACATAGCGGTACTGCGGAATGCGGAAAGCAGATCGGCATACCGGGTGGTGCTCACGCGGTGATGTGCTTTCCGGTTACCCGGATGCTGGTTGGTCGAACGGCTGCGCAACCATCATCTGGTCATCGTACCGCGTGAGATGTTCGATGCCGTGGCCTCGCCGGATCCCGGGATCGCTCTGTTGTCCCTGGCACTTTCCAAGCCGGTGCGGAATACTTCGTTCCTACTCGTTGAAGCGACTAGCCGAGAAGTGTTTTGCACAGCGAGCAATAGTGATCGCGTGAACGTGAACACTGCGGCACTATCACAAGGTCTGTTCAGTTATCGGCTGGTGGATCGCAACGGCGTTTCCCTCACCCATGGGAATTGGCTGAAGCAATAGCCACACCCACTACCGCCCGTAGTAGAACACGATACTGGCTTTCGCCAACGCTTGCGCATTCAGGTTGTAGCCCACCACCGCTGGTGATGCGCTTGCATCCACACCGAGTTTGTCGGTCTTCAGCGCATACACCGTGATCACGTATTGGTGCGGGCCATGGCCGGGTGGAGGACACGGGCCACCGTAGCCGGGCATGCCGAAATCCGTTTTGCCTTGTGCGGCACCATTAGGCATCAAGCCTTTCGCCGGATCACCAGCGCCTTGCGCTAACGCAGTTGTTGCTGCAGGCAGGTCGTACACCACCCAATGCCACCAACCGCTGCCGGTTGGCGCATCCTTGTCGTACATCGTAATGGCGAAGCTCATGGTGCCTGCTGGCGCATTGGCCCATGAGAGTTGTGGGCTCACGTTCTCACCCGTGCACCCGAAGCCATTGAAGACCTCCTGCATGGTGGCTTGCCCACCGACCGTGCTACTGGTGAGCGTGAAGGTTTGAGCGTTGAGGGGTGTTGTGGCCAACAAGCCCACCGAAAGAAAGAATGTGTTCCGCATGTTCGTGATCATGGAGCGTATCAAGCCAACACCGGCTCCTTGCTCGGGTACTTCACTTTGCCGTACTGCTTCATGTACAGGTCGTAAATGATACCGTCCGCAAGACCGACTTTCGGAACGAAGATCTCGTCGATGTTGGCGTAGCGCATGATGCGCAGGAAGATGTCGGCCGCAGGGATGACGACGTCCGCACGATCGGGCCGGAGGCGCAACAGTTTCACGCGATCCTCGAAGGAGTAGGTGGCGATGCGATCGCGCTGGCTCTTGATATCCGCCAACGAAAGCGGTTCGCCGAAGGCGTTGCCGTTCTCCTTAAAAATGCGGTTGATGTTGCCACCGGTACCAATGGCCATCAACACGCCATGCTCTTCGCGCAGTTCGGAGAGAAAGGCCTCTACTTCCGCCCATGTCTCAGGTGTCACCTTGCCTTTCAATGTGCGCACGGTGCCCACCTTGAAGCTGGCGCTCTTGATCCGTTTCCCCTTCTCCAACCAGGTGAGTTCCGTGCTACCGCCGCCGACATCGATGTACAAATAGTTGCGGTCCTTGAGCAGATCTTGGGTCCAGAAGGTGTTGTAGATCAGGTCCGCTTCCGTCTTCCCGTTGATGATCTCGATGTGCACGCCGCTTTCCATTTCCACGCGGGCGCACACCTCTTCGCAGTTCGTCGCTTCGCGCATGGCGCTCGTGGCGCAGCACCGCATATAGCTCAGGCCATAAACCTCCGTCAGCAGTCTGAACGCCTTCAGGCTCTTGATCAGGTGGTCGCGCTTGGCGTTGCTGATGCTTCCGAAGTCGAACACATCCTCGCCCAGCCGGATCGGCACGCGCACCAGTGTCTGCTTCTTGATGACCGGATGGTCATCGCGCTCGATCACCTCGCCGACAAGCAACCGCACCGCGTTGCTACCGATGTCAATGGCGCTGTATGTAAGGTCGCGGTCGATGCCCCGAAGGTATACGCACTTGTGGGAGTTCATAGGGCGCCGGCGGCGATCGTCACGGGATCGCCATATTCAATGTGAACCGGCTGAAATCCTTGTGCGGGGGAAACCTGAGGATGTCATTTGCGGCCGCAATGAAAAAACCGCTCCTCTTTCTGGTCGCTTTCGCGACCATCAGCGCTTCCGCGCAAACCACCGTAACCGTAACCACTGGCCCTGGCAATGCCCAACAAACGTGGTACAACCTCACCACGGACGCCGTGACTTCCGCTGCGCTGGCCGAATGGGATCTCGCGTTCGAGATAAACGGCGGTTTCAATGCCGGCATTCTCGCCAACACGCAGAAAGGAATGCAGGTGTTCCAAGCTCCTTACAGCGTTGCGGATTGGTCCGCCGTCGACACCACAGGCATGACGGCCGGTTGGACAGTGTTGCACAACTCCGACAAGGACTGGAGCCTTGGCGCCTTGAACAGCGATGTGGATCTTGACAACTACAACTTGGGTTGGGGCATCTACAACACCGTTACCCACGTGGTCGCAGGTGACAGCATCTTCGTGCTGCGCTTGACCAACGGCGATGTGAAAAAGCTGCGCATCGATGCCCTGTCGGCCGGTACCTACAACTTCACGTATGCCAACATGGACGGCAGCGACGAGCAAGTACATGCCGTTGCAAAGGCGAACTACGTAGGCAAGAATTACGCGTATTGGTCGATGGCCACCAACAGTGCGCTCGACCGAGAACCGGCCGCAGCCGACTGGGACCTCCTCTTCGGGAAGTACATCACCGATATCGGTCAGTGGTATGGTGTTACCGGGGTCTTGCACAACAAAGGCGTTCAAGTGGTGCAGGTCGGTGGCACACTGCCAGCGGATGCAACAATGGATTGGACCGCCTTCGACACCACGATCAGCGCGATCGGGTACGACTGGAAAGCGTTCGACATGAACATTTTCCAGTATGTGGTCGACGACTCGCTTACCTACTTCGTGAAGGACGTGCCCGGCAACTTGTGGAAGGTGATCTTCACTGGCTTCGGTGGAAGCACCACTGGCGACATCACCTTCACCAAGGAACTGCTGAGCGCGACCGGAGTGGACGAAGCGACTGTAGCAAAAACCTTCCTGATCTACCCGAACCCTGCACAAGAGGGCATCGTGAGCGTGGTGATCGACGCGACGAACAGCACAGGCAACTTGACGGTGATCGACCTCAACGGAAAAGTCGTGCGTCAAGAAGTGCTGAGCGGCCTGAACGGTTTGAGCACGCGCACTTTTGACATCTCCGGATTGGCCGCGGGCATCTACACCATGCAGTTCGCTAGCAACAGCGCCAGCATGTTCAGCAGGCTGATCGTGCGCTAGACGGCATGTTGCACATGCGCGTTTGGCCGACCATCGGAGCGTTCCTCATCAGCACTTGGGCTTGCGCCCAAGTGCTGGTGAGCGTTACCGACTCGGCCTCACGCGCGCCGGTCGCCTATGCGCATGTGTCATGGGTTAAGGCCGGCACTACTTCAAGCCAAGTCGCGGTCTGCGGGCCAGAAGGCACGGTAATACTTCCCATCACGGAAGCCCAAGTGCACGATGGTGTCGTGGTTCAAGTACGCTCTATCGGCTACGAGCGCAAGACCGATACGTTGTATGTCCTCAAGCCGATCGTGTTCGAGCTGCGGCAAGCGCTTCTGCAACTGCAAGAAGCGGTGGTGACCGGCCAATACCGACCTAGCACGGCCGAGAAAGCGGTGCATCGTATGCGCGTGATCGACGCTAAGCGCATCGAACGGTTGGCCGCCGAGAACCTCGGGGACGTACTGCGCCAAGAACTCAATATCAACTTGTCACAGGACAACATCCTGGGAACTTCGATGAGTATGCAGGGGTTGGGGGGCGAGAATGTGAAGGTGCTGGTGGACGGTGTGCCGATGATCGGTCGGCAGAACGGCAACCTCGATCTGGCGCAAATGGATCTTAGCGGGATCGAGCGCATTGAAGTGGTGGAGGGCCCGCTGAGCGTGAGCTACGGCACCAACGCGTTGGCCGGTACGATCAACCTGATCACGCGTAAACGCAGTCGCGCTTCCTCAACGCTCAACCTGAACGCGTACGCCGAGCATCTCGGCCGTCTTAACCTTGCTGCCACAGCAGGGAAGCGGTTCGGTAAGAACGACCTGCTCCTTACAGTCGGGCGGAATTTCTTCGGTGGTTGGGATCCGCGACAAGGCAGCGACTTCTACGACTTCTCGGAACACATCGCGGATACTTCGCGCTTCCAACAATGGAAACCACGCGAGCAATACTTCGGTCGCCTTGGTTACCGCTGGACGATGAACGGTTCGTGGACGCTGGGATACAAGGGCGAGGTGATGCAGGACCGGATCACCAACCGCGGCACACCGCGAGCACCCTATGGCGAGTCGGCCTTTGATGAGCAATACCTCACCGAGCGGCTCGACAATGCGCTCTTTGCTGAAGGCTCATGGGGCAAGGGCCGCAGGCTCAATGCCCTTGTTGCGCACAACCGTTACAAACGCATGCGCAACACGTGGTTGCGTGATCTCACTACGCTTGACGAGCAACTGATCGCCACCACGGGCATGCAGGATACATCGCGGTTCGGCCTCACCAACACGCGCATCGTATTCAGCAACGCCTCGGACAGCAGTGCGATCGGCTATGAACTGGGTACGGACTTGAACCATGAGACCGGTTCCGGCGATCGTATCGGCGATGGCAGTGGCGAGACGATCGGTGACTACGCTGTGTTCGCCAGCATGGAATGGAAACCCACGCCGCAATTGGTGCTGCGGCCGGGCGCACGGTACGCGTATAACACGCGTTATGGTGCGCCGCTGATACCATCCTTCAACCTGCGTTGGCAATTGGACAGCGCGATCACGGTGCGCGCGAGCTATGCCCAAGGATTCCGCGCGCCATCGTTGAAGGAATTGTACTTCCTGTTCGTTGATGTGAACCACAACATCGTGGGCAATACGGATCTCGAAGCGGAGCGCTCCAACAACTTGAACCTCGGTCTCAACTACCGCAAGGCGCTGCGCAACAGCGTTTTCACGGCCGAGGTCAGCGGTTTCTACAACATGATCGACAACCTGATCACGCTTGCCCAGATCGACGCAACGCAATACAGCTACGTGAACATTGGCGAATACCGCACGGCCGGCGGTAGTGTGGGTATCGGCTGGGACAATGGTCATTGGCTGCTGAACGTTGGTGCTGCCACGACCGGCCGCTACGACGCACTTGGCGAAAGCAGCGCGCAAGCATGGCTGTACACACCAGAAGCGCGCGCCTCGGTAACGCGCGAATGGCGACAGCGCGGATGGAGCGCATCATTGTTCGCCAAGTACCAAGGCGAACTCGGTAACTACGTGTACATGTCGGAAACGGAGATCGGGCGCAACGTGTTGGAACCATACGTGATGGCCGATGTGAACCTCTCGAAACAACTGTGGCGGAAACGTCTACGTGTCTCCATTGGCTGCAAGAACATCACGGATGTCACGAACGTGGGCTCATCGGTCCCCGGTGGCGGTGTGCACGGTGGTGATGGTGGCGCCGTGCCCTTGGCCATCGGCCGTATCTACTTCCTGCGTTTGGACCTTGATCTGAAGAAGAGCGAATGAAAGCGAGGGTCATCATACCGGCTGTCGGTGCCATGCTGTTCAGCAGTTGCTTGAAGGATGAGTTACCCGTGCCTGCACGTCCAACTGGTGAAGTGGTGACCGGACAAGCGTGTCTCGGTAGCGATTACGGCGATCAGCTCTGGTACGACATCAGCACGAACTCGGTCGTGAGCACCAACAGCAAGATGGATTGGGATCTCGCCTTTGAATGTGGCGTGGACGGCTGGCGCGTTCGGTTGAACACATCGCGCTTCATGCGGGCATTGGCAACGAGCAGCACCGACATCACCCAGCCGCTCGACACGAACGGTTTCGGAACGCAGTGGCGCGTGGATCACAACACCGGATCGCCCGATAGCACAGCCATTGACGATTGGCGGATCGATGAACCGGTCTATGCCTTGGAGCTCGGGTTCAGTGAGATCGGGCTGCCCATGGGCGTGCGCCAAGTGCGTGTGACTTCCGTTGATGCGAGCGGATACACGTTCGAGATCGCGCAGATGAACGGCAGCAACGTTCAATCCTTCACCATTGCCAAAGACCCTTCGCGCAGCTACGTCCATTTCAAGATCAGCAGCGGGCAACCGGTGACGATCGCTCCACCGAAGGGCAGTTACGACCTGGTCTTCACCCAGTACACCTACCAGTTCTACGAGCCGCCCACGGCGTACCTCGTTACAGGCGCGGTCAACGCATTCAGCGGCATGCGCGTGGCTGAAGTGGTGAACGCCGACTTCGACGCCGTGAACCTGTCAGACACCCTTACGCATCCATTCTCCAAGGACGATGACGCCATCGGGTATGAATGGAAGGAGTATGATTTCGATCTCGGCGTCTACGTGATGCATCCCGAGCGCGTGTTCATCGTGCACGATGCCGAGGGCTCGTTCCACAAGATCCACTTCATCGACTTCTACAACGACCAGGGTGAACGCGGTTGCCCTACGTTCGAAGTGGTGACGTTATAGGTCGCGCGATCCAACCGCACCCTCATTCGTGCAGGTACGGTGCCTTGCACAGGGCCAACTTCCTGATGTTCTCCAGCGCCTGCCTCATGTAGCTCCGCCAGATCAACTTGGTGAAGAGCCAATGGAGCGGGTAAAAGACCACACTGTTGGAGAACAGCGTGTATCGGTAACTGACCAGCACCTTCCCTTCCTCAACTTGTTCGGTGAACCACTCCCCTTGGAACTTCTCGAAGCCCATAGACCATGTCTTGAAATCCGAGACTTCGATCTTCCAGTATTTGTTCTCCTTTCTTTCCAACACCGTGTCCAAGGATGCTTCACCCCCTTTGAACATCGGTGTTCGGGCCATATGCACTTTCCGACTGCCGCCTACACGCCCCCATGACTCGTCCTCCGTACAATGCGTCACCTTGGGTGTTACCCAGTGACCCGAATGCACTTGTGTGATATCACAGAGCATTGGGCTTTTGAAAGCACGCTCCAGTGTCGTATTGAAAACCGAGGAGATCTCTGCTGTCGTCCGCATGTGGTTCCCGCTCACTTCAGCACCGCCAGCCGCTCCTCCAACGCCTTGACTTTCGCCTCGGCGTCGGACTTCTTCTTGCGTTCGTTCTCCAAAACTTGCGGAGGTGCCCCAGCCACGAACCGCTCGTTCGAGAGCTTCTTGTCCACGCTGGTGAGGAAGCCGCGCAGGTAGCCGAGTTCTTCTTCCGCCTTCTTCACTTCGGCATCGGTGTCGAGCTCGCCGCCGAGGTTCACAGCGTATTCGGTGGTGCGCACGAGGAAAGTGATGGATCCTTCGCTTGGTGCGGATACGGCATTGATCGCCGTCACATTGGCCAGCTTGCTCACGAGCGCCATCGTGGCGGCGCTCAAGGGCGTTGAACCTTTCACCTGTAGTTCGAAGGCTTCCTTCGGGCTAATGCCGCGTTCGTTGCGCGTGTTGCGCACGGCAGTCACCAGATCGAAGGCGTGTTGCACTTCCACTTCGAGCTTTGTGTCACCTGCACCGCCTTTCGGCCATGGCGCAATGATCAATGCGTCCTTCGGGCCTTTGCGCTCGTTCAGGTGGCTCCACAACTCCTCGGTGAGGAAGGGCATGAAGGGATGCAGCAATTTCATCACGTCCTCGAAGACGGCGATGGTCGCATCGTATGTCGAGCGGTCGATCGGCTCGGCAACGCCTTCGCCATCCGCGTTCTTGATGAACGGAGGCTTGATGCTCTCGAGGTACCAGCTGCACAGGTCGTCCCAGATCAGCTTGTACGTGGTCATCAGCGCTTCGCTGATGCGGAACTGCGCGTAGAGGTCGTCGATCTCTTTCGTTGCGCCCTCAACCCGTGAGCGCATCCACGCGCACGCCACGGCATTGCTCGCGCTCTGCGACTTGTCATCAATGCTGAAGCCCTTGACCAACCTGAACGCGTTCCAGATCTTGTTGCTGAAGTTGCGGCCCTGCTCGCACAGCGAATCGTCGTAGGGCAGATCATTGCCCGCTGGAGAAGTGAGCAGCATGCCAACGCGCACACCATCGGCACCGTACTTCTCGATCAGCTCCAAGGGGTCCGGGCTGTTGCCGAGGCTCTTGCTCATCTTCCGACCCTGCTTGTCGCGGACGATACCGGTGAGGTAGACGTTCTTGAACGGCACTTCATCGCGGTACTCCAAGCCCGCCATGATCATCCGCGCTACCCAGAAAAAGAGGATCTCAGGTGCAGTTACGAGGTCGTTCGTGGGGTAGTAGTACTTGATGTCGGTGTTGTCCGGGTTCTCGAACCCATCGAAAACGCTGATGGGCCAGAGCCAACTGCTGAACCAGGTATCCACGACGTCCTCGTCCTGTTTGATGCCGTTGATGCTTTGGCCAGCGGCCTTGAACTGCGCGATAGCCTCGGCTTCGGTGCGACAGACCGCAGCATCACCCGCATCGTTGTACCACGCCGGGATCTGCTGCCCCCACCACAACTGGCGGCTGATGCACCAGTCGCGGACGTTCTCCATCCAATACTTGTAGGTATTGGTGAATTTCTGCGGATGCAATTTCACGCGGCCGTCGAGCACCACTTCCAGCGCGGGCTTGGCCAGCTCGCTCATCTTCACGAACCACTGGAGTGAAAGGCGCGGCTCGATCACTGCATCGGTGCGCTCGCTGTAGCCCACCTTGTTCTTGATGTCCTCGATCTTGACAAGGTGCCCCTTCTCTTCCAGGTCCTTCACGATCTTCTTGCGCGCAGCGAAGCGGTCGTCGCCAACGTAGAGTTGCGCAGCAGCGTTGAGCGTTCCGTTCGCTTCGAGGATGTCAATGGTCTCCAGCTTGTGCTTTTTGCCCAGCTCGTAGTCGTTCACGTCGTGCGCTGGCGTCACCTTCAAGGCGCCGGTACCGAACTCGCGCTCCACATATTCATCGAAGATGATGGGCACGCTGCGACCGATCAAGGGCACGAGCACTCGTTTGCCTTTCAGATGAGCGTACCGCTCGTCCTCCGGATGCACGGCAACGGCACTGTCTCCGAGGATCGTCTCGGGGCGCGTTGTGGCGATCGTCACCCATGCGTCCTTCTCCCCTTCAACCACATAGCGGAAATGGAAGAGGCGTGAGTTCACTTCCTTGTGTACGACCTCTTCGTCGCTGACCGCGGTCAACGCAACAGGATCCCAGTTCACCATGCGTTGTCCGCGATAGACCAGTCCCTTCTTGTGCAGATCGATGAAGACATCGAGGACGGCTTCGCTCAGCTTCGGCTCCATGGTGAAGCGCGTACGGTCCCAGTCACAACTGGCGCCGAGCTTCTTCAGCTGCTCCAGGATGACGCCGCCGTACTTGTCCTTCCACGCATGCGCATGCTCGAGGAACTTCTCCCTGCCGATCGCGCTCTTCTTGATGCCTTGTTCCGCAAGCAAGCGCACCACTTTCGCTTCCGTGGCAATGCTCGCATGGTCTGTTCCCGGCACCCAACAGGCATTCTTGCCCTGCATGCGCGCGCGGCGCACCAGCACGTCCTGGATTGTGTTGTTCAGCATGTGCCCCATGTGCAGCACGCCCGTCACGTTCGGCGGTGGGATGACCACGGTATAGGGCTCACGGCCATCGGGCACGCTGCGGAAGTAGCCGTTATCGAGCCAGTACTGGTACCACTTGCTTTCGGCGGCGGTAGGATCGAAGCGCTTGGGAAGTTCCATGAATTGAGATGCGAGGCGCGAAAGTAGCCGGGTCACCGGCCCGTCACTTGGGCTGTTAAAGCCCTGTTAAACCCCGAACCCCGGAAAAGTGCCCACGTACATTTGGTCGCGTTACCGCATTGCCGTGTAACCGAACAACGAGAACAACACAATTCAACAACACATGAAAAAGGTCCTCTTTTCCTTGGTGCTCGCTACCGTGTTCGGTGGTGCTGTGGCACAAGACAATACCCGTGCAGTTGGCGGCAATGGCCCACAACTCACCATCGACAAGGAAGTGCACGATTACGGCACCATCGCCAAAGGCGCCAATGGCACCTGCGAATTCACGGTGACGAATACCGGCGATCAGCCCCTGATCATGACCAATTGCAAAGGCAGCTGCGGTTGCACGGTGCCCAAGTGCGACACCGCACCGATCCCTCCCGGCAAAACGACGGTGATCACTGTTAAGTACGACACCAACCGTCCCGGTCCGATCAACAAGAACGTGACCATCACCAGTAACGCCGTGAACGCCCCGAATAAAGTGGTGCGCATCACCGGTACTGTGGAAGCCGGCCCCGACACGCCAACGAGCCCTGTGAAAGAGCAGAGCCCAATGGCGCCTGTTGAGAAGGGTAGCTGAACATCGATACCGATCAGCCGAAGGGGCCGTCTCGCAAGAGGCGGCCCCTTCTTCTTTGCTGCGGGATAGCGATCTTCGGCCACCGAAACCAGCACCCCCCGGTTGCCCGGGAAGAAACGCATGCCAGCAGTCAGCAAAAAAGGAGAACGGATGCCCGCGAGCCCGATCCGCAAACTCGTGCCCTTCGCCGAGGCCGCCAAGAT
>CADECG010000119.1 GCA_902825795.1 uncultured Bacteroidota bacterium
AGAAGGCTTCTGTAGTACCGATCCCAACACCTACACCATCTGCGACGACGAGCCGCTTTGCGACAGCGCCATCGTGCTGGTGGAAGTCGAATGTCCTGATGACGCGCTGGTAGTGCCCAGCGGCTTCAGCCCGAACGGGGATGGTATCGCGGACACATGGGTCATCCAGAATCTTGACTTGTACCCCGCAGCGAGCGTGACCATCTTCAACCGTTGGGGCAACGAGGTGTTCAGCGCCGCTCCATATCTGAACGACTGGACCGGTGTCAGTCAACATGCGCTTACCATCGGCGATGTGCTGCCTGCTGGCACGTATTGGTACTTGCTGGATCTGGGCGCGGAGGGTGAGGAAGTGCGCAGCGGTTACATCTATCTCAACAAGTAAGGGCGATGCAAGGTTCATCCTCCATCCGTTTCACCATGAGAGCATCACGAAAAGTTGCCATCATCTTCTCATTGACCGTTGCGGGCACCGTTGCACGGGCACAGCAGGATCCCATGTACACCATGTACATGTGGAACACGCTGAGCGTGAACCCCGGCTACGCTGGTAGCAGCGACTTGCTCACCATCACAGGACTGGCCCGCCAGCAGTGGGCAGGTCTTGACGGTGCACCTAGCACCCAAACATTGACGCTGCATTCGCCGCTGCGGAACAACTCACTTGGTGTTGGCCTGAGTGTGGTGCACGACGAAGTGGGGCCGATCAACAATACGTTGCTCTTCGCCGACTTCGCCTATCGCATCCGGGTAACGCAGAATGCCCGCTTGGCCTTCGGATTGAAAGCCGGGGTGGATCTCTTCCATGCCGACCTCGCCAGTGTGCCCGGTACCGATGCGAACGATCCGTTGTTCCAGCAGAACATCGGCAGCAGCGCGAAGCCGAACTTCGGCTTCGGTGTGTACTACTGGAGCCACAAGGGCTACTTGGGCATCAGCGCACCAAAGCTTATGCAGCACGATCTACTTGGCGTGGACGATGGGACCGTAACGGTGAATGCGGTCACTCAGAAGCGCCACTACTTCGTCACTGGTGGCTACGTTTTCACCCTTTCGCCAGCGGTGAAATTCCGACCAAGCTTCTTAGTGAAGGCGGTGGACGGCGCGCCGTTGGGCATCGACCTCACGGCGAACTTCCTGCTCGCTGAGCGCCTTTGGCTGGGTGCGGCCTATCGCAACGAGGATAGCATGGCAGGGATTATCGCTTACAATATCACGCCGCAGTTCCGGGCTGGTTATTCCTACGACTTCACACTCAGTCCGTTGAAGACCCAGCAGAGCGGTTCGCACGAATTGATGCTGCAATACGACTTCCGCTTCAACAAGGAGAAGACACTTTCGCCGCGCTATTTCTGATGCACGCCATGCTGAACAAGACCTTCTTGATCGCGCTCTGCGCGCTGGCGGCCAACGTTGCCGTCGCCCAAGGCTATTCGCTGAGCAAAGGCGATAAGGCCTACTTGGGGCTGGCCTACCACGACGCCATCAACCACTACGAGCAGGCCGTGAAGTGCGGAGCCGACACCGGTCTGTTCGTTGTTCGATTGGCTGAGAGCTATCGCAACGTACGCGACTTCCACAACGCGGCGAAGTGGTACGCCAAGGTGACCGAGGGTGCCCACGCCCGGCAGGAAGATCTCTACAACTACTCTCAATGCTTATTGGCCACCGGCCAATACGAAGAAGCCGATCGCTGGATGGCGAAGTACCGCGCGATGGCGGCCAACGATAGCCGCGCGATCACGCAACAGGGATCGGTGGTCTACGCGAAGGCGCTCTTGGCTAAACCCATCGTGGGGTGCACCCTGAAGAACGTGAACGAGAACTGCACGCATAGCGATATGGGCGCGGCGTATTGGGGCGATCGTTTGGTGTTCGCCTCAGCGCGTAAGCCCGATGCGATCTCGCGTTACCGGCATGCGTGGAACGGCGATCCGTTCCTGGATCTGTATAGTGGCAAGATCGGTCCCGATGCCGAGCTCAGCGACGTACAACCGGTCGAGGACCTCAACACGCACTTCCACGAAAGCAACGCGGCATTCAATACGAACGGTCAGGAAGTGTGGTTCACCAGGAACAACTACAGCGACGGCAAAAAGGGGAAGACCGCGCAAGGCGTTATGAACCTGAAGATCTATAGCTGCATCATGAGCGAGGGTCACTGGATGGTGGAGCGTTCCTTCCAGCACAATGGTGCGGACTATTCAACAGGTCATCCGGCCTTGAGCGACGATGGCAAGACCATGTACTTCACCAGCGACATGCCAGGCGGTTTGGGCGGCACGGATATTTGGATGTGCAAACGCAAGAGCGAAAGTGAATGGCTCAAGCCGGTGAACCTCGGTCCTGTGGTGAACACCGAGGGTGATGAAATGTTCCCCTTCGTACAACGAGATGGCACCTTGTTCTTCACGAGCGATGGTCGTCCGGGGTCGGGCGGGTTGGACATCTTCGTGTGCAAGGCATCGGTCACTGGTTTCGGCAACGCGATCAACGCGGGTATACCCATCAACAGCTCGAGCGACGATTTCGCGATCCTGCTGGACGGATCCGGCTTGAAGGGCTATCTCACCAGCGACCGTAGCGGCGGCATGGGCGGCGACGACCTGTACAGCTTCACCCTTGCCAAACCACTGGGCGCAACAATGAAGGTGCGCGGCACGGTGCGCGACAAGAACTCGGGCCAACCGGCGGCGAACATGAACATCCTTTTGAAGGATGGACAAGGCGGTTTGCTGAAGCAAGTGACCACCAGCGATGCCGGTGAGTACGAATTCGAGCTGGAGGAAAGCAAGCGCTATGAAATGGCCACGGAGGAAGGCGACTACCGCGCGAGCAGTCAGTCCTTGGTCACCAATGCGCTGGTCGACACCACGTTCGTTCGCGATCTGGAGCTGGCCAAACTCAGCAACGTGTACCTCTGGATGAAGGTGAGCGATGCCAAGACAGGCGCCCCGTTGCAAGGAGCGGATGTCCGCATCACGGACGAGCGCGGTATTGGCGGAACCATGATGCAAGGCACTACTGAAGCCAGCGGGGAGATCTTCACCAACCTCAGGTCCATGAGTGTGGGCGACTCATTGGTGTTCCGCGTGGTGTTGAGCAAGCCGGGGTACTTCCCCAAGACGGGCGTTGTTATTCACCGGATCGACAAGACCGGGAAAGTGGTGCTGAACGACCATATGGTCTGTTCGTTGGAAGCCATCGATGTCGGGAAGGACATCGGCAAGGCCATCGACATCAAGCCCATCTACTTCGACTTGGGCAAGCATGCGATCCGCAAGGACGCGGCCGCCGAACTGGACAAGATCGTGCAAGTGATGACCGATAACCCCACCATGGTGATCGAACTGGGCAGCCACACCGATGCCCGGGGTAGCGACAAGAGCAATTTGGCCCTGAGCGACAAACGGGCGAAAAGTTCAGCAGCCTATATCGTCAGCAAGGGCATCGCCAAGGACCGTGTCGCAGGCAAGGGCTATGGGGAATCGAAGCTTCTGAACAGCTGTGGCAACGGCACGAAATGCTCCGATTCCGAGCACCAGATGAACCGGCGGACGGAGTTCATCATTGTGAAGATGTAAGCCGTAGGCCTTAGTTCTTTTTGCGCTCGTCAGGCGGTAGGGAGGAAGCCCCTACGGAAGAATTGGGTTGCTGGCCGATATGACCTGTCAACCCATCCGTTGACAACCCCCTGTTGTTATTGTTTCCCGACGTGCGGCTTCGCAAATCACCTGAACGGTTCGATTGTGGTCGTGGTGCCCATTTTCAACGATCCCTCCATCGACCACAGGCAACCCCCGACGGATTTCGCGTCAATCTACCGATGGTTATTGGGTCTTTGAGATTGCGCCGTGACACTTGGGGTGGAGGGTTGGGATCGTGGAAAACTTCGGAGGGTTGGATTTGGAGGGTTCGTTCGGAGGGATCTACCTTGGCGGCCAGATTCACCCCCGATGGCCCTCGTAGAAAAGCCCCTAGTCAGCAGCCTCCGTGATGAGTGGTTAAGGCTGCGCAACAAGTACGAAGCGAACCACGCGGTGATGAACCCGCTGGTAATCGAGAACAAGGAGATAGTCGAACTGGCAACGTCCATCGAAGATCTCCTGCGCAAGCTGTCTCCGGGCATCGACATGGAGAGGCTGTTCTTGGATCAACGCATCACATCCACCACAAAACACCTTGTGGATAGCCCATCACCGCCGATGACCACTGAGCCACCGGCGGGCGGTGGCGATGGTGATCAGAAGTCAAGACAGGTCAAGAAGGGTCATTGGCTGAACATCGTCATCAAGGCCTTTGAAGCCATCCCCGGGAGAAAGGCCACTCTTCAGACGTTGCGCGACCAAGCGCTGGCGGATAGCCTGACCGAAACCCCGGCGGACGTGCTTAAGGAAAAGATTCGCTATGCCCTCCGGGATGCGATGAACTCGGACAGGGAGACAGGGCGCCCAACACGCTTCACCTATAACGATGGTCTTTATGAAATGCTCTGACCAATGAACATGACTATACAAATGACCAAAGCCGCGCTTGGGGCGCGGCCGGTCTGACGATACTGGGGTACGTAGTGCCAATGAAAAGAATACCGCTTCCGGGGTTGCACCATCCGCAAGGATGGCCTGAAGGCGGAGATCCGGGTTGAAATCCCGGCGTACGACCCAGCTTTTACTACATAGCTGCTCCGTAGTTCAAACGGAAGAATGCCTCACCTATCCGACGCCTCTAAAGCGGCGGGCCTCGCAAGCAAGTGAGCGATCCGGGTCCGAATCCCGGCGGAGCACCTATGTTGGAAAGAACGATTCTAAGACGGGCGGGCTGTTCCTTGGTGACCCTCTACGAGGCCATGGATTTTGGGAACGGCCCGCCTGATTGGGGTCAAATATAAGAAATATCGACGATCGACACATGTGAGACTTTGTCTTACTTAGCGGCCATGGACACATCTATTACAATCCGCATCAGCAAGGAAGTGAAAGCGAAGCTGGACAAGATCGCCAAGAAGGACGGTCGATCATTGTCGAACTTTCTTCGGCGCCACCTTGAAAAAATCGCCACCGGCTCTTGACAGAGTTCTTTCATTGTCTACATTTGTAAGACAAAGTCTTACTGACGCCATGACGATCAACGAACTGCGCCGCCTTACTGAAGATGAAGCCCGCGAACTATTCGAGAGCGTCATGTGGCCTCAAGGACCAACGTGTCCGTTTTGCGGAAACTGTTCGCCGAAGCGTATCACTAAGATCACGCCGAACCCCGCGAAGCGCATCCGTGATGGGTTGTACATGTGCAAGGACTGCAAGCCCCGCCGTCAATTCACGGTCACAACTTCGACCGTGTTCCATGGATCCAAGTTCTCGCTCGTGAAATGGTTGGAGATCATTACGAGCATGACTTCGGCCAAATTCGGAACGAGTACGCACCAACTTAGAAGGGAGAGTAACGAAGCCCGTACCCTGAACGATGGCAGTATCGGCTATGGCAACATCGAATGCCTTTGGCACGCAGGAATGCGCGTACGTGAAGCAATGCGCGAGGAACCTGTTGCTAATTCTTTGAAGGGTGTTCTTCACGCCGATGAGGTTTGGGTTGGTGGTTCGCCGCGCGTAGCGCGATCGAAGCGCGAGCACAGAACGGAGAAGCAGCCGGTGGCCATACTGGTAGAACACGGTGGCACGAAAGCGCACATCCGCGCAGTATGCGACGTGACGAAGGATACGCTCTTCAAACACATTCGCACAGTTGCGGATTCGTCCTCAACCATTATGACGGACGAAAACACTGCCTACAAAGGCATTGGCGAATACTTTGATGGTGGTCATCATTCGGTATGTCACGTAAAGGGTCAGTATGGCAAGAAAGAAGATGGCCTCATGGTGAGTAACAATACGGCCGAGGCTGTGGCCGGGATCATACAGCGTAGCTTATACGGTGTTCACATACACGTTAGCCGCCCACACTTGCAGAGGTATTTGGACGAGCGCCAGTTCGTTTTTGGGAACAGGGACAAGAGCGATGTAGAGAAGGTAATGCTCGTTCTAAAGGGTGCGGTAGGAAAACGCCTCACATATCGGCGGCCTAAGCAAGCCGAACAAGTTGCCGGACTACCTGAGTAGTCCAAGGCAACTTCAGCGCCGCCCGTGGCCCAAGAAGGTCAGACCGTTCCGCATTGGCGCACATGTGAAGTTCAAGCGTCAGCTCTACATGGTGGAAGCACGAGAGCGCATTGCACGCGCTTGGTTCTACCACATCCGCAGAAAGTGGGATGGCAAGATGTACCCGCATCGCGTTGTGTGGTACTACCTTAGCCGTGCATGAGCAAAGCCAAAGAAGCTGGGGAAATCATCCTCAATGAGAATGGCGCCAAGTTGAAGGACGTGCTAGGTGCCATGCTTCGCCTTTCACCTGACGCGGTGAAGCGGGTGCGCAAGAGGTCGGCCAAAAGGAAGCCTAAGCCTAAGCGACAGGGATGATTTTTATGGCGTCAGGTCAAGGCGCCCGATATTCTTAACACTCCCGATCTCGGTGCGTCGTTGTTCATCTTATAGATTTGTACCATGGCGACCAAAAATCTTATTGCCACGATCGGAAGGAAGACGGACCCTAACAATGGGCACGTCACACTGTACATCAAGGATCATCCTTGGGGTCCAATTGTCACGGGTAAAACACTGGAGGAAGCAAAGGCCAAATTCCTCTTGGCATTACCTGCGAACATGGTGGCCAATTCTTATTGCGAGTTGTACATACACGCTGACAAGCCGGATGATGTAAAGAAGGCTGTTGAGGCGAAAAAGGACGAGCGCATCAAGCTGGAAGAGGAGCTAGAGGATGAATTGGAGGAGGACCTCGAACAGTGTGTGTAAGCTATGCTGCGCGAACAGTCTCTCATCGCCAAACTGGAAGAACATAAGTTCTTGCGTCGATCCTTTAAGGGTCTCAGGGAAGAGCATCCGACAGAATACGAGCGTTTCAAGCAGTGGTATGGCCGCGTTGAGGCGTATGCCGAGCTTGAGGCAATGGTGAATAAGGAGGCCATTTTCGACCGGGATTATGCGGTATGGCTGAAGTGGGGGGAATACGCCCATATGATAGAGCGCAAGGCACTTTACTCCCGGACAGAGGTGGAGGTGTTCTCGGAGAAGTTTGGCATCCCAATGGCTGAGTTCGAGGAAATCGCCAACAGTACGGGAACGTATAGGGCCGAGCTTATTTCCGCGCATCACGAAGCGCAACGACCAGCAAAAGTGACCTCAAGCGTCTGGCGGCAGACAGAGATTTAGCAACGGGATTACTGAAGAGCAATGCGCTCTTACGGCTCAGTAGAGCCTATCCAATTAAGATCACTTCGTTAAGAAGCTGACCACTGAAAGTGATTTGCAAGGCCGAACATGGGCTATTGTTTGGCGGTTAGGTTCATAGGCCTATCTTCGCCGCCCCTTTCCAGCGGAAGCGCGTATCCCTATTTGTCGGGAAAGCCACGGTGGACGGGCCAAGGAACGATACAACACACAGGACCAGTGGCATCTACCACCCATACCACGTCCATGGCCAACAGCGCTACCATCCAGAAGGAATGGCTGTTGGTGGACGCCGAGAACCTGCCCGTAGGCCGTTTGGCCAGCGCAGTTGCCATGCTCGTACGCGGCAAGCACAAGCCCACCTTCACCCCGCACGCCGATTGTGGCGATCATGTGGTGGTGATCAACTCCGAGAAGGTTCGCCTTACCGGCACCAAGTGGGAGGACAAGGAGTACGACCGGTATAGCGGTTACCCCGGTGGTCGCCATGTC
This sequence comes from uncultured Bacteroidota bacterium, assembly GCA_902825795.1. Taxonomy (GTDB): domain Bacteria; phylum Bacteroidota; class Bacteroidia; order Flavobacteriales_F; family PHOS-HE28; genus PHOS-HE28. The sequence continues at coordinate 7,794 of CADECG010000119.1, forward strand.
GAAACAGCCAAGAATCTCATGCGCCGCAAGCCGATCGCCATGGTGGAGATCGCCATTAAGGGCATGCTGCCGAAGACCAAGCTCGGTCGTGCACAGTTCAGCAACCTGCACGTTGTGGCAGGCACCACCCACAAACATGAAGCGCAGAAGCCCCGCGCCATCGACCTGAATACCATTAAGTAAGATGGAGATCATCAACAGTCTCGGCCGCCGCAAGGCCAGCACAGCCCGGGTACACTTATCGGCTGGTAAGGGTGTCATCACCGTGAACGGGAAAGAGGCCAAGGAGTATTTCCCCTTGGTCATCCAGCAGTTCAAGCTGGCGCAACCCTTCAAGCTCACCAGCACGGAGGGTCAATTCGATGTCGCCGTGAGCGTTGAAGGTGGTGGAACCACCGGTCAAGTGGATGCCGTGCGGTTGGGCATTGCCCGCGCATTGGTGAAGCACAACGCGGAGCTGAAGCCAGCCTTGAAAAAAGAGGGCCTGATGACCCGCGACCCACGCGCCGTGGAGCGTAAGAAGTTCGGTAAAAAGAAGGCTCGTAAGAGCTTCCAATTCAGCAAGCGTTAAGGTCCCACGCTTGTTCAGGATCCAATCCTGGCGGACTCAGCTGCTCCGGTGGCTGGCTACCCTCAGGATGCCTGTGATAACGGGAACAAGGAAAGTGAACTAAAGAGACATGGCACGTACGAATTTCCAAGAATTGCTCGAGAGCGGTGTACACTTCGGCCACCTGCGCCGCAAGTGGAACCCGAACATGGCGCCTTACATCTTCGCTGAGAAGAAAGGTATCCACATCATCGATCTGAATAAGACGGTGGTGAAGTTGGACGAGGCGGCCAACGCGATGAAAAGCATCGCCCGCAGCGGGAAGAAGATCCTGTTCGTTGCTACGAAGAAGCAGGCCAAGGAGCTCGTCGCCACCAAGGTGAAGGAGAGCGGCATGCCATACGTAACGGAGCGTTGGAGCGGTGGTATGCTCACCAACTTCGGAACGATCCGTCGGGCGATCAAGAAGATGGCCACCATCGATCGTATGCAAGTGGACGGCACCTTCTCGAACATGAGCAAGCGCGAGCGCCTGCAAGTGATGCGTCAGCGCGAGAAGATGGAAAAGAACCTCGGCTCCATCGCCGACCTTACCCGTCTGCCCGCTGCTGTGTTCATCGTAGACATCGTGAAGGAGCACATCGCATTGGCGGAAGCCCGCAAATTGGGCATCCCCACCTTCGCTATGGTGGATACCAATAGCAATCCCGATCTGGTGGATTTCCCCATCCCTGCGAACGACGATGCCACCAAGAGCATCGAGAAGATCGTCGGCATCATGCTGGCCGCTGTGAATGAAGGCCTCGAGGAGCGCAAGGGCGACAAGAGCCTCGCTGATGCTGAAGGTGCCGAAGGAGAGGAGAAGGAGGAGGGCGCCGAGGTGGAAGAAGGCACCGAGGAGAAGCAGTAGGGGCGAACGAGCCCGCGCCGATGCGCTGGCAAACCCCGTTCTGGACTTTACGCCGAAAGCAGTATTTCGAACCAACAACCGACCAAGAAGTGAGCACGACCATGGCCATTACAGCCGCCGATGTGAACAAGCTGCGCCAGATCACCGGCGCGGGCATGATGGATTGCAAGAAGGCCCTCACGGAGGCCAATGGCGATTTTGACGCTGCGATCGACCTGCTGCGCAAACAAGGCCAGAAGGTGGCCGCTAAGCGCGCCGACCGTGATGCGACCGAAGGTCTCGTGATCGGTAAGGTCAGTGCCGACGGTAAGCACGGTGTGATGATCTGCTTGAACTGCGAAACCGATTTCGTGGCCAAGAACGCCGACTTCGCCGCAGTGGCGGAGCGCATGGCGGCAGTGGCACTCGAAAGTGGCGCCACCAGTGTTGAGGCACTGAAGGCCGCAGCCTATGACAGCAAGGGCCTGACCGTCGCCGACAAGGTGATCGAGCAGACCGGCGTGATCGGCGAGAAGATAGACGTGAGCGTTTGCGAAACGGTGGACGCCGAGTTCGTATACGCATACAACCATCCCGGCAACAAAGTGGTGAGCATTGTCGGCCTCAACAAAGCAGGCTTCGAAGCTGCTGCCAAGGATGTAGCGATGCAGATCGCAGCCATGGCCCCTGTGGCCTTGAACAAGGACAGCGTGAGCGCCGAAACGATCGCCAAGGAATTGGAGATCGGTAAGGAACTCGCCATTCAAGAGGGCAAGCCCGCCGAGATGGCCGAGAAGATCGCCGCCGGTCGCCTCAACAAGTTCTTCAAGGAGAACACTTTGCTTGCACAGGAGTTCATCAAGGACAACAAACTGAGCGTGGAGCAATACCTGAAGAGCCAGGACAAGGACCTCACCGCAACGGGCTTCAAGCGTCACTCGTTGATGCAGTGATGCTGTTGATGACCAAATAGTGAGAGGGAGGCTGAGGCCTCCCTCTTTTTTTGACTTTTACCGCCAGAACACCATGCCTACGAACACGAAGCCCCACACTTACAAGCGCATCCTTCTGAAGCTCTCCGGTGAAAGCCTTATGGGCTCGCAGGACTACGGCATCGACAGTGTGCGTGTTAACCAATATGCCGATGAGATCATTGCTGTCGCCAAGAGCGGGATACAGGTGGCCGTAGTGATCGGTGGTGGCAACATCTATCGGGGCATGCAGGCCGCAGGTAATGGGATCGACCGTGTGCAAGGCGATCACATGGGCATGTTGGCCACAATGATCAACAGCTTGGCACTGCAGAGCGCCATGGAAGCCAAGGGCTACAAGACCCGGTTGATGAGCGCGATCAAGATGGAACAGGTTGCCGAGCCGTTCATCCGCCGCCGCGCGGTGCGCCACTTGGAGAAAGGCCGCATCGTGATCTTCGGTGCAGGTACGGGCAACCCGTATTTCACTACGGACACGGCCGCGAGCCTGCGTGCCATTGAGATCGAAGCCGACGTGATCCTGAAAGGCACCCGCGTGGACGGCATCTATACCGCCGATCCGGAAAAGGACAAGACCGCTACCAAGTACGACCGCATCAGCTTCACGGAGGTGTATGAGAAAGGCCTCAACGTGATGGACCTTACCGCCTTCACGCTTTGCAACGAGAACAAGCTGCCCATCATCATCTTCGACATGAACAAGCCCGGCAATCTGGGTCGCTTAATGCAGGGTGAGCAAGTGGGTACGCTGGTGGAGTTCTGAGCCCGGGACGAAGCCCGACTATTTTCGCGCCCTATTCCATAGACCATGATCGATACACGTGCCATCATCAGCCAGACCGAGGACCACATGCGCAAGGCGGTTGCGCACCTCGAACAGGAACTTACGAAAGTCAGGGCCGGTGCGGCCAACCCCAGCATGCTCGATAGCGTGAAGGTGGATTACTACGGTAGCATGGTCCCATTGAGCCAGGTGGCCACGGTGAACAGCGGCGACGCGCGTACCCTCTTCGTGAAGCCTTGGGAGAAGAAG
>CADECG010000120.1 GCA_902825795.1 uncultured Bacteroidota bacterium
ATCCCAATCGCTTTGCTCAATGCCATTGAGCAATTGCTCCTCCAATAGTGAATCGAATAGAGTGCGCACTTCTATGCCGGTGAAAACACCATAGCCGGAAAGGAGGCTCATGGTGTAGACATCCACGATACTCTTTCCCGCATACTGTCCTGGAACGGCAGAATCGAAAATCATCCTTACAGGAACTGAACGGTCCTGTTCCGGATCCTTCTCCATGAACTTTGTGGCCTCGACAATACCAGCGCCCAGCCAGCCTATCGCGTTGGTCTTCCATCGCTCGTCGGCGTAAGGTTCTTCGATATTTGGCTCACCGTCGGCTACTGAGCGCAATTTGGAAATATGCGGTGGGCCGAAGAACGTTTCAAATAGGGCAACACTTTCGTTCTTGTTCAATTCAACGGTTTTGCTCCTGGTACTCTCCACCACCTCGAAGATCTGCCGGGACGACATGCCCATTGCCAACATGAAGGCGGTAATAGCACCAGCCGAAGCACCACTGATGCCGAGTATCTCGCGGTCTTTGATCGGCTGGGAAATGTCAATGAGCGGTTTATCGTGGAAGGCGCTCTCTGGGAAGTTGTTCGCATACGGAACTTCTTCAGGACTTTCAAGCGGAGCCCAGACCTTGTCACGTGGCAGTCCGTGCAGTGCTTCTTCCAATGCCTTGATCACGCCGAGGTAAACAATACCCTTGCCTCCGCCACCGGCGAAAGTCAAGTAGCGCACGCCGCCAAGCTTCTTGGTTGCCATGTCAGTGTAGCCCCTTGGCGTTATGCAGGCGGCAACAGATCCGCGCTATAGTCCGGCAGGTTCGGCGAGGGCGTCAAGCTGGTGAGATATACCAGGTTGGTAGGCACCTTGCTGATCCACGGTTCGCCCACGATCTCGCCGCCCTCGAACAAGCCATCGGCTTCCTTGATCTCGTCCACGATGCTCACGTACATGGGATCATCGGGCATGGGCACGTCCTCGCCGTTCCAGATCTCGCCAGCGGTGCTGAGGTAGTGCAGGATGGCCTTGGTGTAGGAGGGGAGCACAGGCACCAACACGCGCGCGGCACCGGCCTGTAGGAAGTTCATGAAGAGCGGATCGTTCTCATCGCGCTTCAAGATGTTGACCCACTCGCGCTTGCGCGCCCAGAAGTAGGGATAGAAATAATAGCTCATCTGCTCCCACTCGAAGGCCTGCTCGAAGAACTGGATGTACTTGCCCTCGGTAGTGGCTTCGGCAAAGGAGAACTCCGGGTAGCCGCTCAGGGTATTGGTGCGCATGGCGTCGAAGCTCTCGAAGCGCTGGCCGGTGATGAATTCGATGCAGTGCTTCTTCAGTTCGTTGCGCTCGACCTGACGGTTGAGGAGCGGGTTGTTCCCCCCTGGTCGGGAGGAAATGATGGATTGCTCCCTCACCCATCGGTTGTACTCGCTCACCTTTTGGTCGTACGCGGTCTTCAGGGCGGCGTAGGTGTCGATCTGCCATTGCTGGAAAGTCTCGGCAGTAGGGGAGCAGAACACTTCAATGGCCACAGCGTAGTGGTTGGATAATGCCCGCAGGGTTACTGGTATCTCGCCGGTATGTTGCCCAATGGGGATCGTTTCCACACTATTCACGTAGCGGGTCAACGGCGCTTGGGTATCGATGCAAACGGTTACGTAGTTCGCGTTGCCAACGCTGAGTATGATCGACACGCGGGCGTGCATGGAACGGTAGCCGCTGGGTATGGTCAAAACGTCGCTCCATGTGTTGAAGTCATTCGTTCCATCCGGCTGAACTCCTCTTGTCTTCGAAATGGTGACCATGGTTACCGGTGGTGGCTTTACGCCTACCGCACCGTAGCGCACTGCGAGTGTGTCGTAGTTATCGATGCGTACATCGCCGAACGAGACCAGGTCGAACGGCGGGGGCATCTGCATCACATCGTTCCCAGCAGGCTTGGCCAGCTTGCTGAAGAGATAGAAGGCGGCGGGCTCAGGCACCACGAATTCGAACAGGAGGCGCTTGCCGTAGTTGACCACCTTGTTGTAGTAGAGCTTATCGAGCCAGCGGTAAACGCCCGCGATATTGTCAGTGCCACCACCCCCTGCGGTGGTATTGTCGAAGCTGTGCTCGGCCGTGTCTTCGTGCTCTACAATGGTGGTCACGGTGCGCGTGGTGCGCGTGCGCTCGATCACCCGGCTCAACGCGCGCTCCATGACATCCTTCGCATAGGTTGTTGCCTGCGATGTGGCTTCAAGTTCAGAGGTCGAACTTGAAATGTTGGCATTCAACCCGATGCTGCCGGCCGGGAAACCATACGCCGCGGTTACACCAAGTGAACTCTCCTGGTCCTGCTGGGTTATGTTGCTCGCTTCCTGTTGCAGTTCGAAGCGCTCTGTGGTCTGGGTCTCCTTCAGCGTTTCGCGCGTGGTTTCATTGTCCGTGGTCGTGCTGGTCTCGTTACGGTCGAGGTTGCGGAAGGTGCGCACCTTTTTTTCGCCCTTCAGCATATTTTCCACGTGGGCCACTTCGCCCAATTCGTACTTCAGCAATTGGCTTTTCACCACCTTCAGGTCACCGATACCAAGGGGCCGCACATGTCCGGCGCCACCAGGCCATTGCACCAGGTTGCCTGCATTGAATGGGCTGCATGGCGATACCGGCGGGAGGTCAGCGCATTCGTTGCTGAGTTGGATCAATGAGGAGTTCAAGCGCACTACGGAATAGTTGTCCTTTCGCCCGTGTACGATCCTGCCCACTTCCCTCATTTCGGCGAGCAATTTCTCCTGGATGTCCGGCATGTAGCTGAACTCTTGCGTCGCGCCATAGCCGTTTATGACTTCCAGTGTTCTGGTGTCGAGGTTATATACGCGGGCCTCTGCCAAAGCCAGCGGGTCGTGCTTTACGATCGGTTCCGGCGCGGGTTGGGCCGGATCCTCGGTGACGATCTCGAATTGGAGGCTGCGATACTCCAACACTTGTTGTTCGTATGCGGTATTGATCTCTCGCCAAGCGAACTGCAATTCACCGAGTCGGGCGATCGCGGTTTCCAGTTCAACATCCGTAACCACAGGTTGGGTTGTCGGTTCAGTGGGCAAAGCGAGATCAGCCAACGGAAAGACATCCCCGGGCAGGAGTACAGTGGCCATATACAAGCTGAAGATGCCTACCCCAGTATTCAGCACGGCATCACCGGTGGCAAGCTTCTCCACGATACCCAACAGCCTCAACATACGCACCTCCTCGGTGCGCAAGGCTGTTTGTTCGCCGAGTATTGAGAGAGCGAAGAGATTGTCCCAGACCCTCGACTTCAGAGAGGCGTACCCCCCCCCCCGACACATACGCCGCCGCTGTTTGGTTCAGAACTGAAGGGCCTTCTACCAGCGCTCGCAAGTCTGCTACTACGGCGCTCTTCTGCTCGGTGCGCATGTAGTCATCCACCTTGCCAAAGCCCGGGAACAACCCATTTAGTGTGGCGATGGAAGGCACGTAAAGAGCGTTGCTGGTCTTGAAGGTCTGTGCTGTTGTGCGCATAGTGGTGCGAGGGTTCGCACCGGCGCGCTGGGCTTGCAAAGACGTATACAGCGCGCTTGAACTGTTATACGCTACGGTGCGAGACGTGGCGAGTTCTTCTTTCGGTTTCCGCGGCGCTCTTACCGTGGCAAAGCGAAACACATCGTAGGGGAGGTTGGTGGTTGCCATGATCGCCGATGTTTTTGCTGAGTTGCGTGGGTTTCGATCGTGAAGTTCGAATTCAGCAACGAACAGACAAAGTCTCTATTACCCATTGTGGATAAGTCGTACAATGTGAAGTGTCATCCAACAATGGCCGCAGTAAACAAGCGATCGGATGGGCATCGCTTCCATGCAGGAAACGAAGAGAGTCCAGATGGCGGCACAGCAACTTGCCTGTACTACTCTATCCTCAGATCATGCCCCAGCTTCAGCTTCTTGGTAAGCAGGTAGCCGCGGTTGTGGTCGTTGGCTTCCATTTCAATGGCCACGTTCTCCACGATCTCCAAGCCGTAGCCGATAAGGCCTGAGCGTTTTTTGGGGTTGTTGGTGAGCAAGCGCATTTTCTGCACGCCGAGGTTGCGAAGGATCTGGGCACCCACACCGTAGTCGCGGGAGTCGCTATCGAAGCCCAGCAGCTTGTTGGCTTCCACCGTGTCGTGGCCTTCCTGCTGCAGCTTGTATGCTTTCAACTTGTTGATGAGGCCGATGCCACGACCTTCCTGGTGCATGTACACCACCACACCGCGGCCTTCGCGCTCGATGGCGCGCATGGCAGCGTGCAGTTGCGGGCCGCAATCGCAGCGGCAACTGCCGAACACATCGCCCGTAATGCAGCTGCTGTGTACGCGCACCATCACGGGTTCATCGGGCTTCCACTCACCCTTCACCAAGGCAAGGTGCTCTTCGCCGGTGGTGGTCTGCCGGAATGCGATCAGATCGAAATCGCCGTGCTCGGTGGGTAGTTGCACTTCCACCAAGCGCTCCACCAAGCGTTCGGTGCGCAGGCGGTAGGCTACCAGGTCGGCAATGGAAACCAGTTTCAGGTTGAAGCGTTTGGCGATCTCCTTCAGCTGTGGCAACCGGGCCATAGTGCCGTCTTCGTTGAGGATCTCCACCAGCACACCGGCGGGTTCGAATCCAGCAAGACGCGCAAGGTCCACCGTTGCTTCGGTGTGACCTGTCCGGCGCAGCACGCCACCATCGCGGGCCTTCAACGGGAAGATGTGTCCGGGTCGGCCGAGTTCGCTTGGGCGGGTGTTGGGGTCGATGAGCGCGAGCACCGTTTTGCTGCGGTCGCTGGCGCTTATGCCGGTGGTGGTGCCGTGGCCTTTCAGGTCAACGCTGACGGTGAACGGCGTTTCATATTGTGCGGTGTTGTCGCGCACCATAAGGTCCAACTCCAATTCCTTGCAACGCTGTTCGGTAAGGCTGGCGCAGATGAGGCCGCGTCCGTGTGTGGCCATGAAGTTGATCACTTCCGGTGTTGCATTGCGGGCAGCGGTAAGGAAGTCGCCTTCGTTCTCGCGATCCTCGTCATCCACCACGATCACCACCTTGCCCGATCGGATGTCCGCGATGGCCTCCTCTATCCTGTCCAGTCCGCTCATGGGGCGAAATTAGGCCAAGGGTCCGGGCCTCAGTTGCTGTTTGCTGCGCATGCCCTGGTCTACTCAACGCAGAGGGGCAGAGGCGCAGGGTTCGCAGAGTTCATTTTCGCAAAGAGGGAGGCGCTGAGGATCCCGCGCAGCGGGATCAGCCCCGCGCCTCTGCTTCCGACAGAAATCAATTCTGCTCTGCGTTCTTGGCGCCTCTGCCCCTCTGCGTTGAGGCATTCTCGGAACACTTTCTCAGGAAGTGATCAACGCATCGAGCACGGCGGCGCTCCGCTGCCAGTCGAACCGCTGCTGCACGAAGCGGTGTCCGTTGATGGCGATGCGCTCGCGTTCCTCTGGGCTTTTCAGCAACCGAAGGATGTTCTCGGCGTGTTCCATGGGTTCCGTGCCGATCAGGATCGCCTCGTCGGGCGTGGCGCCTACCGCGTTGTTGGCCAAGGGGCTTGTAATGCATGGCATGCGCATGGCCATGGCCTCGAGCAGTTTGTTCTGCAAACCAGTACCGATCTGCATGGGCGCCACGAAAATGCGGGCATCGGCGTAGGATGCGCGGATGTCCTTCACCCAGCCGGTAACGGTGATCAAGGGATCACGATCGGCCAATTCGCGCACGCGCGGGCTGGGGTCCACCCCGCTGATGAGCAGGCTGGTGCCGGGCCGCTCTTTGCGCACCAAGGGCAGCACACGATCGGCCAGGAACAGCACGCTGTCGATGTTCGGCGGGTAGTTCATGTTGCCGGTGAAGAGCAGGTCGTAGTGGGGTTCGGAGGCCATGGGAAGGAAGTGCTCCGTATCCACTCCGTTCGGTATCACGGCCATGTCCGTGCGACCGGGGTGGTAGAGGTAATCCCTGTCCTGCGCGCTGATGATGACGCAATGGTCGAACAGGTCGAACATCAGGTTCTCGTAAGCAATGAGCCGTCGCGTTTCGGCACGCAACAATGGCTTCAGCCAAAAGGACGATGTCTCCGTACGCCGCTCCATGCCTTTGCTGAGCGTGTCCATGTAATCGAGTGTCTTCGGCAAGGTCCACCGATCGCGCACGTACTCGGTGGTGCGCACCAGTTGGCAGAACACATGGTCGGGCTTGAAGCGGTCGATGGCGGCATCCACCTGGCGCTGTGCCGCCGCATGGTGGAAGTAGCTCACTTGGAACGGCAGTCGCGTAAAGACAGCGTTCGCCAGTTTGAGGATGATGCGCCAGCGGGGGAGGTGCACGACCTCGATGTGCTGGCAGAAACCGCTCAAGTGTTCAACGGCTCCTGGTGCGACCGGTTGGTCGCTCAGGCAACAGAGGAATACGTCGTGCCGCTGGGCGAGCCGCTTCACCAAATGATAAGCGCGCAGTTTGTCGCCCTTTTCCAGTGGATAAGGCACCCGACTGAGCAGGACGAACAGTTTCATGCCTTCTCAAGGCTCTTGAAGAACGAAACGAGATCGCGAACGATCCGGCGATCGCTGTAGCGTTCTTCCACCAGCTTGCGCGCGTGCTTTCCGATCACCGTTGCGCGCTCCGGGTCCTCGAGCAGGCCGATCATCTGTTCGGCGAAATCGGCAGCCGTCTTGGCAATGAGGATATCACGGCCATCGGTGAAATCGATGCCCTCCGCACCGATCGGTGTGCTGATGACACACTTGCCCAGCGCCATGCCCTCGATGATCTTCACGCGCATGCCACCGGCGCTGAACAGGGGAACCACCATGACATGTCGCGTTGCCATCCAGTTCAGGGCATTGCGGACCCGGCCGCTCACGGTGGCACCTTCCATGTCCGAATCGCACAGGTCCTTCGGCATCTTATTCCCGGCCAAATGCAACTTGGCCTTCGGATGCTTCTTCAGCACTTTCGGCCATACGCTTTCGAGCAGCCAGCGGATGCCTTCTTCGTTCGGCAGCCAATCCATACTGCCTAAGTGGAAGAAGACCGGGGTTCCGGTCGCGGGCGGCGTGTCGTACTCGGCAGGGTCCACACCGAAGGGTATGGTGGCGATAGGCGTGCTTTTACAGTGCGCCGCGAATTTCGTGGCATCGCTGGGGCTGATCGCCGCCACGCCATCCACTTGTTCCAACACGGCCATCTCGTACTTCTTCAGTTGCCGGGCCAGGAACTGCCGGTACGGCTTTTTCAGGAAGTTCCGTTCGCCGGTGGCAATGCGTTCCTGGATCACATGTTCCAGATTGTGGCTGCGTAGCACGATGCGCGCTTTGGTGTAACGACGTATCGTGGCGATGTAGGGCGTGGCGAAAAGGCTCTCGAGCAGGATCACGTCAAAGCGTCGCTCGCTCAATAGCCGTATGAGCCGTATGTCCATGTCGGCGCTGAAGAACCGGCTGATGTTGTAGTTGTCCATGGTCACCAGATCGGTGAACGCATCCACCACGTTCATACTGGTATCCACGAACACACATTCGATCTGCGTTGCGTCAGCGTATGCTCGTGGGATCGCGTCGACATCCAACGGGTGTTTCGGCGTGCTGATGCACAGCACTTTCACCTCGTGACCACCAGCCAATAGACCGCGCGTAAGGTTGTGCATGGCCTTGCTACCACCGTCTATGGGGGGGTAGGGCGGCTTGTTGCACAGTTGCAGGATACGCATCGGTTTCATCCCTACCTGGTCGTGGGTGTGCCGCGCTTTCGCACCAACTTTTCCCAAGCGCGATGATACGCATCGCGGTCAAGGAGCGGACTGTCGGTTGCTGCCTTATAAGTGAGGAAGAGACCGATCGGGAACACGGCCAGCGTGCTGATCCACATACCCGGCCACGGCGCGATGTCCAGACCCTTCACCATTTGCTCGGTACTGTAGCTGATCACATGGTAGAGCAGGAAGAAAAGCACGGCGATCACCACAGGAAGCCCCAAACCCCCTTTGCGCACGATCGCACCCAATGGTGCCCCGATGAAAAAGAAGATGATGCAGGTGGCTGCGAGCATGAGTTTGCGATGCCATTCAATGCCGTACCGAGCGAGCAGTTCTTTTGCCTGATGGCGCTCAGCCAGGCCACGCTCAATGAAATTGATCTGGCTGCGGGCAAGGTCCATTGCCCGGTCATAGTGGCCTTCTTGTCCCCGAGCATTCACGCGGGCGGGCACCTGCCTTCGGTCCTTGCCTGGAGTATTCCCGCTTCGCGCGGCGCTATCTGCCAGTGCCCACGAAGCGTTGCGCAAGTAGTTCTGCTGCACCAATTGGAGTCTTCTGAAGTTATACTCCATGGTATCGATGGACGCTGCCAGTTGACCGAGCGTGAGCATCTTATACTGGTCCTTGTATAGTTCTTCGTCCACGCGTTTGAAGTCCAATCCACTGAGGTCGAGCCGCAGTTGGTCATGGGCAAAGCGCCCGCGTAGCAAGGGGTAGTTCGCTTTGCTGTTCTTCCGTGGGCGTGTGTCCCCTAAAGCCGAGCGCTCGTCGTACATGGCACCGTCCTCAAGGTCCAACAGCAGATATCGACCGTCGATGCTGTTGCGCATGGTGCCTGACGCAGCCCTTATCACCGTGCGGTTGCCTTGGAACTGGTCGCGGTGATCGTGAATGAGCACATCTTCCAAGCGGCCATCCTCATGCTTTTCGCGCACGCGTATGCTCACTCCGGTGATGCCATTATAGAACACGCCTGGCTGCAAGTTCAACGCGGGCTTCTTTTGGGTAACGTCCCACAACAGGCTGTAGAACTTCAGGTTCGCAACGGGGATCACGTTGTTGCTGAACCAGAACGAGATGCCCGTGAGCACCACGACCACGAGAACCAATGGATAGATGATGCGGAAGAGTCCCAGACCAGCGCTCCTCATCGGGATCAACTCACTGTTCTCGCCAAGCGCGCCCAGCGTCATCATGCTGCTCAACAGGATGGCCAGCGGAAAGGATAGGGGGACGAACGTGGCCGCCGCATACATGAACAACTCGCCCAGCACGGTCCATTCCAGACCCTTGCCCATTAAGTCGTCCACATACTTCCACAGGAACAACATGATCTGGAACGACAGCACCAGAACGAAGTTGATGATGAAGGGCCCCCGGAAGGACCGCAGCATCAGGATGTGGAGTCGTTTCATCACGCGCGCTGTGCGCAAAGATCCGGCCGTTCCGTTACGCTCCGAGCACGCGCGTCAGATTCGCGATCTGGCTTGCCCAAAGGGCCTTTGAGTTCTCCAGTTCGTGCGGCCAAGCGTGGTCGGTAACGATCAGCGCTACTTCGTCGGTAATTGGGTCGATCTTGATGCGGAACTCGAAATAGCTGTCCGGGTCATCATCGTCCACCCTGTGGAACCGTGTTACCTCGTTCTGGCGTTGTCCGATGATCATCGCCACTTCCTCTTCGTTTCCCCATTTGAACGTGTACTCTTCTCCACGCACGTCCACATCATCACAGTACCACTCACTGAATCCGCTGGGGGAAAGGAGCATTTCGTAAAGCGCTGAAGGGGTGGAGTGCACCAAGAATTCGATGGAATACTTCTCTTTCAACGGCTTTTTCTTCACGACCATAGGCTGCACTGGCGCAGATGGCCGGACCGCCACGGGGGCTGGAGCCACTTTGGCTGCAACCGGCTTGGCAGCAGCAAGCTTCGGCGCGGGCGCTACTGCCTTCACCTGCTTTTTCGCGATCGCCGTTGGCTGTACCTTTTTTACAGCAGGGGCGGCCTTCACAGGTTTTGCCACTGGCTTCTTCGCGATCGGGGCTTTGCTCTTTGCGGCCTTTGGCTTCTGGGCCGACGCAGACTTCGGGTTACCCGCCGATCGCACCGCCTTCACGGGCTTCTTGGCAACGGGTTTCGATGATCGCGCTGGTTTCGCTTTGGCTGGCTTCTGCGGCATACGCACAGGCTTTACGCCCTTCTTCATAGTGGTCTTCTTGGCCTTGGCCGCAGCTTTCTTCGCCATATCCGGTTCCGTGGTAAGTGTCGGGGACAAGGTAGAAAAACACGTTACCCGTCAAAGCCCATTCGTGGATCACTTCGTTTGGGCACGCGTCTATATTTGCGCGCCTTTTCCGGAAGGTGAAGATGATATGGCGCGGTAGCTCAGCTGGTTAGAGCGCATGATTCATAATCATGAGGTCGGGAGTTCAAGTCTCCCCCGCGCTACGAAGGGCCACCGCGAGGTGGCCTTTGACTTTATCCCCCGTTCCCATGCGACATGCAGTGCCCATTCTGCTCTTGTTGACCGCGTGCTCGGACCCTTTCGATGGTTCGGATGCCGCGGCGATCGCTGATGTCATGAGATCACAAGAGAAGGAATGGGATGCCGGTAGCATCGACGGCTTTATGCATGGCTACTGGGACGAGGTCTGCTTTCTCGGAAAGACGGACCAGGATTGTGGCCGCGCGGCGGTGACCGAGCGCTACAGAATGAGTTACCCGGATGCCGCGGCAATGGGTGACCTCACCTTCAAGACCATTGAGTTGTTGCCCGCAGGCGATGCCCACGCATGGTGTACGGGAACGTGGCAACTGGTGCGCGCAACGGACACACTGGCCGGTCGGTTCAGCTTGCTTTGGCAGGAACGGGATGGGGAGTGGCGCATTCTCCGTGATCATTCGGATTGAGGGCTGATACCACTGTGGGTGTTCGTGCCCATCTTTCGCCGCCATCATGATCACTCTCGTCATCATCGGGTTCACCGTGCTGCTCTCCATGCGGGCTTTGAGCGACCGCACCACAATGGAGAAGATGTGGTTCGAACCCTTTCAGGTGGTTTATCGCAAGGAATGGTACCGCTTCGTCAGCCACGGCTTCGTTCATGGCGGCGGCATGCACCTCTTCGTGAACATGTTCGTGCTGTGGATGTTCGGTAGGAAGCTGGAGCAACAACTGGGGTTCGTTACGGACTGGAACATGGTGATGTACGTGCTGTTGTACATCGGTGCGGTGGCCGTAGCGGCGCTGCCCGGTTACCTGAGGCATCGCAACAACCCGGAATACCGTGCGGTGGGGGCCAGCGGGGCAGTAGCGGCGGTGCTGTTCGCAACGATCGTCATGGACCCCTTGGACCCGCTCTATCTCTTTGGCATCATTCAACTACCGGGCTGGATAGTGGGTATTGGATACTTGGTCTATGAATACGTGCAGGATAAACGGGCACAAGGCAACATTGCCCACGACGCGCATTTTGTGGG
>CADECG010000121.1 GCA_902825795.1 uncultured Bacteroidota bacterium
CTGGTCGGTGATGTGACCATTACGTGGACCCCTCCCGCAGATCCAGGTGGCGATTTCCAGGAATACCAGTTGTACCACTGCGTCGGCGGAGTGTGCGCTCTGCTAACGGTGATACCGGTTTACGGTACCACAAGCTATTACCACCCTGGCGCTGGCGCCGACGCTAGCCCTCAGTGTTATTACCTCACGGCGGTCTCCACCTCGCCTCCGCCGAATACTTCGGCTCCAAGCGATACGCTGTGCACCATTTTCCTCTCGGTAGGGCAGAGTGCCCCGTTGGGTAGCGCGGTGTTGGACTGGACGCCGCAGCATACCCCTCCGATCCCCTCTGCTGGGGCGAACTATGGTATTTGGATGGAGTATCCGCAAGGCACGTGGAGCCATGTGGCCTCCGTGACCAACACGGTGCTGCACTACGAACACGTAATCGATATCTGCGACGATTCGTTGACCTTCAGGGTCGGCTTGGTGGATGCGCTGGGTTGTGTGAGTTTCAGCAACCTGGCAGGCGATCAGTTCACCGATGCGACGCCGCCGAGTGTGCCGGTGGTGCAAACCGTATCCGTTGACTCATTGACGTGCCTTACCACGGTGACGTGGGCCCCGAGCCCTGAGCCTGACACCGATGGATACATCATGGTGCTTGTCACCACAGGCGGTAACGTCGTTGTGGACACTGTTTGGGGTGGTACCAGCACCACCTTCATCTGGCCGGGGAGCGATCCGTGCAGCGGATCCGAAAGTTGGGTGGTGGCTGCGTTCGATACGTGTTACTCCGGCAACCCGAACCCTAGTCCGAACACCAGCGCGACCGGCGAGCCGCACACGACCGTTTACGCAACCAACGACTACGATGCTTGTGAAGCGGAGATCACCATCAACTGGACCCAGTATGAAGGTTGGGACGTTGCGAGCTATGAACTGCACGCTCAAGTGGATGGCGGCCCATGGTATCTCTTGAGTATTCATGGCACCAACGAGTTCAGCACTGTCCACACCGGGGTCGATCCATTCAAAACCTACTGCTATGTCGTTAAGGCACGTGAAAGCGGTGGCGTCAGGATATCGCTCAGCAATAAGACCTGCGTCACCACGAGTTATCCCGGCTTGCCCGCGTTCAACTACCTGAGCAACGTCACCGTGGTGGTGGAGAACGAAGTGTTGATCACCGATGAGGTGGACATGAGCGCTGAAGTAAAGCGATACCACTTGGCCAGGAGCCAGAACGGATTGCCGTTCGTTGTTGTGCAAAGTGTCGCGGGGAACGTCGGTCCCACGATCAGCTTCACCGATACGGACGTCGAAACATCTGCGCGCAGCTACCGGTACCGGATCATTGTTGAGGATAGCTGCGGCACGATCACATTGACCAGCAACGAAGGCAATACCATTCACCTTACTGCTGAAGCAGGGCTTGACGGTGTCAACAAACTCCGCTGGAACGGATATGTCGGTTGGGCCGGTGTGCCATCGGGATTCAACATCTATCGAAGTGTCGCAGGTGGACCATACGCGCTTCTCGCCACCAACCCGGCGTCGCAGGCCGAACTGTTGGATGACGTCTCGGCATTGTTCGGGACCAACGGCAACTTCTGCTACTATGTGGAGTGTTTGGAATCGGGTAACCCGGGCGGGGTCGATGCGGTATCCGTGAGCAATGTGGCGTGCGCCGTTCAGCAAGAACAGTTCTGGGTGCCCAACGCGTTCATTGCAGGTGGGTACAACGACTCGTTCATCCCGGTTATGGCTTACACGGATATCACTGGCTACGAACTCACCATCTTCAACCGATGGGGCCAGCCGATCTGGACAACGAGCGATCGCTTTACCGCTTGGGACGGTCGCATGGAGGGCAACTATGTGCCGCAAGGTGTGTACGGTTGGTACTGCACGTTCCGGAACGGATCCGGGCGCCAGTTCACCGATCGCGGCACAGTGACTTTCCTCTACGGCGTGGAGTAACGACAAGGCATTTTCGCCCGATCGTTACTTTCGCGCATGGATCAGAACACTGCCACCTTAGGCGACCGCAAACTCGCCTTGGCCACCCCCGCCAGCAGCCAGCTCTCCCCGGACAAATTCGTTGGCGAAGGGCTCACCTATGACGATGTGCTGCTAGTGCCTGCGTACAGCGAAGTGCTGCCGCGCGAGGTGGATATCCGTACCCGGCTATCGCGCAACATCGTGCTGAACGTTCCCATCGTCAGTGCCGCCATGGACACGGTTACCAGTGCCGAACTGGCCATCGCCATTGCCCAGCAAGGTGGCATTGGGGTCATCCACAAGAACCAAACGATCGCGGAGCAAGCCGCGGAAGTTCGGCGCGTGAAGCGCAGTGAGAGCGGAATGATCCAGGATCCCGTTACCCTGCACGAAGAAGCCTTGGTCGGCGATGCGTTGAAGTTGATGGCCGAGAACAAGATCGGTGGCATACCAGTGGTGAACGCTGCGGGCATGTTGGTGGGCATTGTCACCAACCGCGATCTGCGTTTCGAGAAGAAGATGGCCCGGCCTGTTGCTGAAGTGATGACCAAAGAGCACATCATTACCGCCAAACCCGACACCACGATGGCGCAGGCGGAAGGGATCCTTCAGGAACACAAGATCGAGAAGCTGCCGGTCGTCGATCCAACGGGAAAGCTCGTTGGTCTCATCACCTACAAGGACATCATCAAACTCAAGCAACGCCCCAACGCGGCAAAGGATAAGCACGGACGTCTGCGCGTTGCGGCCGCGATCGGCGTAACGTCGGACAGCTTGGACCGGGCGCATGCCTTGGTTGATGCCGGCGTGGATGCACTGGTCATCGACACCGCGCACGGCCATACACGTGGTGTGATCGAAATGACCAAGAAAGTGAAGCAGGAATTCCCGAGCATCGATGTGATCGTCGGGAACATTGCCACCGCCGAAGCGGCACGTGCATTAGTGGATGCCGGTGCCGACGCCGTGAAAGTGGGCATCGGCCCTGGCAGCATTTGCACTACGAGGATCATCGCAGGTGTGGGTGTGCCGCAACTCACAGCGGTGATCGATTGTGCGAAAGCCATTGAAGGCAGCGGAGTTCCGGTCATCGCCGATGGGGGGATCCGTTACACCGGCGATGTGGTGAAAGCACTTGCTGCCGGTGCAGGCACGGTGATGATCGGAAGCATGTTCGCGGGCGTGGAGGAAAGTCCGGGAGAGACCATCATCTACGAAGGCCGCCGGTTTAAGACCTACCGCGGTATGGGCAGCATTGAAGCCATGCAGCAAGGCAGCAAGGACAGGTACTTCCAGGACATGGAGGACGATATCAAGAAACTCGTTCCCGAAGGCATCAGTGGGCGGGTACCGTACAAAGGCAAACTCGCTGAGGTGGTGCACCAAGTGGTAGGGGGCCTGCGGGCAGGAATGGGTTACTGCGGTGCAAAGGACATGGCGGCCTTGAAGCAGGCCAAGTTCATCCGCATCACAAGCGCCGGTGTGAAGGAGAGTCATCCGCACGATGTGTACATCACACGTGAGGCGCCGAACTACAGTCACTTGTAGTATCGGCAATAGGCGCCTTTGGCGCGTATTCATATTGAAAGGTCAACGTTAGCTCATCGCGTTCCGGCGTCGTAGGGGCGAAAAATTACCTGATCGAGGGTATTGTGGGAGGCGTTTCGGCAACGGAGTTTCGCATCCGGTAACACCGGTTCCGAACACCCCCCTACTGCCATGCTGGACAATCCCTACCTCGATACGATCATCTGCATCGTACTTGTCTTCGCTCTGTTGAGCATCCTCGTGAGCCTGATCGTGGAATGGTGGAATGCCAAGATCAAGCAGCGCGGGGTCTTCCTGCAGACCATCGTGCGCCGCATCCTTCGCGACGACCTGAACCACGACTACGGATACCGCATCTACCAGCATCCCACCATCAATCGCATGCGGCGCGATGAGAACAGCTATCCGTACTACATCAGCGCCGAGGCTTTCAGCACTGCGCTCATCGACACGATAGCTGAGGATGCGGCCAAGGACCGCTACGTGCTGGCCGAGGACGGAAAGACGGCCACGCGCGTGAACCCGTCGATGAACGACCCGCTTGGCGTACGTTTCGTTGCGGGGGTCATGTCCATGAACGAAAGCCCCATGAAGCGGCTCTTCCTCAACTTCATCGATAGGAATGGCGGCCGGCAGAAAGGGGAATTCGATGTGCACGGGCTGAAAGCCGAACTGGGCCGCTGGTTCGATGATCACATGGACCGCGCGAGCGGCGAGTACAAACTGAAATTGAAACCCAAATTGATGGGCATCGGTATGCTCGTGGCCATAGTGCTCAACGTCGATTCCATCCACCTGATGAAGGTTTTCATGCTGGACGAGCCCTTGCGCAACAGCACGGTAGCCGCGGCCGAAGCTGCGGCCGGGTCGTGGAGCGCCACCGAGGGCTTGCCCGATACGGTGCGCTACCGGGCGATCATGGATACGCTAGCCACCATGCCGGACGGAAACACGGTCCGCACCGGCGGAAAGGACACTATGGATCTGACAGTGGTGCGGCGGATCGTCAGCGCCGACAACAGCACTGCCGGTAGGGATGCGGTAGAGGTGCTTGATCGCTTGAACCGCTTGAAGTTGCCCATGGGTTGGGACCGGGCCGATGCACCGCTCAGTTGGTTCACGGGCCCTGAAGCCATGGCCGGGAAAACGAACAACCCGACCGAGGCGGCCTTGCTGCAATACTTCGACGAGCGCAACGAACCCGGCCTGAAGCAATGCTTTCTATGGATCGTCGGGATCCTCATCACAGGGTTCTCCCTCAGCCAAGGCGCGCCGTTCTGGTTCGCGACATTGTTGAAACTGGTGAACATCCGGCGCGCCGGTGTGAAGCCGAAGAGCACGACCAACGCCGAGTAAGCCATGAGCCGCATCACCAACGCCCACACACACATCTTCACCGGCAAGTTCGCGCCGGACTACTTCTTCAAAGTGGCCCTGCCCAAGGCTTTGCACAACTGGGCCGACGAGATCAAGGCAATGCTCGAAAGCCGGGGCATACGCTGGTTGGTGCGTGGTATTTCCCGCACTGCGGGCAAGAGCAACATGCAGCGATACCTCAACTTCATCGAGACCGGTATGGAGGAATCGCAGGGGGATGTGTTCGCCAAATTGCGCGGGTCCTACACGGCTCTGGGTAGCGACACCCGGTTCATCGTTCTTACGCTGAACATGGACTACATGGGCTTGCAGCGTAGTAGCCATCCCGGCATTGAAGATCAGTTGAAGGAAGTGGAGGAGCTACGGCGCGACTATCCTGATACCGTGTTCCCCTTCGTATGTGTCGATCCGCGACACAAGCAAGGGCAGGCGCTGGTGGATTGGGTGGCACCCATGCACCAGGACCTGCGCTTCTTCGGCATCAAGATGTACCCTGCTCTTGGCTACTTCCCATGCGACCCGCGACTAACGGAACTCTACGCATGGGCCGAAGCGAACGAAGTACCGATCATGACGCACTGCACGCGCATGGGTGTGTTCTACACCGGTCGGCTGCGCGAAGTGGTGCCGAACGATTCGGCGCCGTGCTTGGGCACCGGCGACCCGGCCAACCCCGTTGACCCGGAACTGGACGCCATCAACAAAAGGTTGAACCGGTTCATGTACAACGACTTCACCAGCGGCAAAGGCCAGAGCAAATACGGCTGCAATCTGTTCCTGAACCCACGCAACTTCATACCGGTGCTCAACCGGTTCCCGAAGCTGAAGTTGTGCTTCGCACACTTCGGCGGCGACGACGAGATCATGGGCGACCCGAAGGAAGTGCGCACCAAAGGGATAGATACCACCAACTTCCACACGGAGATCAAAGAACTGATGAAGAAGTACCCGAACGTGTACACCGACATCAGCTACACGCTCTTCAACGACAAGGAGGACGTGTATCAGCCGATACGCGCAAGCATCAATGACCCGGTGATCGGCGGACGTGTGCTCTTTGGAACGGACTACTACATGACCCTGCAAGAAGCGCCGGAAGTACAGCTCTGGCAGCTATGCCAAACGAAGTTGCAACCCGTTCTCTTCGACAAGATCGCGGTAACCAATACCAACGCATACCTGCGCAGCAAGTTTTTTCCGGATCCGCCGGGCACCCGGTTCGTTTGAGACGTGTGATCACATCTTCACGAACCGCGCTGTGCGTTGCCCACCAGCACCGTTGCACACCACGGTGTAAGTGCCGATGGCCAGATGCTGCACATTCAAAGTGGCGCTTGCATCATTCACGACTTGTTGTGCGGCGATACGTCCGTCCGAGGCGATCACAAGCAGTTCAACCCGATCGGTGGTTCCTGTGCGAACGGTAATGGTCTCGCTCGTCAGAGTTGGAAGCACCACGAGCGCAGGTAGACTCAACTCATTGACCGCGTCAGGACTACCACCACTGATCACCACGTTGTCGATGACGTACGCGCTGCTCTGGTCATCATCCAAGATCACATAGGCGATCAACGATCCGGAAGAGGTCAATTCCACCGTATCAGGGCTCACGCTGTATACACTGTCCAAGAGCACGCCGCCCTCGTCATATGCCTTGGCCACGATATAGTCGAGTTCGCTGTCAACCGGATTGGTGAACCACACCGAGCCAACAGGAACATGGGTAGTGCCGTTCAACGGGTCCACGAAGTCCATGCGCAACTCTCCATACCAGTCGTAACTGTGCAGTATACTGGTGTATGCCCCGATGCCGTAATCGTAGGTCTGGGGCGCAGTAAGCACACCATTGCTGCTGAAGACCACCCCGCACGCTTGGAACTGGTTCGTGATATCCGTGCCGCTGGTAATGCCTTCGAAATCGAGGGTATCGCACTGTGCATCGGCGTTCGAGGGGCTGAAAAGGTTGGAAACGAGCAGTGCGGTGATCGTGAGTAAGGGAGTCTTCATGTGCGGGTGGTTTTGCACGGGAAATGTAGGGCGCATCTGACGCGTGGCCCTCGACGTGTCAAAGCCTTTTCACTTCGATCTTTTTAACTGCCTTATTGCCAGTGGCCCGCAAGCGATCCCGGTTAGATTTGGCACCCTTTTGCAAGCGCCCTCTGCATTCAATTGCCGCGGGGCGAAGACCAACAAAGACCTCAACCCTACTTGTGATGATCCTGAAGAAGTGGATGCCGGTAATCGCCCTTGCGATGCTGGCGCAATGTGCAATTGCCCAAAGCACCAATGGCAAGGCCGAGGGATTGGCCACGGATGATCCGGTGCTCATGACCGTTGACGGCAAGCCGGTATCGCGCAGTGAGTTCGAAGCCATCTACAAAAAGAACAACAAGGATGCGGCGGTGACCAAAGAGGCGCTGGACGAGTACTTGGAACTCTTCATCAACTACAAATTGAAAGTGCGCGAGGCTGAGAGCTTGGGCATGGACACCGTGAAGAAGTTCCGTGATGAGTTGGCCGGTTACCGCACGCAGTTGGCACGGCCCTATCTGGTTGACCGCAACTTGAACGACGCATTGATGCAGGAAGCATACGGCCGTAGTCAGCAGGAAGTGCGCGCGAGCCATATCCTCATCACCTGCACGCCGGAGGCCACTCCGGAGGATACGCTCAAGGCCTACAAGAAGGTGCTGAGCATTCGCGATCGTGTCATGGCAGGAGAGGATTTCGCCACGGTGGCCAAGGCCGAGAGCAAAGACCCCAGTGCTGCGCAGAACGGCGGCGACCTCGGTTATTTCAGCGCATTGCAGATGGTGTATCCGTTCGAGAACGCCGCCTACAGCACGCCGGTTGGACAAGTGAGCCAGCCTGTGCGCACGCGGTTCGGCTACCACGTGATCAAAGTGGTGGACAAGCGCCCCGCTCGCGGCCAAGTGAAGGTGGCGCACATCATGCTGCGCAGCGCTGAGAACGACACCGCCAAAGCCCGTGAGGCAGACAAACGGATCATGGAGATCCACGCACTTTGCGTGGCCAACCCCGGTCAATTCGCCGATCTCGCCCTGAAGTACAGTGAGGACAGTGGCACCAGTGCTAAGGGTGGTGAACT
Source organism: uncultured Bacteroidota bacterium (assembly GCA_902825795.1). Classification (GTDB taxonomy): domain Bacteria; phylum Bacteroidota; class Bacteroidia; order Flavobacteriales_F; family PHOS-HE28; genus PHOS-HE28. Next base: position 8,018 of record CADECG010000121.1, read on the forward strand.
GCCCATGTTCGGCAGCGGCAAGATGATCGAAGAGTTCGAGAACGAGAGCTTCAGTCTTACTGCTGACGGCCAGATCAGCAAGCCGTTCAAGACACGCTACGGTTGGCACATCGTGAAGCGTTTGGAGTACCAAGCACCGCCGACTTTCGACCAAGCCAAGGGTGAGTTGAAGGGCAAGATCCAGAAGGACAGCCGCGCAGACATCACCAAGCGCGCCTTCATCACCGAACTGCGTAAGGAGTACAAGTACACGCCCATGTTGAAGAACATGAAGCCTGTATATACCATGGTGGACAGCACCATCTTCTTGAAAGGAACTAACCTTAACGACACCCTATTGCGCCGAAATACGGTGGAGGGGCCGATCACCATCAACGGTATGCGCTATCGCCGTGAGATCAACGGAACGTTGAAGGGCGGAAAACTCGTGAACATCCGTAGCCGCCAGCATCAGGACCTTGTTGCCGATCCGAACGACACGGTTGTTGTGCGCGACATCCACGAAGGCTGGATGCCGAACGCGGCCAAAATGGAGAAGATGAACAAGCCGTTGTTCTCGCTCAATGATCGCACTTGGACCCAGGCCGACTTCCTGCGTCATCTGGAAACCAAACAAGCGCGCGGCAAGAACGAGTCTATCCCAGCATACGTGGACAGCAAGTTCGAGGGCTGGGTGGATGAGACCTTGATGAGTTATGAGGATGGCCGGTTGGAAGAGAAACATCCTGAGTTCCGGATGTTGATGAAGGAGTACCGTGATGGCATCCTGCTCTTCGAACTCACCGATCAGCAGGTGTGGAGCCGGGCGGTGAAAGACAGCACTGGCCTGAAGCAGTACTACGATGGTCACGCGAACGATTTCATGCACCCCGTGCGCTACGATGCCGATATCTACACATGCGCCAATGCCGCAGTGGCGGAGCAGACCCGCAAACTGTTGAAGAAGGGAAAGCGCGGCGAGGAATTGACCGCCGTGGTCAACAAGACCAGTGCCTTGAACCTGAGCATCGAATCCGGGCGCTACACCGCCGAGGAGAAGCCGTTCCTGAAAGGCATCACGCTTCCCGGCATCTCGGACAACTTCGACCTCGATGGTCGCGTTGTTATCGCCGACATGAAGCAAGTTGTGGCCCCGACCCCGAAAACCTTGGACGAGTCGCGTGGCTTGGTCACTGCGGCGTATCAAGATCGTTTGGAGAAGGATTGGATCGCACAATTGCGCACCAAGTACAAAGTGGTCACGGATCAGGACGTGCTCTATTCCATTCGCTGAATCCGATCCCATTGATCGCACGGCCAGCGCACCCGATACTGCTCATGTCGCTGGCGTGTATTGCCGGATGCGGCAACGGTAGCGCAACGGATGCGGATGTTGTGGCCCGTGCGTACACCGAGTTTTTGTCCCGCAATGAACTCCGGCAAGTGATCCCGATGGACGCTTCGGCGGAGGACAGCGCGGCGATGGCTGCACTGTACATCGAGAACTGGATGCGCGACCGTGTGTTGATGGCACAAGCGGAAATGAACTTGAGCGCAGCACAAAAGGATGTGGAAGCCCAATTGCTGGCCTACCGTCGCTCGCTGATCCTGCATGCGTACGAGCAAGCGCTCATCGACCAGAAGCTCGATACGAACGTGACCACGGCACAAGTGGAAGAGTACTTCGCCACCAACGAAAAGAACTTCGTTCTGAAGGAGGATATCGTGCGCGTGCGCTGGTTCAAGGTGCGTGAGGACGATCGGAAGACATTGAAACGGCTGGCAGATCTGTGGGGCAGCGACGATGCATCCAAGCTGCGCGAGTTGGAGATCTGGCTGGCCCAGCGAGGCGTCTCGATCTTCGATAGCGGAGAGGAGTGGGTGGACTTCGAGGATCTGCAGCGCGACGTGCCACTGGAAACCGATAACGCGACGGACCTGCTCGGCCGCACGCGACGTGTCGTGGTCAAGGACAGTGTGAACACGTATTTCGTCGATCTGTTCGAACACCGCCTGCGCACCAGTACAGCACCGGTGCAACGGGTCGCCACTGAGATCAAGGCCATCATCATCAACCAGCGGAAGTTGCGCCTGCTGGAAACCATGCGTAACGACCTTTACAACGATGCCTTCGCGAACAAGGATGTGGAACGCCTGTATTAAGACCCTGGTCGTACTGTTGCTGTTGCCGGTATGCACCGTGGCACAGCCGGAGGCGCCGCGTCCAGTGGGTCAGCTCATCGACGGGATGATCGGTGTGGTGGGGCAGGAGATGCTCATGCACAGCGACCTGATCCAACGATTGGAGCAAGCGCGCCAAGCGGGGGAGCCCGTGGACAACACTGCGCGCTGTGGTATGCTGGAGGACATGCTCTACGAGAAGTTGCTCTTGGAACAGGCGCGGTTGGACAGCGTGTTCGTTGACGAGGCACAGGTGCAGGCGGAACTCGACCGTCGTATACGGTACTTCGTTCAGCAGTTGGGCAGTGAGGAGAAGCTGGAAGAGTTCTATGGCAAGAGCATCACGGAGATCAAGGATGATTTCCACGACCAGATCGCCGACCAACTGCTCGTGCAGCAAATGCAACAGTCGGTCACGGGCGATATCCGGGTGATCCCGAAGGATGTGAAGAAGTTCTTTGAGTCGATCCCGAAGGACAGCTTGCCGTTCATGAACGCCGAAGTGGAATGGGCGCACATCGTGCGTGTACCGAAACCAAGCGCGGCGGAGGTCAGTCGTGTGCGCAGGCAGTTGGAGGAATGGCGGGCATCGTTCATCAAAGGCGAGAAGGACTTCTGCGCCATCGCCACGATCCGTAGCGACGACCAAGGTTCGGCAATGAGTTGTGGGGAATTGGGCATGGTGAGTCCTGGTACCATGGTGGAAGCGTTCGACAATGCGGCCATGGGATTGCAGGATGGTGAGTACAGCCAAGTGTTCCAAACCGAATACGGCTGGCACCTGATGCAGATGATCGAGCGACGTGGGCAACAGTACAACGCGCGTCACATCCTCCTGAAGCCAAAGACAGGCGATCCGGAACGAAACAAGGAGCGCGCGATGCTCGACAGTCTTGCGCGTTTGGTGCGCAGCGGAGGAGCCAGCTTCACCGCGCTTGCGGGCATCCACAGCGAGGACGAGGAAAGTCGTGCGCTGAACGGTATGGTAACCGAACCCAACAGCAACAGCACGCATTGGAAGATGAGCGACATGACAGCT
>CADECG010000122.1 GCA_902825795.1 uncultured Bacteroidota bacterium
TATCCACGCTTCCATCGGCATTGAGGCGCGCAATGCGATTACGCGCAGCGCCATTGAAGATCCAGAACGTACCGGCGATCAGGATCTTCCCATCGGACTGAAGCGCGTTGTCCCAGATGGTGTTGTTCGCACCGGTGCCGGGATCGAACGCAGTATCCAAGCTGCCATCGGTGTTGAGGCGCGCGATGTTGTTGCGACTTGTCCCGTTGTACGTGATGAAGTCACCGCTCATCAGGATCTTCCCGTCGGGTTGCACGGTGCAGGTCCACACGTTGTTGTCGGCGCCTGTGCCGGGGTCGAAGCCGGTATCCAAGCTGCCATTGCTGTTCACGCGTGCGATGTTGTTGCGCGCCACGCCATTGAAGTTCGCGAACCAACCACCGAGCACGATCTTCCCATCGGGCTGCACAGCGATCGCATACACGTTGTCGAACGCACCGCCCGCACCGGTGCCGGGATCGAAGGTGGTGTCGAGGCTGCCATCGCTGTTGAGCCGTGCGATGTGGTTACGCGGCGTGCCATCGTAGGCGGTGAACCATCCTCCGATCAGGATCTTGCCATCGGTTTGCAGGGCAATGCTCTGTATGCCGCCGTTGGCACCTGTTGCGTGGTTGAAGGTGGGATCCAAACTGCCATCGCTGTTGAGGCGTGCAATGGAGTAACGGGCAGTTCCATCGAAGGTGGTGAACAGCCCCACGATCAGGATCCCGCCATCGGGTTGCAACGCGAACGCATTCACCATCGCGTTGGTGCCTGCACCGGGATCGAACACGGTGTCCAGGACACCATCGGCATTCAGCCGTGCGCAATAGTTGCGCAGTGTGCCATCGTATGCAGTGAAGTTGCCGCCGATCAGGATCTTCCCATCGGGTTGCAGCAGCAGGTCGGAGATGGAGCCATCAACACCCGCACCGGGGTCAAAGCTGTTGTCGTTCGAGCCGACCTGCGCAACGGCAGTGGCAATAGCAAAGGCAAGACAAGAAGTAAGTAGTGTACGCATCATGGGTGTTGGGTTGGATGAATGGCCGTTTTGTCGCTCGGCTCATTGCTATCCGCCCAATGGCACCTCCTTTCCGCTGCGTCCGCGGCAATGGTAGTGCATTTGGAATTGGGCCATGGTCCACGCTTTGTGGTCCCGGTACTATGAAAACGGCCAAGCTCCTTGCTACCACGCTCCTGCTCGCGCTCTTCTTGGGATGCTCCAACATGGGCCCGGCAACACTGGCAGGGCCATCCGTGCCCGATCAGCTGAAAAGCCGTGGATATATCGTTACACCCGCCGACACCGCGCAGCCCGATACGGGTGGGATGGTGGTGGATACGGTGAGGTAGGGGCTACGCTACGCTCCCGACTTTCCAAACGGCACACCTTACTTTCGGCTCATGCTCAACTGCCACCAGCATATCGCGGCCGATCCGGAGGTCATGTGCGGCAGACCGTGCATCAAAGGCACGAGCATACCCGTGGATCTGATCTTGGACAAACTTGCCGGAGGCCAGCCCATTGAAGATCTGCTGAAAGGCTACCCTGCACCTGACGCGAGGATGTACAAGCCTGCTTGCAATACGGTGCTGACTCATGAACACTGATGCATTGCGAAGCTGTTGATGGAAGCGGACGATGAAAATCAAGGTCCCGTCGGAAACCTTTTATGAACTGAGACTAGAACACGGGTTCGGCTCTCTCCCCGTACGATTCTTGGACTGCACACCACCAGGCTGGATCTCACAGTTCTATTTTATGGTGTATCGAGAGTGGCGGGATTCAGGTGACCTTAAGGACGTGGAGCCCCTCTTGAATCCGCAGGTACTTATGGGGATGCCCAATGCAACGCGAAAAGGGTCTTGGAGACATCACGAAGGGGTGCACGATTCTCGCATTTTTGAATTGCCTGATGAGAAGCATACTCCATGGATAGTTACGGGGTATAATGGTGAGATCAACTCGTTGCGCGAACACTGGATGGTCTGCTATATGGACCTGGCTTTGAACAAGGTGGTCTTGGAAGATGTCCCCAGCTATGCGCAAGTAGCGCACTTGGAGATAGGGCGGATCATCAGCCCAGCGGTGATCAGGACCCGTGCAACAATGGAGGTGATCAAGCTCAACGGCAAATCAATAGAACAGTATTACGACGTGCTCGACCCTTGGACGAGAATGATCTATTTGGAATCGATCGACATTCCGTTCATGAAAGACATACCGAAGAAGTTTCGCGGACGCGCACTAACGGAGAGTGAGGCTTCCAAACTTTCGCGCGATCAGAAACGTGCTATTCCCTTCCGGTCCGATCAGGCCAACCCTGCACCCATTATGCAATCAGAGCATCTCTGACTTCCCCCCGATGATGGAAATGACGCACGCATCAACGCGCACGCTCTTCTTGTGGTTGGCGCTGCTGCTCCATACAGCTCTCAGCGCACAAACACCTGCACCCGTGCTTTTGGAGCGCCATGGCCCCAAGCTGGGCATCGGCATGGCGTCCATCAGAGCAGGTGGTACAGGCGGTAGTGGCTTACCCAAGTTCGGGCCGCTGGGTGGTTGGAGCGTTGAGTTTCCCCTTTCGCGGCGGGTGGGCCTGCTGCTGGAGCCCATGGCCATTACCAAGGGAGGCGTTACGGTGAATAACGTGCTGCGCACGCGCTCCGATGTTTCGCTTCTCTACTTGGAAGTGCCGCTGATGCTGAAGCTGAGCCTGAAGCCTGAACCGCAAGGCACCTACCTCGCTGGCGGCCTCATGTACGGCTACATGGTGCGCGGCCGCGTGCGCAACTTCTACGATGGTCAGGAAGTGTCCGAGGAGAATTACTCCACCGCTGCGGGCCGCAGCCAGTTGAGCGTTGGCCTGGGTTTCGGGTACGAGAAACGCAACTGGCTGCTGGAACTGCGCGGCCAGAGCAGCACGGGTCTCCTCTCGCCCATTGTAACGGCCAACAACGTGGTGATCAGTTTCCAAGTGGCATGGCGCTTCCCCGAGCGCAAGAAGAAGGAGAAGACGGAGGAGGAGGAAGACGCGGAGGAGGAAGAGGAAGAGTGAAGCCTATGACTCAGGTCTCTTCGGCGTGTTCGCGACCAGCCAAGCATATGCCTTGGGGTAGGCACTGAAGTAGGCCACAGCAAAAGCGGGCGGGTAGTAGGCGAAGTAGAGCTTGAACCAATCCGCGATCTCCTGTCCGTGGCACAGAATGGCGACGGCGGCGGTGTGGTGCGCGAGAGCATTCACGGTATGGTGGTCGGCCTGCAACAACTTGGTATCGAAGTCGATGTATTCGGGCATTACGAGCATCACACCGGGGGCTTCGCAACCACCGCGTTCGTGCAACACATCGCGCAACACTTCGGCCGTGAGTTTCACGTCGGGGTTGAACTGCACCACGCTGATATCGGGTGCAGGATGTACGATGACCGCCGCACCTACGGGACTCAATTCTGCCATTACGCATCGAACCGGTGGGGATCAGCCCGCAATGCTGAAATGCGCTGCGACTTGTCAATGGTTCCAACGGCGACCGGTCAAGAGACGGGCCATTGTTCATCGCCCGGATGCGTATGCTGGCCGCGCGTGTCGATACTGGTGCTCGTTCCCGATTCCCCATATCGGGGCGGTGGTTGCCCGAATGGGTTGCACTGCTGAAAACGAAAAACACCCCACCGGCCGAGACCGGCCTGCCGTGGGGTGCTCATTCGTAGGCATTAGAAGTTGGCGCGCAGTGCAACTATGAAGTTGCGCCCTGGAGCCGAGATACCGGAGGAGTAGGGCCGGTACAACTGATCGGTGATGTTCTCAACTCCCGCACTGGCCAGCAAGCCTTTCGTGATCTGGTAGCTGCCTTTCAGGTTGATGGTGGTCCAGCTTGGCGCGTACGGATCGCCGTTCGCATCCACCGCATAGATCGGCGTCTTGGCCTGTTCGCTCGGCGGCAGTTCGGCAAAGTCGAAGCCGTCGCTGAACTGCGTGTACAGGTTCAGGCGCACCTTCTTGCGTTGCCACGAAATACCTGCTTGCCCGAACGGTGGTGGTGAATGACGCAGTGGCACATCGTCCACGTTTGCGTCGTCCTGCTCCACGCCGTGCTGCCAGTTGTAGCGCACATCAACACCGAAGCCGGCGCGCAGCTTGGCTTCAACGGCAATGACGAAGCCGTACACGATGGCTTGCGCTGCGTTCTGGATCGCGGTCACCTCACTCAGATCACCATCGTACACAATGCTGTCCTGTCCGTTCAAGCTGTACGGCCTGCGCACCATGGCGTTGTCGAGCACGCTGTAGAAACCGGTTACGCCTGCGCGTACGCGCTGCGCGATCACCTTCTCGATGCCCGCTTCCGCGTTGTAAGCGTATTCCGCTGACAAGTCGGGGTTGGGCACGATCACCGCGCCCGGCTCGCTGTCGAACACCTTGCCGATATCGTCCACGTTCGGCGCGCGGAAACCGGTGCTGAAGTCCAGCGACAATTTCCAATCCGTGCCGGGCCGGTAAGCGAAACCGAGATTGCCGGTGAGCGCACTATTGCTGAGGCTGGTGCTGGTTGCCGGGTACGGGAACAGGGTGGTATCGAACACACAATCCAGCGACGACCAACTGAAACGGGCACCCGCTGAAACGGTGAAGCGCTCGGTGAGGTCGTGCATGGCGCCGAGGTATACGCTACCCGTGCTCCACGTGGAGCCGTTGGGGTAACGCGAGTTGATGACCTACAACTCCCCTGTCTCCTGGTCCAAGCGCTCGCCGGTGCTCTCCACATCGTTGCTTACGAACTCGGCGCCGTAGAGCAGTTGTGTGCGCGCGCTGAGTTCCTTCTCCAGATCAAGGTTGGTATAGAGGCCACTGACGCGCTCGGCCTGTGTGCGCAAGCGCGTGCTACCGAAGTTGCGGTCGTTGCGGCTTTCGGCGTAGTCCTGCCATGAAAGAATGAGGCGCGCAGTGCTCCACGGTCCCTTCTTAGCGGTATGCGTCGCACGGAAGCTGGCCATCATCCACTCCTGCGGACCGTAGTACCATTCGGCCGAGCGCGGTGCGCCGTTGCGCAGTTCTATGAGGCGGTCATAACGAGGCACCTCGCTGGTGGTGCTGTAGTACACGTTCGCACCGATCTCCAGCGAACTCACCGGCTTCCACGCGAGCTTGCCCATGAAGGCCATGTTATCGTATCCGCTCTGCTCTTGCAGTTCCGGGTCGGTGTTCACCACTTGGCTGTCAACGCCATTGATGGTTTCGGAATACCATGGGCGCAGGTAATCGCTTGGCCCATCGGTGCCCGCACGCAGATCGCCGAAGCGGTTGAAGCTGGCGCTGCCCACGAACGCGAGCTTACCGCCACCCAGACCAAGGTGAAGATGACCGGCTTGCTCGCTGGCCGCTGTGGCATAACGCGCCATGGCCCCGCCGTGGAAGAGGAGGCTGCTATCGTTGCTGAAGCGCGGCCGCAACAAGTGGAAGTCCATGACACCACCGATGGCATCGCTGCCGTACGTCATTGCACCCGGCCCGTGTACCACCTCAGCGCGCTCAATGGAACTGGCATCCACGCTGATGATGTTCTGCAGGTTGCCCGCGCGGTAGATGGCGTTGTTCATGCGCACGCCGTCCACGACGATCAGTGCGCGGTTGGCCGCGAAGCCACGGAGCATTGGACTTCCACCGCCCTGTTGGCTCTTCTGCACGAACACTTCGCCGCTCTGCTGCAATACATCGGCAGCAGTGCCCGGGTTGTTGAAGGCGATGTCGCGCGGCTTGATCACGGTGATGTGATCAGGCACACGCGCGTCCTCCTGCTCCCAGCGGTTGGCGCTCATGGTGAATTCGGGCAATGGCCTGCTGAGCATCGTTAGCCTTACTGTTGGTGTAGTGCTCAGCGCAGCATAGCTGCTCCACTTCGCTTCATGCGCCACATGCTTGAACCAGATGGTGTCGGCCCCGCGCATGGCATCGATGTGTGCGTGGCCCTTCAGGTCGGTAATGGCACTGGCAGCAGGTTGCTTGGAAAAGATGGTTACACCCTCTAAGGGTGTGCCCGTGCCGTCATCGAGCACGGTAAGCGTTTGGGCCCATGCCGCCGGAACACAACCGGCGAGGGCAAGAAGGAGAATGAGTCTGTGGTTGGACATACGTCCTGTTGTTCGTTAGGGGGAATAGCAGCATTGGTGGCCCGTGCGCCACGCGCGACAGGTCCACCCCTTCCGTGCCGCGTAACGGAAGGAAACGGTGCGAGGACCGACGCTCACTTATGCTTTAGGCGGAGGAGCAAGCGGCCCGAAAGCATGCTCCAGTTGCAGCGCGCTGTAGCGCGTGTACTCCACATCAATGGCTTCGGGCACCACCTGCGCGGCCGCACCATCGTCAACGGACCAATGCTTCACCGTGAACCAGACCTTCGCATTGGACGAGGAGCCCTGTCCGCGTTGGTCCAGAACGAACGCTACCATCTCGCCCAGATCGGCGAAGAGCTGTGTCTCCTGCCGGTCATCTATGCATGCGACGTGTACGGTGCCGTCGTCATCCACGGTCTTCGCCACCACGTCGTAGTACCTATCGTTCAGTTTGAACTCACGCGCGGGCTTCACCCACGTGAGCGCCTCGAAGTCGGTCGCACTGAACGTGAAGTTGACGCGTTCGTTCTCCGGCACACCGGCCTTCAATCGCAGCTTTATCTCCTGCTTCACGGCCAACCGCCGCACTTCGAACGAAGCGAACTGCCCGCATTGCCAAACGAGCGCGGCCAGCACCAGCAAAGCCGGTAGGCGTAGGAAGCCGCTCCTGTACATGTGGCGAAACTAAGTGACCGGGACCAAGGCCAGCGTCCTCCTGCGGATCCGGCGCAACCGTTCGTCGGGCTACCCTTACGGCCCCGGCACCGGCGAAGCCAGATCCGCAGGCGGCGCCTTGACACGCAGCAAAGCAGACTGGTTCGCGACAGCTCGTATCAAGATCTCCAAGTCGCGGGCATCGCGCACTTCGACCTTCGGCGCGTACACCCCGAATACACTTGAACGATCGATCGTCTTGGGATCGGGTTGGGTGGTATACACGTAGTGGGCGGCAAAAGGCTGCATCGTGGATACGGCGGTATCGCTGACCAACTGAACGGCCCGATCGAAATGGACCCTGGCCCGCACTTCATCGCCGCCCTCGAAGTCGAACCAATAGGACAGGTCGCGCCCTTCCGCCGTGAACGTGCTGTCCACAACATGATGGAACAAGCCGCTCAGATCAACTGTCCAAGTGTTGTCCTTCGACAACACACGGCCCGGCAGGGTGAAGGATACCTTGATCGGCATACGGAATGGCGGCACCTGTTGCACCTCGCCCAATTCAACTTGCACATCCGTGGCGCCGGCTACATCGAACAGCCGGTGTCCGTAGCCGGGATGGATGCTGCTGTCCACGACACCGAAGAGATATGCTGAACGCGTCAAGGTGCTCCACTGCCCGGTGAGCAGGATGTTCGCGCGCACCTTCAACTCCCCTGTCGACAGGTCAACATCAACGTTCATGTCGATGCTGCGTTGGTTCACCGCGGGTAAGAGCTTCGGGATCGGTATGAGCTCCGGCTCAATGGGTTTCTTGTCGCCGAGCTCACCATCGGCCCACAGCTTGTCCACATCGCCCACCAGCGCGCGCGTGCCTTCCCAGTAGAACGGCATTTCATCCGGCAACAGGCCGAAGCGCGTGCGCTTGGGATGTAGGTGCACCGGCGTACCGTAGTCGTTCACCAAGAACGTCCACTCGTTGTTCCACACGGGCGAAAGCCAGTCGAGCCCAAGCGCCCCAACACGCGCGTCCATCATGTAGGCGGTGTAATACTTCAGACGGAGCATGGAGATCAGCTTGCTGTACAGATCATAGCGGCTGATCTCGCGCAAACGCTTGTCGAGCAATTGGTCGCCCATGCGTTGGTTGTCCCGGTCCTTGTTGTCGTACCAAGCATCGTCGAGCTGGTAGTCGAATGTTGTAGCGATGGCCGAGTGCATACGCCTTAACCGATCGATGGGATCCGTGCCCGGATACAGGTCCATGAAACCCTTCATGCGCTCGGTCTGCGCATCGGGCACGTTCTTCACCGCGACCTGTCGCCACCAATGGGCATTGCCCTCGCGCAGCCGCATGGCCTTGGCCCAATACGGTATGTCCACCGCCATACCGCTGCGTGTAACGTGCGCATAGAACTGCGCATCCTGAAGCGTACCGATGGTGAGGAAGGGCAGCTCGGCGTGCCAGCGGGCACCCACTTCGTCGGCAACCGCCGGCAGGTCCTTGAGTGTCCAGTACTTCTTCACCGTTCTTCCTTCGTCGGCAACGCTGTCGGGTGGAATGCCCCAATGCCTGAAACCCTGCATGCCATCCGCCTCGATCATCAAGTTCGAGGACCGCTTATACAAGGCGCCATTGAAGAACAGGCGCTGCGCGTTGAACTTCATCCAGTTCTCCATGAACGGGATGCTGTATTTCCAATGCACTTCGATCGTATCGCCCAGCAACACGCCCAACACATCGATCGCATAGCTCCACGTCTCGTGGAACCCGATACCGAATTTCACTTGCTCGCGGATCACACGTCCTTCCACGGGCAGCGCACCAGCATCCACATCGGCGCCCAGCTTCCGTGCACGACAGAAGACCACTTCGGTGTTGAAGTAGAGCGGGCGCGGCAGGCTGTCCTGCTTGGCAAAGGGCAGGTCCTGCTTGTCGTAGGTGGGGTCGAGACTTTCGGGAAGCGTGAAGGACGCATGCTTCCGCACTGCATCGGCATCGCTGAAGCGGATCACCTGGTGGCGCTCGAAGAAAACGGTGATGAACTGCGGCTTCGCCCGGCGGAAGGCAATGCGCAAACTATCGCTGAGGATGTCGGCCCCTTCCACTGCACCCAGTTGCGGAAGCGCAGGGTCGAAAAAGGGTTGCGCACCCCACGTATGGTCCTTCTTCAGGCAGGACAGGTCGGCAGTTTGCGCGGCGGACCGGGCAAGGAGAACGCAGCAGGCGACAACAAAAAAGACGGCCCTACTTCTTGCGTAGGAAGATGCGGATCGGAACGCCGGTGAAGCGATAGTGGCCACGCAGTTTGTTCTCGAGGAAACGGAGGTACGGCTCCTTCACGTACTGCGGGAAATTACAGAAGAAGGCGAAGGACGGGACGCGCGTGGGCAGCTGCGTGCAGAATTTGATCTTCACGTACTTGCCCTTCAACGCCGGTGGCGGATAGTGTTCGATCTCAGGCAGCATCAGCTCGTTCAGCTCGTGCGTGGGGATGCGGCGCTTGCGGTCCTCATACACCTGCATCGCCAGTTCCATGGCCTTGTGTATGCGCTGTTTCTCGGTCACTGAAGTGAACACGACGGGAACGTCGGTGAACGGTTCGAGCTTCTTACGAACGTCGGCTTCGAACTCCTTCATGGTGTTCGTCTCCTTGCCGATGGTGTCCCACTTGTTCACCACGATCACCACGCCCTTTGAGTTCTTCAGGATGAGCGAGAAAATGTGCAGGTCCTGGTGCTGCACGCCATCAGCCGCGTCGATCATCAGCAAGCACACATCGCTTTCCTCTATCGCGCGCACGCTACGCAGCACACTGTAGAATTCAATGTCCTCCTGCACCTTCGCTTTGCGGCGGATACCGGCGGTATCGAGCAGTATCACATCAAAACCGAACACATTGAACCGAGCATGCAGCGGATCGCGTGTGGTGCCTGCGATGGGTGTAACGATGTTCTGTTCGCGTCCCAGCAGGGCATTCACCAATGAGCTCTTGCCCACATTGGGCTTGCCCACGATCGCGATCTTGGGCAGGTCTTCCTCCACCACATCGCTCTCTTTCGTGAAGCCTTGTGTCACTGCATCCAGCAGTTCGCCGGTTCCGGCCCCGTGCGCCGAACTGATACAGAACACTTCGCCCAAGCCGAGCTGGTAGAACTCCGCGGCGTACACCTGCTTGTCCCCGGTATCCACTTTGTTCGCGGCCAACACCACAGGTTTCTTCGACCGGCGTAGCATTTCCGCAATGGACTGGTCGAGGGCGGTGATGCCGCCCATGACGTCCACCATGAAGAGGATCGTATCGCTCTCGTCGATGGCCAAGGCCACCTGCCTGCGGATCTCCGATTCGAAGATGTCGTCGCTACCGCTCACGTAGCCACCCGTATCGATGACGCTGAAGAGGCACCCGTTCCACTCCGACTTGCCGTAGTGCCGGTCGCGCGTGGTGCCGGCCGTGGGATCCGTGATCGCTTCCTTCTGCTCTGTGAGGCGATTGAAGAGCGTGCTCTTGCCCACGTTGGGCCTTCCGACTATGGCGACGATGTTTCCCATGTTCAATTCAAATGCAAGTGGTGAGTCCAGAGTCGTGGGTGGGGGAATGCTATTGACCCGCCACTCTTCACTTGGGCTCTCTCATCGATATCCGTAACGTTTCAGTTTGGTGTTATCGCTGCGCCAATCGGGATCCACCTTCACATGGAACCGCAGGAAGACTTTGCGACCAAGCCATTTCTCTATCGCCTTTCGTGCCCCAGTACCCAGCGTACGCAGCGCGCTGCCACCGGGCCCTATGATGATGCCCTTCTGGCTCTCGCGCATCACGATCACATCGGCCTCGATGCTCACCATACCTGCCTTCTTCTCGTGCAGGTCCGGTTCTTCAACAAAGCTGGTCACCACCACCTGCGTGCTGTAGGGCAGTTCTTGGCGATAGTGCGCAAGCACCTGCTCCCGGATGATCTCGCTCACGAAGAAGCGCGTGTCACGATCGCTCATTTCATCCTTCGGGAAATACGGCTCGTGCTCGGGCAACAAACTGATCAGCTTGCTGCGCAGTTCATCCACATTGAAACCATGCAATGCCGAAAGCGGCGCCACTTCGGCCTGTGGAAGTGCGACCTTCCAACTGGCCAGTGCCTCACCTAATGCTGCTTGGTCGCCCTTGTCCATCTTGTTCACCAACAGGATGATCGGCCCTTCGAAACGTTTGGCGCGATCAAGCACGGCGTCACTGTTCTCCGGTCTCTGGCCCAACTCGGTCATCACCAGCAGTACGTCAGCATCCTGCAACGCTGCATCCACCTCCCGCATCATGCTCTCGTGGAGCTTGTATTTCGGGTCGAGGATACCCGGGGTATCGGAGATCACCAATTGGTGCTCTTCACCGTTGAGGATGCCCAGGATCCGATGACGCGTGGTTTGAGCCTTGGGATTGACGATCACCAGTTGCT
>CADECG010000123.1 GCA_902825795.1 uncultured Bacteroidota bacterium
CGAACATGCACCCGTTCGCTCCGGTGGAGCAGGTGGGTGGCTACCAGCAAGTGTTCGTTGAGTTGAGCGACATCCTTGCGAAGTGCACCGGCTTCACTGGCGTTAGCCTTCAACCGAACAGCGGCGCCCAGGGTGAATACGCCGGGTTGCTCGTCATCCGCGCCTACCACCACGCCCGTGGCGACAAGCAGCGGCATGTTGCGTTGATACCGTCGTCAGCGCACGGCACCAACCCTGCTAGCGCAGTAATGGCCGGAATGGAAGTGGTCGTGGTGAAGGCCGATGAAGAAGGCCACGTGGACATGGCCGACCTGAAAGCGAAAGCCGAGCAGTACAAGGACACGTTGAGCTGCCTGATGGTGACTTATCCGAGCACACACGGCGTTTACGAAGAAACGATCAAGGACATCACCGGCATCATCCATGCGAATGGTGGACTGGTATACATGGATGGCGCGAACATGAACGCGCAAGTGGGCTTGACGAGTCCCGGCGAGATCGGTGCCGATGTGTGCCACTTGAACCTGCACAAGACGTTCGCGATCCCGCACGGTGGTGGTGGCCCCGGCATGGGACCGATCTGTGTGAACGACAAGTTGAAGCCCTTCCTCGCTGGTCATCCGCTAGTAAAGACCGGAGGAGAGCAGGCTACCGGTGCAGTAAGCAGCGCGCCTTGGGGTAGCGCATTGATCCTACTGATCAGTTACGGCTACAGCAAAATGCTCGGCGGCATCGGTCTTACGGCCAGCACCGAGAACGCGATCCTGAACGCGAACTACATCAAGGCACGGTTGGAGAAACATTATCCGATCCTGTATGCCGGAACGAACGGAACGGTGGCGCACGAAATGATCCTGGACTGCCGCGAGTTCAAGCGCACGGCCGGCATCGAAGTGGGCGATATCGCGAAGCGTTTGATGGACTACGGTTTCCATGCGCCAACTGTGAGTTTCCCTGTGGCGGGCACGCTGATGGTCGAACCCACGGAGAGCGAGAACAAAGCTGAACTCGACCGGTTCTGCGATGCCATGATCGGCATCCGGAAGGAGATCACCGCTATTGAGAACGGTGCGGCCGACAAACTGGACAACGTGCTCTTGAACGCGCCGCACACGAACGAGGAAGTCTGCGCGAATGATTGGTCGCACGCCTACTCACGCGAGCAGGCGGCCTTCCCCATGCACACGCAACGCGAGTGGAAGTCTTGGACGGCGGTGAGCCGTGTGGACAACGCTTTCGGCGATCGCAACTTGGTGTGCACGTGCCCACCTGTTGAGGCATACGAGAAGGCGGAAGCGTAGTTCGGCTATCATGAGGAGCGGTGCACGCTCATCACCGCTCGCACCGCTCCTCCCCTCTTAACTTTCCTTCACACGAAGGCCCGATAGCTTTCGAATTCTGTGCTGTGCCGAACACCACGGCACATGGCGCGCGATGCGTCACATACCGCTACCACTGCGGCATTCCACACGGGTACGTTCACGGCCGATAGCCGGTTTCCCCCTTGTACTGGCAACAACATCCACCCGTACGGGCGATGAGACCACGCCCACAGAAACCGATGACCATGCGCCGCAAACTTCTCTTCAACACCACCGCCTTGCTACTGCTCACCGCTTGGCCGTTCACTGGCCTCCACGCGCAAGTAGGGGCCGCCGACCGCCACTTGAAACAAGGCGCACCGGAGGCGGTGTCGTCCGCGAAGTCCGGAGGAGCAAGGATCATACCTGCTCAACAGCTTCGCGCTAGCGGCACCTCCTTATGGACCGAGGATTTCGAGAGCGGCCTGAACGGATGGACCGTGAATACCAGCACCGGCAACGTTGATTGGCAACTGACCACAACAGGCAATACGGGTGGCTATACCCCGGGTCCATTGGAAAGCACTACTGGGTTCCCCGGCGGCAAATGGATCGTGGCCGACAGCGACCTTGGTGGTACGGCGGGGGTTGACGAGAATACGAGCATCACCAGCCCGGCGATCACCGGCTTGGACACTGTAGCATACATGCTGCTGACGTTCGAGCAGAGCTTCCGGCAATTGAACGATGATGAAACGACGGTTGAGGTAAGTGGCAACGGCGGCTTGAACTGGACGACCTACACGGTGAATACCGAGGTGCCGGGTAACCAGAGCACACCCGGGGCACCGGCCTCGCAGCTGATCACCCTCAACATCAGCAACGCGTTGAACGGAGGCAGCAATGACATCCGCATCCGGTTCCGTTGGGTAAGCACCGAAGGGTACACCTATAGCTGGCAGGTCGACGATATCGAGCTATCCGAAGCGAATGAGAACGACCTCCATTTGTTGAGCGTGACGCACGCCGCGTGGGACCTGAACGAAACGAACTTCCGTGGACTTCCCTACACCGTGTATCCGCAGAACGAAGTGCGCGAACTCAAGTTCCGTGGTCGCGTTACGAACACGGGTTCGCAAACACAGCACAACGTCCGCTTACAAGTGGTTGTCGACGGCCCCGGCATGAACGACGCAACGTTGACCAGCGCGGCCGTTGATCTTGCACCGATAGCGACCGACAGCTTCACCATAGCGGGCTACACTCCGCCCGCGATCATCGGCGACTACATCATCACCTACTCCGTGTTGCAGAACGAAACCGAGGACGAGCCAAGCAACAACTCCATCCAAAGCGAGTTCGCGGTCAGCGAGTACGATTTTGCCCGGGATGGAGGCGCCATGGATGGCGGATAGGACAACCAAGGCGCGGAGTATGAACTCGGCAATTGGTTCCATACGGTCGACTGGGACAATACCCTCTATGGGATCGACGTGGCGCTGACCAACCAGACCGATGCCGATGCCGTGATACGCGGCACTGTATATGACGAAAACCGTGACTTCGTGGCGGAGACCGAGGAGTACTTCGTGTTACCCAGCGATCTTAATGACCAAGGCGAGGCCAAGTTCATCACCCTGCGATTCACTGATCCAGTCCCATTGGATGTGGATGTGGACTACTTGATCACCATGCATCACTTCGGCGGTACCGAGGAAGTGTGGTGCGCCACGAGCGGGGTGAGCTACGAGCAGACATCACTCATATTCGATTACGCTGCCAACAATTGGTTCTATGTCACCAACACCCCCATGGTGCGCATGAACTTGTCCCCGGCGGTATCGGTGGCTGAAGTCGGCGCGGTGAGCGGTTTCTCCGCCATGCCCAGCGTCTTCACGGACGGCACGACCTTGCGGTATTGGTTGGGCGGGGCCAGCGATGTCCAGATCGAAGTCGTCGATGCACTCGGGCGAAAAGTCCTCGCCATATACCGGGGCACCCAGAGCCCGGGCGCTCATCTAGCCACCATTGACCTTACCGGCCATGCAGCCGGCACTTATATCTGCCATTTGGTGGCCGGTACGGAGCGCGTAGCCCTGCGTGTGGTAATGGAATGAGGACAGGTCCGGGGGGCCTGGACACGTTGCGACGGTGGTCTGACATGTAAATGGACGGGGTCCTTTTGTTAAGTTCTGGGCAGCAGAACCGGGACCTGGGCCGTCAAACGGTTGGTCGCACCTTCGGCCCCAAGCCCGGTATGGGTCGGGCGGCCGAAAGGACCTTCCGGTTACATTCGCAACCCTTCAACACAACAACCAAACGAACATGAAACTGAAATACACCGCATTGTTGCTGGTGGCGGTATCGACGGCCGCACAGGCGCAGTACGCTGCCCCGCGCGCGTCGAAGCATGGCCTTACCAGCCTGAAGCCTGCGCATACCGTCGTGGATGCCCCGCAGAACATGGCCAAAGCCGCTGGCGATACGGTTTGGACCGAGGACTTCGCCAACGGTTTCGCTGGCAACAACCCTTCTGGCGCTTGGACCACCGGCGAGGCCGATGGCAACTGGTGGGTGTACAGCCACACTGGCCCGAACGGCGCCTACAGCAACAACACCGAGGTGATCGAGAGCACCACGGCCGCCAACGGATTCATGATCTTCCAAGCCGACTCCGGAAATACGAACTGGGCTGATACCACGATCGTTGCCGCTCCTACCAGCTGGTACGGCGCCTTGGTTTCGCCGATCATCGATCTCACCGCTACGCCTTATGTGCGTGTGGACTTCGAACAATCGCAGCGTTGGTGCTGCAGCGCTGCCCCACAACATGTGGAAGTGAGCAGCGATGGTGGTGCCACCTGGCCCATCAGCATCCCTGTGATCACCGCAGCTGTCAACGTTGACCAAGGCACGATCACCGGTTCGGCGAACATTACCGGCGGCATCGCGGCGAACCCCGCTCAAGCGCGTTTCCGCTTCGTGTGGGACGGCACAGCGTCCGGAAGCTCACACTACCACTGGCAAGTGGACGATGTGAAACTGATCGAGGTGTTCGACTATGATCTCATGATGATGAGCGCAGCCAACCACAGCTTCGATCTTGACCTTTCGTTCGGCTACGACTCACTGCAGTACACCGTTTACCCGTACTCGCAATTGCGTCCGGTTCCGTTGAACATGACCGTTCTTAACAACGGATCGGCCGACCAGACCGGCGTAACGGCGAACTTCAAAGTGACCGAAGGCGCTAATACGGTTCTGGACCAGGACCAGATCGTAGCCTGCCCCCCCGGCTCCATCCAGACCTTCTTCGTGAGCCCCGACTTCACGCCGCCAGCGGTTGAAGGCACCTACGATTGCGAATACTCCATCGCCTCTGCGGTGAGCGAGTTGACCCCGGGTGACAACACGGCCACGAGCGAGTTCAGCGTGAGCCAATACAGCTATGGCCGCGATGGTGGCGTAGCCAGCGGCTTCGAAACCGGTGATGATGCTTCCGGTCCTTACGAGTTGGGCAACCTGTTCCACATCAAGAACGAAGTGGAGTTGACCGCTGTTAGCGTTGCTTTCCGCTCGGGCGCTGGCATGGCCGGCACGTTGGTGCGTGGATCGGTGCGTTTGGTTGATGCCGACTTCACGTTGGTCGACAACACCGAGGAGTACGAACTGCAATCGGGCGACTTGAACAGCGCTGCTGGAACCAAGTTCGTCAACCTCCTGTTCGCGAACCCTGTGACCTTGGATGCCGAGACACCTTACATGGTTTGCGTTGAGCACTTTGGTGGCACCAACCTGCGCACGGGCAGCAACGGCGTTAGCGCCGACCAAACGTCGTTCATCTTCTTCGACGGACCGAACGGTGTGGATTGGTACTTCACCACCACCACCCCGATGGTGCGCATGAACTTCGACCCTGCCGTGGGCATTGACGAGGAAGCCGCTCGCGAACTCGCGTTGCGCGCTGCTCCTTCGGTGTTCACCGATGCTACCACCGTACGTTTCCAACACGATGGCGGACAGGCTTCCTGGACCTTGGTCGATGTAAGCGGACGTGTGCTGCGCAGCGTTGACATGGGCAACTTGGGTGCTGGCAACCAGAACATCGAGATCGATGGTAACGGCTTGGCCGCTGGCCACTACATGGTACGCGTTGTGAGCAACGGTGCTGCAGCCAGCGTTAAGCTGCTGAAGGCCGGAAAGTGATCCACGGACTGAACGTCATTTGACGAAAGGCCCTTCGACATGGTCGAAGGGCCTTTCTCTTTTGAGGTCGTTGAATACACCGGACGAAACGCTTTTCACCGTTCAACACGTTCCTGCGCTCTGAGGGGACGATCGGTGAGGGACGCGACTACTTTTCCGATCAAACCCTTGTTGACATGAAGTACATCTACATCAGCGCCATGCTGTTGGCCCCCGCCATGGCATCGGCCCAGCAACCACGCGCTCCATTTCCTGCCCATCCCGAAGGCAAGCACTCGGGGAATGTCGCGGCCACCAGTAGTGCACCGGTTGTCCGTGCGAAGAGCTTGGACTACTACACCGAGGAATTCACCAGCAGCCTTAACGGATGGACCGTTGTGAATGACCTGGGTAACTTGGATTGGACGTGGACCGATGTCGGACCGGGCACCACCACAAGTACCTATCCGGTGCCGCCCCTAGGCACCACCACTGGGGGCTGGGCGATCATCGACGATGACTTCTTGGGGCAGAACGGAACGGAAACCAACACATGGTTGATATCACCGGTGATCGACTTGAGCCTTGCACCGCAATACCTGAAGCTGGAGTTCGAGCAGTATTTCCAAGAGTTCCAGAACGACACCACGTATGTGGGCATCACCGTGGACGGTGGCCTTAGCTGGAACCAGATAGCGATCAACGATGGCGTTGGCCGCGATGGTCGTCCCAACCCTGAGCTGATCGATCTCAACATCAGCGACTGGGTGGCACTGGGGCCCAGCACAGTGCAGATCGGCTTCCGTTACTCGGCGATCTGGGATTACGGCTGGCAGGTGGACAACGTCCACATCACGGATCTGGAGGCGAACGACATCGCACTGCTCAATACGCACTACACCAACTTCGACTTTGCCAACACGGGGTTCTCCGAGATCGAATACTCCATCTACCCGCAAGAGCAAGTGCGGCCCATGCAGCTGAAGACCGACATCAAGAACAAAGGCTACGCGACCCAGACCGATGTGACGTTCGGCGTGGATGTGACCGGTCCGGGTGGGCCTGAGTACACCGGCAATACCGTTGCTGGCGATCTGCTGGCCGCCGAACTGGCGCCCGTAGCCAACGATGGGTTCACGCCTTCCGCAGCGATCGGGTTGTACGAAGTTGAGTTCCACGCATCACAGAACGAAGTGGATGACGATCCCAGCGACAACGACCGGTCGATGACCTTTCAAGTGAGCAGCGATGTGTTCGCACAGGATGACGGCGCGGTGCAGCAGTACTTGGAGCAGGGCATCGACAACGTGGGCGACCAGTTCGAAGTGGGCAACTACTACGAACTGTTCCAAGACCAGAACCTACTGAGCGTGCGCGTTGCACTGCATGAGAACACGGTCGCTGGCGCACTGATCTACGGCATTGTGTACGACGACCAGAACCCACCCGCGCAGATCGACCTCACGGACGACTACGAAGTGACGCCTGCCGACCTGAACCCGTTGGGCGGTACTGCGTTCGTTGATATCCCACTGAACGCGCCGTTGCAGCTTTCAGCAGGAACGGTGATACTGGTGATGGCCGGCTCCTACGGTGGATCGGAACAAGTGTCGTTCGCAACAAGTGGCAACAGTGCGGCGCAGGTGAGCATCATCAACTACCCGACCGCAGGTGACATTTTCTATGTGACCAAGACACCGATGGTGCGCGCCATCTTCGAGAACACCACGGGCATTGGGGAGGTAGGCAACATTGCCAATGGTGCAGTGGTTACCCCGAACCCAACCGAGGGCAACACAGTGCTGAGCTTCACACTGGAGCAACGCGCTCGTGTGCAACTGGAAGTGCGCGACATGTCAGGAAGGTTGATATTGAGCAGTGACCTCGGCAAGCGGGACGCCGGACAACAACTGGTGGAGATCGACGCGCGGGAACTGTCGGCGGGAACGTACACCTGGACGCTCAGTTCCGACGGGCAACGCCGCACCGGACTGCTGGTGCGCAACTGATCGCGATAGAATTGAAAAAGACCCCCCGCACCGGAACATCGGTGCGGGGGTTCTTTGCTTTGGGGAATGTGGATGCGCGGGCGCCTCGGCGGGCGGGCGCGGGCCGGTGGGCGAGAGAACTCTCGCCCCTACGGCCCCTAACCACCCATTGCCTTCTTCACGCGCTTCATCAATCCGCTCGCGTACACGAATGCGCTCAACTCCGGGTTGTCGGTGTGCAACAACTCCTCGCGGCCGCCTTGCCAATGCTTGCGGCCTTCGTGGATGAAGATGATGTTGTCGCCGGTCTCCATCACGCTGTTCATATCGTGCGTGATGACGATGGTGGTGATGCCGTATTCCTCCGTGAGTTCGGCGATCAACTGATCGATGACGATGCTCGTCTGCGGATCCAAACCGCTGTTCGGCTCATCGCATAGGAGGTACTTGGGTTGCATGGCGATGGCGCGGGCAATGCCCACGCGTTTCTGCATGCCCCCGCTGATCTCGCTCGGGAAAAGTTTGTTCTTCTCCGGCTCGATGCTCACGCGTTGCAGGCACAACTCCGCCCGTTCGCGCATGGCACCGGGTTCCATCACACCGAACATGCGCAACGGGAACATCACGTTTTCGATCACGGTGAGCGAATCGAACAGCGCGCTGCCCTGGAACAACATGCCGATCTCCTGCCGCACCTGCCGCTTCTCGTCCTTCTCCAAGTGGTGGAAGGAACGACCATCATACAACACCTCCCCTTCCTCGGGAACATGCAGACCCACGATGCATTTGGCCAGCACGCTCTTGCCGCTGCCGCTCTTGCCGATCACCTGATTGATCATGCCCGGCTTGAACACGGCACTGATGTCGGTGAGCACCTGCGTGCTACCGAACCGCTTGCTCACTCCCTTCACCTCGATCACGCGAGCAGGAGTTTGGTGAGCACGAAGTTGCTGATGATGATGGCCACGATGCTGTAGACCACCGCCGTGGTGCTACTGATCCCCACTTCGCGTGTTCCACCTTGAGTGTAGTAACCGTGGTAGCCGCTGACAGTGGTGATGATGAAAGCGAACACCTCCGTTTTGATGAGCGCATAGGTGATGCTGAACGGCATGAAGTCCATGCGGATGCCGGTTTGGTACGCTGACGTGCTGATGATACCCGTGGCTGCCACGATGAGGTAACCGCCGAACACGCTCAAGAACATGCTCATGATGATGAGGAAGGGAAAAATGAGCACGGCGGCGATCACCTTCGGCAGGATGAGGTAGCCCGCACTGTTCACGCCCATGATGTCCAGGGCATCGATCTGTTCCTTCACCCGCATGCTGCCGATCTCGGCGGCCACTGTGCTGCCCACCTTCCCGGCCAGGATCAGAGCAATGATGGTGTGACTGAACTCCAGAATGGTGCTTTGCCGGGTAGCGAAGCCCACGAGCGTATCGGAAATGAGCGGGCTGTTGATGTTGCTCTTGGTCTGCAGGGCGATGACCGCGCCCATGAACGCGCTGAGCATGGCCACGATACCCAAGCTCTTCACCCCTAAAAGGTCGATCTCCTCAATGATGCGCCGCCAATAGACCCCGAGGCGCTCCGGGCGGCCGAAAACCTCGCCCATGAGCTGGAAATAGCGGCCGATATGGAAGAGGACACGCATCCGTTGCAGGGGGCCGAAGATATCGGGAGGCACTTGCGCCGGAAGCCCCGGTCCGGGACGCGCATCCACACAGCGCCGTGGTGGGTTCCTTCTACATTTGGCCGACCACCATGGCCAAGCCGTTTTTCCCGGGAAAGAACATCGCATTCGCGTGCGTTGTCGTGCTGTTCTCCAGCGGCTGTGCCCTGTTCAAAAAACCGTGCGATTGCCCCAAATGGGACTTCGTTCCGGTGCCCGAGCGGGAGTATGATGTGCATGGCAAGGCACCCCTCAACCCCACCTCCGGTGGAATATCCAATGTTCAATATCCAATGATCAATGCCCAGTGTCGAATGATCGATGAGGCCAGCTTGCCGGTTGATCATTGGATATTGGACATTGGATATTGCTTAACGCTCCCGCACGTTTAATGCTCGCTGCGCATACCAATGCCTCGGAGGCACTTTGCCGCCGACTTCCAGCTGCCGCCGTACCGGTGGTCATCAACTTCCTGCGCCGCAATCCAGTGCAAGTGCGCGTGTCGAAACCGCGCATCACCAAGTTGGGCGATTACCGCAACGCGTATGGCACACAACCGCACCGCATCAGCGTCAATGCCAACCTCAACAAGTACGCCTTCCTTGTAACGTTGGTGCACGAGTTCGCACACTACACCACCTTCGTGCGCACGCGCCGTATGACCAACCCTCATGGCAAGGCGTGGAAGGAAGACTACGCGCAACTGATGCGCCCCTTCATGAGCCGCGATGTATTCCCGGCCGACATACTGCATGCGCTCGAACATCACTTGCACGACGCACCGGCCAGTAGTTGCACCGACCACAACCTTCTACGCATCCTGAAACGCTATGACCCGGACCCGGTGCTCTTCGTAGAGGAGTTGCAGGAGCGCAGCATCTTCCGGCTCAATGGCAAACTCTTCGTGAAAGGCACACGGTTGCGCACCCGTTTCAAATGCCGTTGCCTCAACGACCGGCGTACGTACCACATCGACGCCGTTGCCGAAGTACAGGTGGACGGTCCGGCGCAAGCGCGCAAGGCCGGGTAGTCCTTCCTTTGCGCTTGTCACATCGAGCGCATTCGGAGAAGCGAGACGCGACAAGTCAACCCACAAGGATCAATGATCGACAAACACCACTACTGCGTGATCATGGCCGGCGGCATCGGAAGCCGTTTCTGGCCCATGAGCCGCAGCTCGCGACCGAAACAGTTCCTCGATGTGCTGGGCATGGGCCGCACCATGCTGCAACAGACCTACGACCGCTTCCTGGCGCTGTGCCCCCCCGAGAACATTCTGGTGGTGACGAACGCCGGATACAAGCATCTGGTGAAGGAGCAACTGCCTGCCATGACCGACGCGCAGATCCTGCTGGAACCTGCACGCCGCAACACCGCACCCTGCATCGCATACGCCAACCACCGCATAGCCGCGTTGGATCCCGATGCGCTGATCGTGGTGGCCAGCAGCGATCACTTGGTACTGAAGGAAGCCGAGTTCCACGCCACGGTGCTCAACGCCTTCAAGCAGGCTGCGAAGGGCGATCACTTGGTGACCTTGGGCATTGTGCCCACCCGTCCGGATACCGGCTACGGCTACTTGCAGTGGACCGATGAACCCGGCACCGTGCACCCGAGCGTGAAACGCCTGAAGACCTTCCGCGAGAAGCCGGACCATGCGACGGCTGAGACGTTCCTCAAGAGCGGTGACTTCCTCTGGAACAGCGGCATCTTCATTTGGAGCCTCAAGAGCATCACCACGGCATTCGCCGAGCACCTGCCGCAGATGGAAGCCCAGTTCGCTGCGGGCGATGGGCTCTATGGCACATCGAAGGAACAAGCCTTCATCGATGGCATGTACACGCAGTGCGAGAACATCAGCATCGATTACGGCGTGATGGAGAAGGTGAAGAACGTGTACACGGTGCAAAGCGATTTCGCATGGAGCGACCTGGGCACGTGGGGCAGCCTCTACACGCACCTGCCCAAGGACGA
>CADECG010000124.1 GCA_902825795.1 uncultured Bacteroidota bacterium
GCCCGAGCGCTGAGCCCCAGCCGCTCCATGGCCTTTGCGAGCAGGGCCTGACCGGTCTCATCGATCCGGCAGATCTCGCGCACCTGCTTATTGCTCATTTGCGCGTTGCAGTGCATGTTGCTTCCTGCGTATCGGTCCTGCTGCACTTTGCGCGCAGCGATCACCCGCTCGCGCATATCCACACTCCGTTCCCCTTGTCGATCGGCGCTGAGTTCCTTGAATGGGACCGGGGTCACTTCGATATGGATATCGATGCGGTCCAGCAGCGGGCCGCTGATCTTGTTGAGGTACTTCTGTACCACCCCGGGAGCACACACACAGTCCTTCTCGGGGTGATTGTAGTAGCCGCACGGGCATGGGTTCATGGCGGCCACCAACATGAAGCTGGCAGGGAATTCCACACTGAAGCGCGCTCGACTGATGGTCACGACGCGATCCTCCAACGGCTGTCGCAGGACCTCCAACACCGTGCGTTTGAATTCGGGCAATTCGTCCAGGAACAGCACCCCATTGTGGGCCAGACTGATCTCGCCGGGTTGCGGGAATGATCCACCACCAACCAGTGCCACATCGCTGATCGTGTGGTGCGGATTCCGGTACGGACGAACGCTGAGCAATGAATCGTCCTTGCGCAGCTTGCCAGCTACGCTGTGGATCTTGGTTGTCTCCAGCGCCTCATCGATCGTAAGCGGGGGCAGAATAGTCGGAAGCCGTTTGGCCAGCATCGT
Source organism: uncultured Bacteroidota bacterium (assembly GCA_902825795.1). GTDB lineage: Bacteria > Bacteroidota > Bacteroidia > Flavobacteriales_F > PHOS-HE28 > PHOS-HE28. The sequence goes on from CADECG010000124.1 coordinate 729, forward strand.
CTTTCCCGAACCCGGCGGACCGATAAGGATCACGTTGTGCCCCCCTGCTGCAGCGATCTCGAAGGCACGCTTGATATTTTCTTGGCCCTTCACTTCGGCGATATCCACCGGATAGCTGCGGCTGCTTTCAGCGAATTCCTTTTCAATGTCCACCTCGGTGCGTTGCAGTTGCTCAACACCCTCAAGGAAGCCGGTCACTTGAAGCAACGTATCAACACCATACGTTTCCAGACCGCGAACAATAGCGGCTTCGCGTGCGTTCGCACTGGGTACGATCACGCCTTTGAATCCGTTCTTTTTTGCTTCGAGCGCAATGGGCAAGGCGCCTTTGATCGGGCGCACTTCACCATCGAGGGAGAGTTCGCCCATCATCACATACTGCGCGAGCCGTTCAGGGTTCAACTGGCCGCTACCAGCAAGCATACCGATGGCAATGGGCAGATCATACGCGCTTCCCTCCTTGCGGATGTCAGCAGGTGCAAGATTCACAGTGATCTCGCGGCCTCGCGGCATGTGCAAACCGCTGTTCTTGATCGCCGCGCCCACGCGTTGGTGGCTTTCCTTCACGGCACTGTCCGGTAAGCCGACCATGAAGAAAGCGGTACCCGGGTTCACGTTCGTTTCCACCGTGATGATGGTGGCATTGATCCCGAAAACCGCGCAACCGTAGTTCTTGACGATCATGCCAACGCCTGTTCGATATGGTCGATAAAGGCGTGGATCACCTTGATGTGGATCTCCTGTATACGATCGGCAAAACCATGATGCGGCACACGGATCTCCACGGTGCAGAGTTCCGCCAGTTTGCCGCCATCCTTTCCGGTAAGAGCGATCACGTGCATGCCTTTATCGCGGGCGATCTCCGCAGCGCGCAATACGTTGGGGCTGTTGCCGCTTGTACTGATGGCAAGCAGCACATCGCCATCCTGACCATGGGCTTGCACGAACCGCGAGAACACGTATTCGAACCCATGGTCGTTACCGACGCAGGTCAAATGGCTCGGGTCGCTGATGCTGAGCGCCGCGATCGGACGCCGGTCATCGCGAAAGCAGCCGGAGAGGTCCTCAGCGGCAGCCGACAAGAACTTGTCCAGCACCGAGGCTGCCTCGGTGAAATGGGAACGGATACGATCGGTGCTCATGGCAAAGGCCGACGAATATCGGTGTTGCCCGACCAAGATCGGTGGACGGGTTGCCGCACAATGAAAATCGCAAGGAATGGCACGAACAGCGCAATGATCTACTTCGCCGCAACACCCTTCAACTTCTGCATACCCGACAAACCTCGTTGGAAGAATGTGGCATACTCATCGACATCGGGGGTGTAGCCCACGGGATCTGTGAGCAGCGTGCCATCGGGGCTCAGCAGAACGTAAAGGGGCTGGCTGGCTTGTGCGAACGTTTCAGTCTGCAGCGTGGACCATTGATCGCCGATGGTCTTGATGAAGCTCTTTTGCCCATTGCACGCTATGTATACATGCTGGTCCTCCTTATCGAGTTCGCGCTTGTCGTCCACATACAATGAAACGAGCACTACTTCATCGCGCAGTACGGAATGGATCACCGGCTCCACCCACACGGTCTCCTCCATTTTCCGGCAATTCACGCAGGCCCATCCCGTGAAGTCGATCATCACCATGCGGTTGTCGCGCTTAGCCACCTCCAAGCCTTCGGCCAGTGTGTGATAGCAGGTTACGCCTTCGGGGCATTCATTCTTGTGTTCGTACAAACTGTAGAACAGCGGCGGTGGGAAACCGCTAAGGAGTTTCAGATTCCGCCACGGTGTGTTGGTAAGGCCTGGGATCAAGTACACCACGAACGCCAGGACGAGCACCGCCGTGGTCCAACGGCCCTTGCCGATCGAGGCCCCTTTCACATCATGTGGCAGGAGCAGGCGGCCGATCAAATAGAGCACCAAGCCAATGCCGATCACTATCCACAGGCCGATGAACACCTCACGTTTCAGGAGACCCCAGTTCATAACGAGATCGGCGTTGCTGAAGAACTTCACGGCAAGCGCTAGCTCCACGAAGCCGAGGGTCTTCTTCACGGTATCCAGCCAACCACCGCTCCGTGGCAGGTTGTTCAACCAACCCGGGAACATGGCGAAGAGCGCGAACGGAAGTGCCAGCGCCAATCCGAAGCCGGAAAGGCCCATGGTCAATTGCCAAGCACCACCATCACTGCTTAATGCACCCGCGAGCAACGAACCAAGGATGGGACCGGTGCAGGAAAAGGAAACCAATGCCAGTGTCAACGCCATGAAGAAGATGCCGAGCCCGCCCCCGAACTTGCTCGCGTTGCTGTCCATTTTGTTCACCCAACTGCTGGGCAATGTGATCTCGAAATAGCCGAGGAACGAGATGGCGAACACGATGAAGATGACGAAGAAGAAAATGTTCAACCATGGGTTGGTGCTGATCTCATTGAAGATCTGCGGGTTCACCGAACCGAGCAAGTGAAACGGAATGCTGAACGCCGCATAGATCAGGAAGATGAAGGCACCGTACAGCAACGCGTTCATCAATCCCTTGCGTTTATCGGTACTCCCTTTCGTGAAGAAACTCACCGTGAGCGGGATCATCGGGAATACGCATGGCGTGAGCAATGCGACCAGTCCACCGATGAAGCCTAAGAAGAAGATCACGAGCAGCGAGCCATTGCTGCCACGTTCTTTTTCGCCGGGCACCACAGGGCTATCCAAGTCCGCACTGGCCAATTTGTAGGTTCCATCGGCGCAGGTCTTTGCCGCAATACCGGACAAGTCGAACGGAACAAGGCTGAGCTGGAAGGTCCCGCTATCCGGCACAACACGCCAGAAGATCAACGACGGGGGCAAGCACATTTCATCGTTGCACGTCATGTACTCGAACTGCCCGGTAACCGGGAACTCCGGGGCGCTCGTACCGAAGTGGTTCACAAAATCCACATCGTGCTTGAACTTCTTCACCTCCATTCCGAACACGGCATCGTGTCCCTGTATGGTGTGTTCGCTTTTCTCGTCCAGACCGGGTTGGATGGAGATGTGGCCGAGCGTATCGAACTCGAAGCGACTGGGCAATGGTCCCATCTCCCCGAAATCCTCCACCGAATAAACCGACCAGCCGTCATCAATGACAGCGTGCCAGATGAGGTCATAGCTGACCCCGCCGGTGCTCACCGCCCTCACCGACCAAGCCACCTTATCGTTTGCTGGATCGACCTTGATCGCTGTGGGATCGGCGACCACGGCGCCACCACCGCATCGGCTCAACAGGACGGCAAGGGCAACTGCAAGAACACCAACTACGCCTATCGTCTTACGCATCACTGTGCTGCTGCTTCAACCTTGTAAACCAATGGGACCGTAACGGGAGGCAAGCACATGCTGTTGTTGCACGCCATGTATTCCACCGTGCCCTTCACCTCGAAGGCGGCAGCGGAATTACGCTTGATCCGTTGAATGAACGTCGCGTTGTGGCTATGGTGGCGCACAAGCATAGCGAAGTTGGGATCCTCGACTTCCTCCGGCTTGTCTTCCAGAACACTCCCTACCAACGTGTAGTCAGTGGAAGGCACATGCGCAACGATCGTCGGCAGCGGTCCATCGTTGCGGGGAAGGGTCAGCGCGTACACGTGCCAGCCTTCTTCCATGACAGCCATAGCCTTTAAATCAACCTCACCATTGGTGCCCACTTCGGTGTTGGCGGTCCACTTAACGGGGTCCAACTTCACTGGGGTTTGTGAAAAGGCAACGGCAGAGATGAAGGGGAACAAAAGAGTTGCACGGCGCATGAGCGGAACCTTGAAGGCGGCCAAAAATAGACGCGCATCATTGGCGCGGGCCGGAAGCATCATTGAAGTCGGGGGATCCTACTGTTCGCAACGGCCGACAAGGTTAACAGGGCTTAACAGGCAGGAACGTCACAATGCGGACACGAAAGCCCATCGAAGCACGGGTCCGTGCGGTCAAGGCATTTCAATATCGAGCACGCGTGATACGGGAATAGTGAGCCCGTACTTCAACACGATGTTGTCCCGATCGAACGACCACACCGTTGTTTCCACCACCTTCAATCCCTCGGCGTCCTTGAACAGGATCCTGCACTTGCCGTGTTCGTTATTGCCCAGTTGCATGGCCCGCTGGATCTTGCTATCGCGCCTTTGTCGATGATCATCGCTGAGTTGAACGGCTTCGCGCGGGAAGACGAGGTTGGCCACTTCCTCCTTTGGAATGGCCACTGCGTGTTGGGTGATCATGGTTGGTAGGGTTGGGCCATGAAAGTAAGCGGGCCGTTGATCCCTCAAGCAAGGTCCTCCAACTTCAAAACTGCCGGCGATGACCCGGTTGCGGTGAATCCTTCGGCTAGGCGGTGACCCAACAGCCAAACAATAACCCCATCGGATAGCAGCACCCTGGCCTTTTGCCGCGCACTGTTGGGCACCTTGGCATCCGTGAGGATATCGCTGACCAACTTGCTACCGCCCAACCCTATGGGACGCATCCGGTCGGCCGGTTCCCATGTGCGCACCATGAGCGGAAAGGACAGGTGGCTTGCATCGAGCCACGCTGTGCGAGGCCCTTTTGACAGGTCGATGTCTGCTGTGGAACACTTGGAAAGTGCCAATGCCGCATGCACGGGAATGACGAGGTCTGCGGCTATGGAAATGCGCTCGATGGAAGGACTTCCGTCCGCTTCCACATGCACGCCGTCCCGCTCTATCGTGTACTTCGAGCCGCACGAATGGAACTGCGCCCCGACCCTTCCGGCTCTCAACGCTGCGCAGAGATCCGCAGCGACATGTGGATGCATGGGACCGTTCTTGTCCGACCACCAGCGCAAGAACAATTCAGGGGCCCCGCAGCCGAGCAACGGTTCGCGACCAATAAACCACGATCCATCCGGTCCGGTGGATATGGACCGCGCCAAGATCCCGAATCCGGTTTCAACGATCGACGTTAACCGCCTCAGATCGTCCGCATCGCGGGCCAAGACATTTCTGGCACCAGGCCTCAATTGCTCCATCAGCGGCAGCAGTTCGCGGCGCACGCGATTCCGCAGGTAGTGCGGGTCGGTGTTGCTGCTGTCTTCCCGGAAAGGGACCTTGTACTTCCGTGCATACTCCAAAATGGCGGCACGACCTACGGATAACAACGGCCGAACGAAGCGCCCCGCCATCGGCGGGATTCCTCGCCAGCCCGCCACCCCGGTGCCGCGCATCAAGTTCATGAGCAGCGTTTCCACGGAGTCATCGGCGTGGTGGGCCAAGGCCATCTTTCGTGCGCTTTTGCCGGTCAGCACGCGCTCGAACACGGCGTAGCGCAACTCGCGCGCAGCCATTTGAACGCTCTGTCCCTCGCCTGCCTTGCCGCGCACATCAACACGCTCTGTCACACAATCGATACCGCGTTCCTTGCAATGGGCTTCGACAAACGCGCTATCGGCATCGCTCTCGGCTCCTCGCAATCCGTGATCAACGTGTACCACTGTGCACGTGTGCTCCAACGAGCGCAACACATGCAACAGCACCATGCTGTCCACGCCGCCGCTCACACCTACCAGCACCGGCTCACCGGGAGCCAACATGCCCTCGCGCAACATGAAGCGTTGAACCTCAGCCAGCATGACCCAAGGCATCAAGCACCGATCGTGCTTTCAATTCGCATTCCTCCCATTCCTGCTCCAGCCCACACTGGGCTGTAAGGGCACTGCCGGTGGTGAGGGAAGCAACGCCGGTCGACCGGTTGAACAGCACGGTGCGGATCACCACGTTCAGATCCGCATCGCCGGTTGGCGTGAAGAACCCGAGTGTTCCGGAATACAAGTCGCGCGGGTTCCGTTCCGCCTCCTCGATCAGTTCCATGGCCCGCCTCTTTGGGGCTCCGGTCATACTGGCCGGCGGGAAACAACTGCAGATGACATCCACCGGATGAAGCCCGGCGCGCAGCTCAGCTGTCACAGTACTGGTCATCTGGTGAACGGCGGGTAAGGACTTCACGGTGCAAAGTTCTTCCACGCGCACAGTGCCCGAAGCAGCTACCCGGCTCAAGTCATGACGCAGGACATCCACGGCCATGATGTTCTCGCTCCGCTCCTTTCCATCCTTGGCTAGTTCGGTGGCCAGGGCCCTATCGGCTTCAGGATCGGCATTTCTTGGCCGGGTTCCCTTCATCGGTTCCCCGGTTACCGAGCTACCTGAAATGAGCAGGAACCGCTCTGGGCTCTGGCACAATGCGAAATGGTCACCGCTTCGGTAAAAGGCTGCGTGCGTTGCGCGAAGCTTGCGGTCCATAACACCGAATGCTGCGAAAGGGTCAAAGCCAGGGACCGTGGCTGTACGTCGCTGACAGAAGTTCACCTCGTAGAGGTCGCCGCGCTGGATCCACGCCATCAGTTCGGCAGCTCGTTCGTTGTAGACAGCCTGCTCCGGACGTTGCCAATCCATGGAACCTGCTTCGGGAGCGGGGTTCGAAGGCGTATTCAATTCCGAGATCAGCGCCAGAGCCTTCTGCACTTCACCATCGAAGGCATGTACCTCACCTATCCTTGGTCCCCACTGGATCACGAACTGAGGCACGAAGAATTGCATGGCCGCCCAACCGTCCGTTTCGCTCCCCAGGACCAAGCCGGGCTCCACTTCGGCACCGGAACCGTAGGCGATGTGACCGAATGCCCAATCGTTTTGCTCATCGAGAAATGCCTTCAACGGTTTGAATCCATTGCCTGGCTCCATGACCTCCAATTGGTGCCGTACCCCCACCCCGATCACCCATTCGTCCCCGGAACCGACCCGTCGGGCCAGGAATGTGGAAAACCCCTGCAAAGCCCTCCAGTTGGGCGGTCCAGAAGGTTTGAACGACAAGGACTTCCGCATGGCCGGGCCAAGATATCCCCACGGGGCAACCCCTTCGGGCAGGTGGCGTCTATCAGCCGTTAGCTCCGTATCCGGTCCACTACTTCCATGTCAACAGATCCCCGCCCCATCGCACTCCGAAAAGTGGCACGCCACGCGGGGTTGACCCTGCTTAGGGCTGCGGAAGTCCCCGGGCAACGTTGGCTTGACAAAAAAGGTTCCTGCACAGTCTTGCATCATTTCCATGCCGGACTACATTTGACGTTACCATGAAGAGAAACTTACTCTCCCTCACAGCTATTGCCACGGCGGCGATGGCCTTCGGTCAAGCCCAGATCGTCATGAACAATGCCGCTGGGCCGATCTATATGGTGTTCAATAACCCTGTCGTTGCCGATGCGACCAACCAGACTTGGTTGGTGATCGACCACGCCCAAACCAACGGGATCACCTTGAACACACCTGCCTTACCTGGTGGGGTCCGTTCGGAGGATGAATTCAATATGATTCGTTGGCGTATTGCTGCGGCTCTTGGCGCATACACTATCCCGTACAATTCTCCTCTTCCTGCTGCCCCCGGCACGAATATCCCGTTCACTTATGACAAGACATCTGCAGGTACCGGTGTGGGCTCTGTGGTATTCTCTTCCTACAACTATGGCACAGCCGCAGCACCCGCTAACAACTACCTCTATCGACCTAGCGATGTAACTCACGTGTCTGACGACCCAACGGGTGCTTCGGTAAGTTCAGGTGCCCCTTATGCTGTTGACCGGTTCTGGATCGTGGATACCAAGGCTGCGGGTTTTGCTTACGGAACGAATCCGAATGCGACCCTGTCGTTCACCTCTTTGGATGCCGAAATCACTGGTGGTAATTCCATTACCGCTGCTACAACCCTAGCTGCTCAGCGCTTCAACAACGTCATTGATCATTGGGGCGATGTATTCTATCCAAGCAGCAACTGGATCTTAGGGGTAACACCGGGTACGCACATTGTGAACAGCGTTGCCGACATTAGTGCTGAGCACTACCGTTCTTGGACCTTGTCAGACCTCAATAACCCACTACCTGTTGAGTTGACCACTTTTGATGGTAGCTGCAACGAGAGCAAGGTGGTGTTGAAGTGTACCACCGCGAGCGAGATCAACAACAGCCACTTCGATGTGGAGAAGAGCGACAACGGCATCGATTGGACGGTGGTCGGCACCGTGAATGGCGCAGGGAACAGCCAAGAGACGATCAACTACAACTTAGTTGATGCGAACGACGGCAACATGGCCTACTACCGCCTGAAGCAAGTGGATACCGATGGCGGCATCAGCTACAGCACCGTTATCACGGCGGGTTGTGATGTAGCCGACGGCACCGAACTGGTGAGCGTTTGGGACAATGGCGCCGAAGTGCAGTTGATGGTGAGCAGCACCGTTGAAGGTGTGTACGACGTTACGCTGATGGACACCCACAGCAAGGCGCTTACCACCGTGCGCAATCAGACCATCAACAAGGGCATCACCTACCTCACCATCCCAAAGAGCGGCATCGCCACCGGTATGTACATGGTGCGCATGCACAACCAGACCGAGCAGTTCAGCCGGAAGGTGGTGTTGAACTAAGACTTTCCAAGACCTAGGAAGGGCTGCCGCGAGGCGGCCCTTTCTGTTTTGTCACCTTCCGAACGAAGGAGTCGTGACTATTTCACCGCAGAGGTCCGCCGTACTGCGGACAGAGGAACGCAGATGATATTAGAATACCGTCAGACCGTAGATGACGATGAGGCACGGAGCACTTTCGGCTGCGCCGAAAGCCTCACACCCCCCGAGGCCGGAATTGCGATCAGCCGAGGCGGCGCTTTACGCCCATACCCACCAGTACCAACAGAAAAGCCAACCCAGCCCAGAATGCACAGCGGCCGATGAGGTCGCCGTGATGGACAAAAAACGTGATCTCCTCATTGATGGGCACACGCTCGCGGAGCACAGCGGGTTGCCACCATTCGGTGGGCTGGTGTACGCGACCAGTCGGGTCGATGAAACAGCTGATGCCGGTATTGGCGGAGCGGGCAATGGCCCTGCGTGTTTCGATCGCACGAAGCCGTCCAAAAGCGAGATGCTGCAAATGACCCGGGGTCTCGTCCCACCAGCCGTCGTTGGTCATGATCACCAGCAGGCCCGCCCCATTGCGCACGTAGTCGGTCACGTAGTCGCCGTAGACGCTCTCATAGCAGATGATGGGCGCAACGGCGCTACCCGCCACTGGGAGTGCACTTCGCTCCTCCTGCGTGCCCAAACTGCCGGTGGTTCCGCCAAGATCCAATGAGAGTGCCCCGAGTATATCCGGCATGAACTCCACGCCCGGTACGAGTTTGCTCTTGTTGTACATCAGGGTGCTACCGTCGGGATGGACGAGCACCGAAGCGTTGAACACCTCATAATACAGATCACTGCCACGCATGTGCCGTGCGGATCTTGGGCGCCCATCATTGGCGCGATACAGGCGACCGGAAGACATCCCGGCGAGCACGGCTGCCCGAGGATGCGTCTTCAGCCATTCCACGATGCGTTTCACGCTTTGCGATGCACCAATATCGTTCTCCCAAAGACCTTCGAGCACCAAGCCCCCGTTCTCCGGGATCACGTTGAAATCCTCTTGGAGCGCGGTTTCCGGCAGGACCACCAGCAGCGTGCTGTCGGTAACGACTTCATCCGCTTGGGCCAGCATGCCGTCCAACTGTACCAATGGGTCTAGGCTGAATTTGCCGCCATATGGGTCGATGTTGGGTTGCACCACCACGACTTCCATCGAGCGTCCATTAACGCGCTTGGTCAAGGATGCATCGTAGGCCAACGAGCCCAAAAGAGGCAGTACCAGCACCGTCGCAGGTGCGAGGCAGAGTTTCAACGTCGATACAGGGCTGGACCACCGCACGATGACCGCGACGAGCAATACGTTCACCAGCAACACCCACAACGAGCCGCCCATGTGGCCGGTCCATTCGTACCACTGCACCCAGGCCAAATCATTTGCGAACACGTTGCCGAGCGTGAGCCATGGCCAGCTCAAGTCCCAATCCAAGTGGAAGCGCTCAAATCCGAGCCACAGCACAATGAACGCCGCAGCGCCGGCCAAAGGACCTAACCACCTCCGTGTCACGCGAGCGAACACGAGCGGTATCGACATCAGTAGCACATTGCCCACGTTCGGAAAAACCAACGTGAACAGCTTCGTTCCAACGGATTCGCTGACACACCAAAGCCACCACGCGGTCAAGGCGTTCCACACGGCAAGGGCAACAAGTGCGTGCGGGTAGAACGCGCGTGGCCGCGCGTCCAGACGGATGAGCCGCTCTTGCACCAGGATCAGGGGCACCCAAGCGAGAAAGATCAATGGGGTAAGGTTGCCGATGGCGGGCCAAGCCGCAGCCAGCAGCACACCGGTAAGAACAGAAAAGAGATAGCGTCCGCGACGGGAGTCAAGCAGCTTCATCGCCAAGGGCGGTGAAGGTATCGGGAGGCGGCGGAAGTCACCCTTCGACAGGCCTAGG
>CADECG010000125.1 GCA_902825795.1 uncultured Bacteroidota bacterium
CCACAATGTGTACACCGTCTTCAGTCTATGGGACACGTTCCGCGCCCTGCACCCGCTGATGACGATCCTGGAACCGGAGATGACCAGCGACTTCATCAAGACCTTCCTGCTGCACTACAAGGACGGGGGGCGGTTGCCAGTGTGGGAACTATGGGGCAATGAGACCGATTGCATGATCGGCTACCATAGTGTGAGCGTGATCGCCGATGCGTACATCAAGGGCATCCGCGATTTCGACGAAGTGCTTGCCCTGCGTGCCATGATGGCCGGTGCTACACGAGATGAACCGGGATTGAACGCATTGAACAACAAAGGCTTTATCAGTAGCGAAGACCAGAGCGAAAGCGTGAGCAAAACGTTGGAATATGCGTACGATGATCGGTGCATCATATCGATGGCCAGCGAGGTGAATATTCCCGACGGTACACCAGATATGTGGAAGCTCGAGATGCTTGACTATCGAGGCCAAGCCTTCGAGAATCTGTACGATCCAACCACAGGCTTCTTCCGCGCTCGGCGAAACGGTGGGTTCGTGCCCTCGTTCGACCCCTTTGAAGTGAACTTCAACTATACTGAGGCAAATGCATGGCAATACAGTTTGTTCGCGCCACAGGACATTGAACGATTGATCGCGCTGCACGGTGGGGAACGAGAGTTTGAACAGCACTTGGACAAGTTGTTCAGCGCGTCAACGAGCACCTCAGGCCGCGAGCAAGCCGACATCACAGGCCTTGTTGGCCAGTATGCCCACGGCAACGAGCCGAGCCACCACATGGCATACTTGTACAACCGGGTGGGCAAGCCGGAGAAGACGCGCACCATGGTGAAGCGGATCATGGACGAACATTATCGCGACGCACCGGACGGGTTGAGCGGTAACGCGGACTGCGGCCAGATGAGCGCGTGGTATGTGATGAGCGCAAGTGGGCTCTACCAGATCGCGCCCGGCATCAGCACTGCGTACGATCTGGGCTATCCGCTGTTCGACAAAGCCTTGATCACTGTAAGCGGTGGAACAACATTCACCTTGGAGGTTCAAGACAGCACTTGGGCGCAACTGGATGAGGCAGCTTGGCAACGCACACTTGCTGCGGAACGTACGCGGAGCAAGAAGCGCGTTACCGCTATAGAATCGCAGGCTCCACCGAAACGGGATCTATCAGAAGAACCCTACTCATATACCCAATTGGACCATGACGTGATCATGACGGGCGGTGGTTTCGTATTCGATGTGGGGCATGTGGCGGAGTCGCGTCGAAAGGAACTTACGGTGTTGGATGGAATTTACATCCGTGACTGTCCGCGTCCCGGCGCACCCGTCATTCATGCGGCAAATTCCTCGTTCACGGACAGTCTCATCGTCATGGTTGAAGGTTGCGGCAAATGCAGTATCAGTGATGCCGCTGGCCAACGAGCGTGTCTTATGAACGAGCGGCTCGTGTTGACCAATACTGCGCGGATCCAAGTGAACTGGAGCGAGGCGTTCCAGCCGGTCACCGCACACTTCACCAAAATCGACGGAGACATAACCATCAAACTCGGCACACCCTACGCCAACCAGTACGCCGCCGGTGGCGACAACGCGCTCATTGATGGCCAACGCGGCGGCCGCGACTTCCGCACGGGAGAATGGCAAGGCACACAAGGAGAGGATGTGCTAGCAACGATCGATCTGGGAAAGGTGAAGAAGCTGAAGCGCATTGGCGTGGGCATGCTGCAGGACCAAGCCTCATGGATCTTCTACCCCGAGCTGATCGAAGTGGCCTGGAGCACCACGGGACGCACATGGAGCAGCACCGCCGTGAAGAACCCCGTGAAGCGCGATGCCGACGGGTCGATGATCATGGACCTCTTCACCGAAGCGATCGACAAGAAGGCGCAGTTCATCAAGATCCGTGTACAGAACGGCGGGGTATGCCCGGACTGGCATCGGGGAAAGGGTGGAGCGAGCTGGCTTTTCTTGGATGAGGTGCTGATAGAGACCGAGTAGAAGGAGTTTTAAGTCGTGAGTCGTGAGTCGCGAGTGGGCACGTCCGTTTTGCTTGCGCGTGACTTGTGTGCTGCCATCTGACTCCCTCCGACCCGCCGACTTGGATTTGTAGAGTCTGCTCGTAATTTCAAACCACCCTTTCGCCTGCTCCATCCCGACGCGTCGGGAAAGGCCCAAGCGGTAACGTTCCTTCCTTCCCACCCTTCCGCCACCGTTCCGCCTTGCTCCGGGAGCAACGCCAGACGAAGCGACGACGGACCAACCCTTTCACTGCCATGAAAGCCTTCGATGCGAAACACATCAAGAACGTCGTCCTGCTGGGATCCCACGGATGCGGCAAGACCACGCTGGCCGAAACAATGCTCTTCGAAGCGGGTCTGATCAATCGCCGCGGCCGTGTCGAAGACAAGAACACCGTTAGCGACTTCCACCCCATCGAACACGAGCGAGGAAGTTCCGTCTACGCCACCTGCTTGCATACGGAGTGGCGCAACTTCAAGATCAACATCATCGATACCCCCGGCCTCGACGATCTGGTGGGGGAAACGATCCCGGCCCTGCGCGTGGCCGATACCTGCGTGCTGCTGCTCGATGCGCACCACGGCGTTGAAGTAGGTACCGACCTGGTGTGGGAGCACATGCAGCGGTATGATCGTCCAGTGATCATCGGTATCAACCAACTGGATCATCCCAATGCTGATTTCGACCTCACGCTGGCGCAAGCCAAGGAACACTTCGGGAACGCGGTAACGGTGATGCAATATCCGGTGGAACAGGGCGAAGGATTCCACCGCATCATCGATCTGTTGAAGATGACGATGTACGTATTCAAGGATGCCGGTGGAAAGCCGGAGAAACAACCCATTCCGGAAAGCGAGAAAGCGCGTGCCGAAGAGTTGCACAAGGTCCTGGTGGAGAAGGCCGCCGAGAACGACGAGATGCTAATGGAGCACTACTTCGAACGCGGCGAACTGGATGAGGATGAAATGCGCCTTGGCCTGAAACAAGGCATGATGAAGCGCACCTGTTTCCCCGTGTTCTGCCTGAGCGCCTTGCGCAACATGGGTAGCGGTCGGCTCATGGGCTTCATCGACAACGTGGCGCCGAGCGCTGTTGAAATGCCACCCGAGCCACTGGCCACGGACGGTAACGACCCATCAGCGATCTGGCTGGAGTGCAAGGCCGATGGACCGGCAGTGCTCTTCACCTTCAAGACCATGATGGAACCGAAGACCGGCCAGCTCACGTTCTTCAAGGTGATGAGCGGCACGGTGAAAGAGGGACAGGAACTGGTGAACGATAACAACGGCACCACTGAGCGGGTGGGCCAACTCTTCATCGTCGAAGGCAAGGAGCGCAAGCAAGTGGACCAGCTCGCCGCCGGCGATATCGGTTGCACATTGAAGTTGAAGGACACTTCAACCGCGCACACACTGCACGCGCCGGGCAAGTCGATCAAGCTGCAACCGATCGCCTATCCGCAACCGCGACTGCGCTTGACCATCAAAGCCAAAGACCAGAAGCTGGAAGAGAAGCTGCATGCCGCACTGCTGGAGATCCAGAAGGAAGACCCGACGATCCAACTCCACTACATGCGCGAGACCGGCCAGCAGGTCGTGAGCGGCCAAGGCGAATTGCACCTCAACCTGCTGAAGTGGAGGCTAGGCCACCAATACAAGATCGAGATCGACTTCGGTAGCCCACGCGTGAGCTATCGCGAGACGATCCGCAAACCCGCTGCGGCCATGTACCGGCACAAGAAGCAAACCGGTGGCAGTGGCCAGTTCGGTGAAGTGCATTTGAAGATCGAGCCTTGGTATGAAGGCATAGCGGAACCGACCGGACACAGCTTACGTGGCAAAGACGAACACGACCTGCCAACGGGTGGTAAGCTGGTGTTCTACAACTGCATCGTGGGTGGCGTCATCGACGCCAAGTTCATGCCCAGCATCCTCAAGGGCATCATGGAGAAAATGGAGAAAGGACCATTGACGGGATCGCCTGCGCGAGATGTGCGTGTGATCGTGCACGACGGCAAGATGCACCCCGTTGACAGCAACGACATCAGCTTCAAGATCGCCGGCACCATGGCCTTCAAAGAAGCCTTCATCAATGCTGAGCCACAACTGATGGAACCCATCCAGGAGATCGTGGTGCGAGTGCCTGAGGACCTGATGGGCGATGTGATGACCGATCTCCAGAACCGACGTAGCGTGGTGATGGGCGTGGAAGGTCAAGGCCGTTTCCAAGTGATCACCGCGTTAACGCCATTAGCCGAGCTGGACCGCTACAGTACCACGCTCCGCAGCCTAACGCAAGGGCGCGGCACCTACACGGAGAAGTTCCATGCCTACCAGCAGGTGCCAACGGAGTTACAGCACAAGCTGATGAGCAGCCATAAAGAGGAAGAGGTGATGGCGTAGCCCTTGTTGCCCTTAGGTCGAGCGCCCCGCATTGTCACAGCCCGGTTGGTGACGTGCGGGGCGTTGGCGTTCCGAGAGTCGAGCAAACCGTTCATCACGGCCTTGGTTACCAGAGACCGGGCAGCTTCATTGTTGCACTGCGCATAACCACCTTCGCGCGCCCCAAGCGAGAGCAATAGGCAATGCGCATCCCCCTGCTCATCATCTCGTGTTTTCTGTTGCTATCAGCAGCACGGGCACAGCGGCCACCGCAGAAAGTGCTCACGGCTTCGCGCACGGCCGAGCGTATAACCGTTGACGGCGTGCTTGATGAGTTGGCATGGTCCACCGCGATCCAGGCGGATGGATTCATACAGAACGAACCCCGGCCCAACGAGCCGGCCACGCTGCTGAGCACGGTGCGCGTGATCTACGACGACAATGCCATGTATGTGGGTGCGCACTTGGACGACCCTTCCGTGGACAGTTTGATGTTCCAACTGAGCGAGCGCGATGAGTTCTCCAATACCGATTGGTTCTCGGTGATCATCGACCCATATCGCAGTGGCCTCAATGGCTTCGGGTTCAACGTGTCCTCGTCGAATGTCCAGTTGGACTTCATCTTCAGCGATGACTCGGAGGATGAGACGTGGAACGCGGTATGGCAAAGTGCAGTGGGCCTGACACCGAACGGCTGGGTGGTGGAAATGAAGATCCCGTATTCGGCGATACGGTTCCCCAAGGGCGATGTGCAGGAATGGAACATGAACTTCGTTCGACATGTGGGGCGCAAACGCGAGAAATCGTTCTGGGCACCGATAGATCCGCAGCGCGACGGCTTCCTCTCGCAATGCGGCGTGTGCAACGGTATCAGCGAAGTACGATCACCGTTCCGTCTCATGCTCTATCCCTACGTCTCGGCCTATGCCCAACACTTCCCGCAAAGCGGCACCGATGCCAGCGACTGGTCGAGCTCGTTCAACGGCGGCATGGATGTGAAGCTCGGATTAAGTGATGCCTACACATTGGACATGACGCTGATACCGGACTTCGGACAAGTGGTGAGCGATAACGTGGTGCTGAACCTCTCCCCTTTCGAAGTGCAGTACAACGAGAACCGTCAGTTCTTCACGGAAGGCACGGAACTCTTCCGCCGGGGTGGGTTGTTCTACAGCCGCAGGATCGGTGGCACACCATTGTTGAGCGGGAACTTGAGCGATGAACTCGCGCAGGGCGAAACGGTGACCAATGACCCCGGCGTAAGCAAGTTGTTGAACGCTACGAAAGTCAGCGGGCGCAATGGACGTGGCCTAGGCTTCGGCCTCCTGAACGCCATCACGCGCACCACCTATGCAACCGTGACTGACAGCCTGGGCAACGAACGTCGCGTGCTCACCGACCCGCTCACGAACTACAGTGTGCTCGTGGCGGACCAGTTGCTGCCCAACAACGGTTTTGTGAGCCTTATCAACACCAACGTGCTGCGCGACGGTGATACATATGACGCGAGCTCCACGGCCCTTGACTTCCGGCTCAACAATAAGTCGCGGACGCTACAAGGCGGTGGCACGGCGCGGGTATCACAACAGTTCGGCCAAGGCCTGGATCGCGATCCGGGTTACTCCTATTCCGCTGGCCTGCAGAAAACCGGAGGCGCATGGAACTACGGTGCTGATTACAACGAAGTATCCCCCGACTTCGACCCGAATGATCTCGGTTTTTGGCAGTTCACCAACTTCCGAGGCATCGAACCCTTCATCCGGTACAACAACTACAAACCAAAGGGCCCTTGGATGCGCTGGAGCACTGCGTTGGAAGCCGAGTATCTGCGGGTCGTGCAGCCTGACCACTTCTTCAACCTGGCGTTGGAACTGAACACATTTTGGATCACCAAGCGGTTCAACGCCTTCGGTGGGCATGTACGGGCTGAGCCTGTATCCACGTACGACCCGTTCGAGGCCCGCGTACCCGGCCGGTTGTATGAATTCCCAACGAACGTAGAAGGCCGCGTGTGGATCAGCAGCAACTACAACAAGCCGTTCGCGATCGATATGGATGGCTCCTACCGCCACTTCAACGACCACGGCGAAGGGAACGGCATGCTTGATCGTCGCATCGCAACGGCGTCCATCGAACCCCGGTTCCGGCCGAGTGACCGACTGTTCTTCATCATCGGAGCAGAACACTCGTTCAAGGATGAGGACGTGGGCTGGGTGGCGTTCCAAGGTGACAGCATCATTCTGGGTCGCCGCGACCAGTGGACCACGGAAGTCGGGCTGGAAGGACGGTACATCTTCACAAACCGCATGTCGCTTTCGGCGCGCGTGCGGCACTACTGGAGTCGTGCCCATTACGTGGACTATCACCTGCTGCTGGAAGACGGCAAGCTGGGCCCTACCGACTACAACGGCTTGAATGAGGATGGTTCATCCATGCACGATGTGGACTTCGATGCGTTCACCGTGGACTTGCTGTTCCGCTGGAATTTCGCCCCGGGCAGTGAACTCACACTGGGCTGGAAGGACAACATCTTCACCCAACAAAACATAGTGATCCAGAACTACTTCGACGATCTGCGGAACACATGGGAGGCGCCGGGAGTGAACAGCTTCTCGCTGAAGGTGCTCTACTTCATCGACGCGCAAATGCTCGCGAAGAAGCGGTGAGCCTTGTCACTAGCGGCTACCTTGGGGGCATGTCGTTGTCAAGCTCCTCAAGAAGCCCCTTTCAGTGGACGGGCCAAGTTTCACTTCTTCAGTGCTTCTTCGCTACACTGCTTTTCAGCTCATGCAACGTGGTGAAGCTGAGCGAGCATTTCCAAGAAGGCAAGTTCAAACGGCTGGACATCGAACCGCACAGTTTCAATACGCCCGAAGGTGTGCGCTTCGCATGGTACCGCGACACGGGCAAACCAAAACTGCTCCTGCTGCACGGCATTACCGGCAGCGGTATGACCCAGTGGGCCAGCAACGCGAAAGAACTCAGCAAGCATTTCGACCTCATACTGCCGGACCTGATCGGCCACGGAAAGAGCACATCGAACTTCAGCGGCAACAGCGTGGATGCCCAAGTGGCCCATGTGGCGCTATTGCTCGACAGTTTGGGCGTTAAGGAACCCGTGCATGTGGTGGGCAACAGTTACGGCGGGGCGATGGCGGCCAACTTCGCTGAACAACATCCCAAACGCACACGCACGCTGGTGATCTATGATGGCCCCGCCAGTGACTACACCGCGCACATGGCCGATAGTGTGGCCATTGCAGCCGGTGCCAAAGGCATCCTCGACCTACTCTCCCCTACCGATGCCGAAGGGCAACGGAAAGCGGTGCTCATCTCCGTATACGATGACCCATCACTGCCGAAGTTCATTCTCCGACAAGTGAACGAGCGCTATATCAAGCCATACCACGATGCGCAGACCGCGCTGCTCAGCGATCTCCTCAAGCGCGAGGCACAGTACGCTACCAAAGTGTACCGTTGGTCAATGCCGGTGTATGTGGTATGGGGCCGTCACGATGAGTTGATCCCGCTGCAAGTAGGTGTAGGTATCCACCACCGGAACAACCTGCCTGCCGACCACTTGGTGATCGTTGAAGAAGCCGGACACGTCGCGAACGTTGAACAGAAGAAGGAGTTCAATAGCCTGCTTGTGCGGCTGTTGATCCCGCAGTGATCAACGCTTCAAGTAACCCTCGATCAGCGCCTTGCGGTCGGTCTTGTGGCTTGTGTTCACTGGAAAAGCCTCCACAAAGGCGATGTCGCCGGGCACCATGTATTCCGGTAGTTCCTGCTTCAGGTGCGCGAGCACTTCCGCTCTCAACGCCTGTGGATCCGAACCGGGTTGTGCGCGCACGAATCCGATGATGCGCTTCACCACATCACCAGCTTTCAACGGCACTGCGATGGCATCGGCAACTCCTGGCACGGCCAGCATCTGCGCCGTGATATCGCCCAGCTCGATGCGGAAGCCGTTGAGCTTCACTTGTTCATCCTTGCGGCCGTTGAAGAACAGAATGCCATCCTGGAAGTAGCCGTAGTCGCCGGTACGGAACGCGCGCTGGCCATCCACTGCGAAGAACTTCTGGGCGTTCAGATCGGGGGCATTGAAGTACCCGATGCTCACATGCGGGCCGATGATCTCGATCTCGCCGGGTTCATCGCGGGTCCCGTCAGGAGTTGTGCGCACATTCCCTTCCGGCTTCGGAACCCCCACGGGCATGTCAGGATACTGCGCCAGCACGTCGCGGGTAACGTCGATGAGCGTTGTGGCCACCGTTGCTTCTGTCGGTCCGTACGTGTTGAGTACTCGTGATGTTGGGAAGCGATCGAGCAAGCGCTGTGCGGTCATCTTCGGAAGTGCCTCGCCACAGAACAGAAAGCTGTGCAGGCTGGGCATCGTTCCGGCAACGAAAGTCGGCTCCGTGAGATAGAGATATGCGAACGTGGGGGTGCTTACCCAAACGCTTCCACCATAGTGGGCTATGCGCGAAATGAACCGCTGTGAGTCCTTGCACGTTGCCGCATCGTTCAGCAGGAGCGTTCCGCCGAGGTGCAGCGCGGTGAAGAGCTCATACACGCTCAGGTCGAAACTGAAGGGCGCTTGGTTGATGAAGACATCGCCCGGGCCGAAGCCGAAATCGCTCGCCATCCACCGGAGGAAAGAATCCGCAGCATCGCGCGTGATCTGCACACCCTTCGGTTCACCGGTGCTGCCACTGGTGAAAATGATGTAACGGATCGGGTCTTCCGCGCGGAATGGAATGCTATCAATGAAGTCGGGCACGTGCCTTCGTTCCACCAGACCTTCGGCGACCACCAACGGCACATCCAGAACCAATTCTTCCCCAGTGCAGTTGAGGACCACCTGGGCTTTGGTCATTGCCAGTATCCGCTTCGCGCGTTCCGTTGGCACCACGGTATCGACGGGGATGTACGGATGGTCGTTCGCGATGCACGCCAGCATACCGACTACCATTGACGCCCGCTTGTGGCCATACACTATGATCGGGTGACCCTTGGGCAATGTGAGTGCGGAGAGTATTTCCGAAAGTCGCTCCACTTCTTGCTTCAACTGCGACCATGACAAGTCGCGATCACTTGCCACCAGCGCAAGCTTTTCTTGCGCATGATCAAGATCCTCGAAGCGGCCGGTTACGATGTCAACGCGCATAACTCAGTGCAAGTATGGGAAGCGACCGCTGAAGATGTACAAGGCGAAGCAACAGAGATTGACCATGATGAAGATGGAGATGACCTTCACGGCCCTCTCCGGCATGCTACCCCAAAGGTTCCACTTGTGTTTGCGGCTCTGGTGCTGGTAGCTGTTGTACACCACCGAATAGAGGCCGAAGAGTGCACCGCTGATGATGTAGTGCGGCTCCAAGCCGTTCCAGAAACCCATGAGCAGGAAGGTGCTGAAGAGCGCAATGTTCTGACGGAGCAACGGCCACGTGCGCAAGCGCTGTACACCGCTCAGGCTCTTGTAGATCGGCCGGAAGAAGTAGTCGCGGAGCCAATCGCCGAGGCTCACGTGCCAGCGTTTCCAGAACTCGGGCGGGTTGCTCACCAACCAGGGCTTGTCGAAGTTGAACGGTAGGGCAATGCCCATCATTCGGCCCAAGCCCATGGCCAGCAACGAATAGCCCGCGAAATCGAAATAGAGGTACACCGTGTACGCATACATGGTGTTGGCCATGTCCATCGCTGCAACACTGTCAGCGGGAATGCGCGACAGCCAGAAGCGATCGGCGAGTTCGGCGAGCACGAACTTGTGTAACAACCCGAGCACGAAGAACTCCCAGCCAGTCAGGAACGACACCTTGTTCAACCGCCCCCATCCGTCATCGAGATCGCTTTTGAAGCGCTCGTAGCGATCGATGGGGCCGACAAGCAGACTCGGCGTGAAGAGCAGGAAGGTGATGAATGCACCGAACGTGAACCGGTCCCGCAAGAGGTCACCATCCAGATACACTTGCAAGCAGCGGAACGTGATGTAGCTGAGGCCGGCGAACGAGAGGATGTCCGTTTCCACATTGAACTTCACCAACACCATCGGCAACGCGAGCAATAGGCTGCCGAGCAGCTTGTGCAGGCTTTTCCACTTGAACAACAGGAGCCAGCAGAAGAGGCACTGGTATGCCGCGAAGAGCAATAGTTGGAGCGGCTTCGGATAATAGATGGCCGCAAATCCAACGCTCACCGTCAAGAGCGCTGAACCAAGCGTCACGCGCTGCCCGACGATGATCTTCAGGAGGTACAACAGCGCCACCACCAAGACGAAGAGGAAGTAGAACTCTATGGTGGCGAACGGGAGCATGCACTAGAACTGCTGGTACACGAACTTCACGGCACTGGCCGCGGCTTCCATCGAAACCTCGAACGGGTTGTGCAACCACCACAGTCCGATGGCAAGAGCCGCGTAGATCACCGTCCACTTAGCGGTGCGCCAGGGGTTGATCGCACGCTTCATTGGAAATGGGCCATGATCATGCTGTCCACGCGATACCAGCCGTATGCACCGAGATGTGCAGCATCCGTCAACACCCCGGGTTCAAAGTGCGCAGTATCCTGTGCCCACAGATCCAGATACACGAAATCCCGTGACCGCAGTTCTTCCTTGATCCGTTGAATGGTCGGATCGAACGCATCAAGATCGGTGTACACGTAAGGGTTCACGGGTTGGACGATGAACAAGGGCTCC
>CADECG010000126.1:0-1011 GCA_902825795.1 uncultured Bacteroidota bacterium
CATTAAGTGGAGCAGGTGGGTAAACGAAGAACAATGAACTGTCTTCTTGTAACCTGAAGTCGACTGAGCTTCCTGATGATAAAATAAGCTCTCCCCAGAGATAGCCTTCCGACAAGACCAATCGCCATTTGCCGACACTCAACGTCGAATCATCCTGATCCGTCAGGTTGAACGTGTTGTCCTTCGCTAGGTCAAGTGTATACGCCACATGTGTATAGCGCCCAGCAACCTGCGCCTCGTACCTATCAACGGAGGTTGAGCATCCCAGGAAGAGTAGAATCAAAAAACCGATCGCATACCTCATTTCACGCCAACATTAGCACTGGCTGCACTTGCGACACAAGACGCTATCGCTTCACATTCAAACATAGCTGGCGTGCGCATGCCGCAGTCTCTTCGCGTCCGGCCTCACCGGTAGGCCGCCGCCCACGGCACCCCCACTTCAATATCTTCGGCTCCAACCGTGAGAAACCGCCCGATAGTCCTGTTCGTGCTGATGGCCGTGGCCAGTGCGGCCTTGGCCCAGCGCTACGATCCCCTGCACCCGCCAAATACGTTCCGCAATGCGGACAATCCGTACTACTGGAAGAACCGGCCGCCGTTCGCCGGCTACTGGCAGCAGGATGTACACTACACCATCGACGGCCGCATGGACGATGTGCGCAACGCCTTCACCGCACAGGAGAAGTTGGTGTACCACAACAACAGCCCCGATACGCTGCGGTTCGTGTTCTTCCACCTGTATCAGGAGGCGTACAACACGGGCAGCTATGCCTACCAGCAACGGCAGGGCGAGGGCTGGGACCTGCGCGGCACGGAGGACGATCCGTACGCGGGCACAACCGTGCACGAATGGAAGAGCGGGAACGTTGACCTGAAGACCGAACAGGACAACACCGTGGTGAAAGTCTGGCTGGACAAGCCGCTGGCACCGGGTGGCAAAACGGTGTTCGACATCCGCTTCACCACGCATTGGACCTACGAGGCGCAGCGGCGCATGAAGCTGTTCAG
>CADECG010000126.1:1021-11037 GCA_902825795.1 uncultured Bacteroidota bacterium
TCAGCGCATGGGGCCACAAGCACTTCGATGGCACCCATTGGTATCCGCGTATCGCGGTGTACGACCGCAAGATGGGCTGGGACACACAACAGCACTTGGGCAACGAGCTGTACGGTGATTTCGGATGTTTCGATGTGTCGCTCGATTTCCCGGCGGACTACGTGTTGGAAGCGACGGGATGGTTGCAGAACCCACAGCAAGTGCTGCCCGATGAATTGCGCAAGCAGTTGGATATCGGCAACTTCAAGGACAAGGAATGGGATAGTGATCCGAGCACGATCACGCCACATGACACCTTGGTGCGCAAGACATGGCGCTTCCATGCCGAGAACGTCCACGACTTCGCCTTCACCGCCGATCCCACCTACCGGATCGGTGAGGCCACGTGGAACGGCGTGCGCTGCGTGGCCCTGGCGCAGGAACCGCATTGCAGCGGCTGGCAGAATGCGGCGAGCTACAACGCCAAGGTGATCAAGGCGCACAGCGAATGGTTCGGCCTGTACGGCTACCCCAAGATGGTGGTGGCCGATGCGCAGGACGGAATGGAATACCCGATGCTGACGCTCGATGGTGGCAGCGATCCGGACTATCGCGGGCTGTTCGTACACGAGATCGGCCACAACTGGTTCTATGGCATGATCGGCAACAACGAGACGTACCGCGCGTTGCTCGATGAGGGCTTCACGCAGTTCCTCACCGCGTGGGGCCTTTCAGTGATCGATGGCGATACCATGGTGGTGGACCCGCCAAAGACCAACTACGAGAAGCGCTGGACGAAACCGGAAGTGACCTACGAGAGCGAGGTGTACAACCCGTACATGCGCGATGCCGTGCGCAACGGCATGCCGCCCATCGACACCCACAGCGATGAGTTCGGCTACTACGAAGACCAGAACATCGGCGGCGGTGGCCACGTCTACTTCAAGACGGCCACCATGCTGTACAACTTGAAGTACGTGCTGGGCGATAGCCTCTTCTGGCACGGCATGCAGCACTACTTCCGGCAGTGGAAGTTCTGCCACCCGTACGATGAGGACATGCGCAACAGCTTCACGCAAGCCACGCACGCCGACCTCACGTGGTTCTTCGACGCGTGGATCAGCACCGACAAAACCATCGACTACGCGGTGAAGGGCGTAAAGCACAACAGTCGCAAGGGCGATCAGCGGATCGTCTTCCGCCGCAACGGCATGCAGATGCCGATCGACTTCCAAGTGCTGGCGCGCGACGGAAAGACCTACGACTTCCACATACCGAACACGTGGTTCAACAAACCAACGAGTGCCACCGTGTTGCCCCGTTGGATCGGCTGGGATGACCTGCAACGGGAATACACGGCCCACGTGGATATCCCGAGCGGCATTGCCGACGTGCGCATCGATACCAGCGGCATGCTCGCCGACCGCAACGCGTTGAACAACTCCCTCAACGCACCGATCGATATCGGCTTCGACCACCACATCCGCAACGCCGCCGACCGCCACAACTACGAAGGCTTCGTTCGGCCCGACGTCTGGTTCAACGGCTACGACGGCGTGAAGGTGGGCGCGCACTTCAACGGCAGCTACCTGCGCCAGAAACACAAGATCCACGCGAGCTTCTGGATCAACACGGGCTTCGGGCAATCGCTTCCCGATGGTGGTGTGGACACCCAACACGATGCCATCAGCTTCAACCTGCGCTACGAGAACGCCACCGACTTCATCCTGCGTGGCAGCAGCTTCAACGTGCGCGCGCGGCAACTGGATGGGCTGCAGTTGTATGGTGGTGGCCTCCGTTGGCAACTGCCCGGAAGAGCCACCGTGCTCTCGCTCGATGCCAAGTACATGCTGCGGGCGGACAGTACCGACCTCACTTACCTGCTGTATCCCGAACAATGGGAGCCCGAGCAGTGGAACGGTATCGCGACGGCACAGCTGTGGGACCGCTTCGATCACCGCGGCGGGTCCATGACCGTTGCGCTGAAGGCACGCAGCAGTGCGGTGGGGTCCGGTTCGCACTTCGGCCAGATCTCCCTCACAGCGGTGGAGGAGAAGAAGCTCGGGCAGTTGCAGTTGCGTGTGCGGCTCTTCGGCCAATACGCCGATGGCGCTATGCCGCGCGAAAGCGCGCTCTATCTCGCTGGTGCATCGCCCGAGGAGATGATGGAGGACAAGTACGTGCGCAGCATCGGTTTCGTGCCCTACGACTGGCTGGGCTATGGCGCCGAGGTGAACCACTTTCAGCACGGCGGCGGTTTGAACCTGCGCGGCTACGCCGGTTACCTCGCGCCGGAACTGGTGGGTGAAGAGAACGAGCTGCTCTTCACGTACGTCGGCAACAGCGGGTGGGCCGTGAACGGCGAACTCGATGTGGACGGACTGTTCCCCATTCGCCCGCGCGCAACACGGCGTTGGTTGCACATCGATGCCTACCTCTTCGGCGACGTTGGTTCCATCACCTACTTGAACACCAACAACAACCAGTTGCTCACCGACCCACGCGCCGATGCGGGCGCGGGTTTCTGTTTCACCATCAAGCGCTGGTGGCGCTTCTCCGATGTACGGCCGCTCACCATCCGCTTCGACATGCCGTTGCTACTGAGCCGACTGCCGGCAGCCGAAGAGGATTACTTCGGCTTCAGGTATCTGGTGGCCGTTGGCCGCACCTTCTGATCTCCACACCTCACCCTATGCGCTTCGCACAACGCACCCACCCCTCCCGGATCGGTCCGCTACTTCACGTCCTGTTCTTCCTGCTTCTCTCCTCTTCCCTATCGGCCCAAGTCACGGGGCGTTGGGTCACCATCGACGATGAGACCGGCAAGAAGAAGAGCGTCGTGGAGATCACGGAAAGCAATGGTGTGTTGTCCGGCAGGGTCGTGAAGCTGTTCCGCGAACCCAGCGAAGAACAGGACCCCATCTGCAAGCAGTGCGACCCGAGCGATGACCGCTACAACAAGAAGGTGATCGGCATGGAGATCATCCGCAACATGAAAAAAGACGGCGACGAATGGGACGACGGCACCATCCTCGACCCCAGTAACGGCAATGTCTACGACTGCAAGATCTGGGTCGAGAACGGCAAACTGCAGTTGCGCGGCTACGTGGCCTTCTTCTTCCGGACGCAGACCTGGATCCGGGAGTAGCGCCTACTCCTTGATGAACACCGATCGGTACAAGCGCGATCGTGTGCTTACCAACACGGCATACTGGCCAGCAGGCCAACCCGTGGCATCGATCGTTGCAGCCCCCCTCCCGAACCCGGCCAAGTCGCCCTGCTCCATGCGCAACACAAGCGCCCCCTTTTCATCATAGACCAACAGACCGGTCAAGGGGTCGGGGATGTGGGAGAGGTTGATGAGAACCACATCCTGTGTTGGATTCGGCTGCACCGGAAGGTTTGCGGCCACCAACTCCGGGGCATTCGCAGCAGGTTGTTCAGTCGTGCTCAATGGCTTCTCACCGTGCGGGTATAAGATCCTGATCGCGTTGTTGTTCCTGTCGCCAACGAAGAGTTCTCCGTAACTGTTGAAGCAGATGTCCTGTGGCAGATCGAACTCAGCCGAGACTGAATTGCCGTCCACGTATCCTGTCCCACCGGATCCTGCCACGGTGGTAACCACCCCGGCAGTTGTAACGCGGCGCAACAGTGGGTTCACTGCATCAAGTACCATCAGGGTTCCCGGTGCTTCCCAATCGATCGCCACAGGAATACTGAACTCCGCCAAGGCACCGATACCATCTGCGTTGCCTTGTGTCCCGGAACCAGCAACAAGTTCAACGTCGCCTGCTGTGGTCAACACCTTGATACGATGGTTCATCAGGTCAACGAAATAGACATTGCCTAGGTCATCCAGGCACAGATCCCTCGGTCGGTACAAGGAGGCGCTGAGCGCTGGGCCAAGTCCATCTCCAGCGTTACCATCTCCGGCTACCGTTGTCACGGTGCCCGCTTCGATCTTACGGATCCGATGGTTCTCGTAATCGGCAACATAGACCACACCAGCGCTGTCGACCGCCAAACTCTTGGGTTGATGGAACATCGCGGCAAGTGCAGGTCCATCGGCGAATCCACTCCCACCGTTCCCGGCGATCGTTTCAACATTGAACAAGCTGTCCATCCGCTTGATCTTGTTATTGAAGTCATCGCAGATGTACAGGAACCCGTTCTTGAAGAACACACCTGTCGGGGTATTGAACTGCGCATTCTGCCCAACGCCGTCAACATCACCCGGTGATCCGTTACCCGCAATGGTCGTCACTTGGCCGTTCATCAATTTCCGGATACAGTGGTTGAAGCCATCCGCAACATAGATGGCACCTTCAACCGGGTCGAAGCATACCCCGTACGGCCCTGAGAAATGCGCTGTGGCATAGGCCCCGTCCAGAAGTCCCGGACTTGACGAACCGGCGTATGTATCGGTGGTCGGATAACTGAGTTGCCCGCTCGCGCTGGGACAAACGAGGGCCACTACAGCGCCCAACAGCAGGGTTCTCAATGTCATGTTCGATCCCATGAGGGAGTGACCAAGGTATTCCAAGCAAGACCACCCACCTCAACCTCACCGAGCGCCAGCTACTTTCGGCGCGCAAGTGATGAACGATGCAACATTCACGAAGAGCCTCTGCCCCCTCTGTGGCGGGCCGGATCATCGTGCAGTAAGTACCACAGGGCAATTCGGTATCCCCGCGCATGTGGTCGTTTGTGTTGATTGCGGATCCAGTTTCCTGAACCCGCGATGGACGAAAGAGCGGTACGACCGGTTCTACTCGTCCGAGTACGACACCTACTATCGTCCGGAGGTGGTTTCCCAGAACGATGACCGCTACAAGTTCGTGCCTGCGAGCCAGATCGTTACGCGCTTGCAGCGGTATGGTCTGCTGCGTCCGTTCCAACGGGTTCTTGACCTGGGCTCCGGCATGGGCCACGCGCTCACCTACTTGCGTAACGTGCACGAGCCGAATGCACAATACGACGCTCTGGAACCTTCTCCTACTTGCCGCACCCACTTGTTGAGCAATGGCTTCGGATATGTGGGGGCCGACGTGTACGGACCATGGGACGATCAGGTGAAGGACAGCTATGGCTTGGTGATCATGCGGCACGTGCTCGAGCATTTCCACGAGCCGTTGGAGGTGCTGCGCAAAGTCAGAGCAGTGCTGCGAGATGACGGCCTGCTCTACGTTGCCGTGCCCGATGCGATGCATCCCACAAAGCCCTTGCGATCACACTTCTTCAGGGTGGTACACATCAACTACTTCACGCGGCGATCACTGGCGGCCATGCTCGGCATGGCCGGTTTGGAGATGCTCCACATCGCGGAGGGCGACGACTTGTCCAAGAATGAGGTGTTTGCCATCTGCAAAAAAGGTCCAGTGACCAAGTTTCAACCGGATACAACCGAGGCGGCTCGCCAACTGGCTCTTTATCGCGACGCCGGGCGGTTGGACACGTGGTACGAACTGAAGTCGTGGGGCATTTCGATACTGCGACGACTTCGGCTGATCAATTAGGAACCGTGGGCATCGTTAAGAAGCAAGGCATCTCGAACACGGTCCTCATCTACATCGGGACCCTGATCGGTTTCGTCAGTTTGGTATTCATACAACCGAACTTCCTGAGCAAGGAAGAACTCGGGCTGACACGGTTGATCCTTTCGTTCTCGAGTGTGCTTTCCGTGTTGTTCTCCGTTGGTATCAGTGCCGTAACCGTCAGGTACTTGCCCAAAACGTACGACCCGGATAGTCGCCACCGTGGCTATTTCGGCTTCCTGCTGGCATATACCTGCGCCGGCATCGTGGCTGGGTCCTGCGTCCTCTATTTCGCCAAGGATCTCATCCTCCACTTCTATTCCACTGGAGCCAAGGTCTTCACCGAACAGTTCGACTATGTCTTACTGCTCACCGTGATACTTTCCTTCGTCCTGGGGTTCAATGCGTATTGCATCGCGCTGATGCGATCAACCCTGACCACGGTCCTGAACGACATCGTGGTCCGCATTCTGTTGATCGCCATCATCTTCTTCCGGTTCAGTGGTCTCTTCGACCTTGAGCAATTCCTACTGGCCTTCTGCCTCATTTATGCGGTGCAGGCGTTGGTCCTCCTTGCTGGGATCTTCCGCTTCGATACACCAGGGCTCATTCCCGACTTCGCATTCATCAAGGGGTCCATTGGCATGTGGCCGATACTGCGCTATGGCTTGATCATTACGCTGACGGCCTTGAATTCCGTTACGCTCAAGTATATCGACACCATGTTCGTCGGCCGTATCTCGCTTGAGATGGTGGCCATCTATTCCGTCGCTGCGTTCCTTGGCCTGGCCGTGGAAATACCGTTGAACGCTCTGGAGCGCATTGCCAATCCGAGCATCTCGCATGCGCTTGCTCGCGGTGATATGCCGGTGGTGCGCACGGTGTACCACGACTCGTCACGTGCATTGTTGCTCATCGGTGGCTGGTTGTTCCTGATGGTGGCACTGAATGTCCAGGACCTCTTCACGTTCCTGCCGCAAGAGTATTCCGCCGGGGTGATCGTGGCGCAGGTCATCTCTTTCGGTGCGCTCATCAACATGGGCACCGGCGTTAACTATCCGATCCTGGCCAACTCGAAAAAGTACATCTGGGGTTCGGTATTCCTTGTGGTCCTTCTCTTGTTGACCATTGTGGGCAACATCCTGCTCATCCCCGTCTACGGTATGTTGGGTCCAGCCATCTCGGGCTGTCTCGCTTCGATCGTGTACAACGCATTGAAGTTCGAATACATCCGAAGGAACTTCGGCCTGCAACCATTCGATCTGGCTACGCTCAAACATGCTCTGCTGATCGCATCCTGCTTGCTATTGGGCATGGTCATCCCACTGCATCTGGATCCGATCCTCTCGATGCTCGTTCGAACGCTCCTGGTATCCTGTGCCTATCTGGCCGGGGTCGTTCTGTTACGAACGTCGAGGGACCTCTACCACCACATACCGGAGCGCTGGATGAAGCGGCTTCCTTTCCTGCATTGACCCATGAGCCTCCCACAGAGGACCCGGGTCTTCGTGACCACATCGCACATCAGTTGCTTGTACATGGTCTTCCATGCGCGGGCCACACATGTCGAGGGCGACCGTGATTTACTCCTGATCGACATCGGAAAACGCTCCGCCGAGGTCGTGCGGGCGATCATGAAAGCGGCCGAACTTCATGAATGGATACTGATAATAAGCTTTTCGGAGGAGGTGACCGCAGGCCACCGTTTCGAACCTTCATTGCGCAAAAGGCTTACGCGGAAATGGAAAGAACTACCCGTGTTGGCCTGGGTCTACCGTCGAATGCTCACATGGTTCGAAAGTCTGCGCGATGCAGATCTAACGACCAAATACAAAGCGCTGCTTGGCCCTATCATTGGTGATGGTTCCCGGTTCGAACTTTTCGGATTGACCCAAACCCACCTGAACAAACTCATCGCAGAGTTATACCCAGCTGCATCACCATCATTTCTGGAGCATGGGCTCGGGGACTATCACTACATCGAGCAGAACGGGAAGCTGACGGGGCCATTGTTCGCGCTCTTCGCGAAGGGCTTCAAGAATTATCTCGTGCGCAAGGGTATCGATGGATCCGGCGTTGAACCACTCCGCATTCCACCTGACTTCAGGAGCATCGCGGATCACCAGATATCAAAGCTCGCTGCTGGATCGGCATCCGGGCCGGAGCGGACGGATCGACCGATCGTCCTGATCCTGTTGGAAGCAGTGGACATGTACGAAGTCCCTGAAGCCTTCTGGTCAGCGTACATCGACCACATCCTCTCCACGCTCGGTGACCCGGGGCGCTACCACTTTCTGCTGAAGCCACACCCTATCGCTTCCGCCGTTTCACTCGAAGCAACACAAGCACATTGTCGAGCACGTGGCGTCAGCTTCACCCTGCTCGATGAGCCGTGGCAGAAAGGGATCGCCGCAGAAGTTCTCTTCGCACTTTGGGCAGATCGCACCGAACACGTCTTCTGCCTGTTCTCCTCCGCCTGCTTCTATCTCTCGCAGCTCTATCCGGATCCACGCATCGTGTACCACTACTCCACCGACTTCATGGACAAGTGGACCGGCAATGCACCGCCGATGTACAAGCGCCATTTCGAAAGCTTGAAACCCCTCATCAAAGAGGTCTTCGCAGAGCGCTGCCAGCCATACTGACCTGCGCCTGCCCTCAACGGGAGCGGCCTACTTCATGATCTCCAGCACAGCCCAGTTGAGCAACAGGCCACCGGATACTTGGATGCGGCCCTTGTCCGTGTTCAGGGTATAGGTGCCGAGGCCTTTTCCTGTGCGCGGCAGATCGATGCCGATCTGGAACGGGTGCAGGTTGTACTGCGCCCCACTGCCCTTCAACCACTCCTCGACGGTTGCGCCAGCGAACGTGTTGTAGTCATACCAATGGCCTTGGGCACCGCTGGCGCGGGTGTGATCACGGAGCTGCGCGCGGATGTCCACATCGTGCTCCATATCGAACAACGAACTGGCGTAGACCGTCCCACCCGGTGCGGCGATGCGCATCAGTTGCTCAACAGCGCGCTGCGGATCGGGGATCCATGACAGCGTTTGCCAGCAGCACACCAGATCGAAGCTCGCGTCGGGCAATTCCGCCAGCGTATGGATATCATCGGCAACGTAGGTGCAGCCCTCGGGGCCGTTCAGTTCGCGCGCCATGCGCAAGGCTTCCGGATCGCGGTCACAGAGCGTGAAGTCCGCCATGGGATACAACGCGCGCAAATGGAACGTGAGCGAGCCTCCGCCACAGGCAATGTCCGCAACGCGTTTCGGCATTAACCCCTTCTTCGCGATCAACTCCTCCAGAAAGCGCTGCTGTTCGCTCTTGACTACCGAGCGTTTGTGATACGCGTCCGTGTGTTCTGCATCACTCCGCAACGCACGGACGTAATCGTCATTGGTGTCCATTTCAGTTGTGCTTTCGGAATACCGGTTTGATGGCCGGGCCCACCAAGTGCTTCGCGACACCATCGTTCAGCGCTTTGGCATAAACGGCCAATGCATTGCGCGCCGCGTTCAGTGTGTGCTCCAATTCCGCATCGCTATGCGCGAGCGAAAGGGCCACCCAGGGCATCAGCACGCCGCCTTTGATCAGCTCTTGGCTCCACAATGTGCGGAACGCCAGCGAGACTTGTCCGTCCTTGTCCTTCGTGGTGTAGTACGGCGAGCAGCCAAAGCCATGGGCCAGAAAGTGATCGCCGGTGCCTGCGGCCTTCGACACGTTGTTCAACCCTTCGATGAGCCGACGGCCGTAGTTCCACAAGTGATCCGTTACCGCTTGCTCGCGATAGATATCGATGCACTTATTGAACGCACCGAAGGCGCTCATTTCGCTACCGTGCGTGGTGCTGATGAGGAACACGCGCTCGGCGCCCGATGTGCGGATACCGCCGAGGTCCATGATCTCCTTCTTACCTACCAGCGCCGCCAGCGCAAAGCCGTTGGCCATGCCTTTGCCGAAGGTGGCGAGGTCGGGTTCGATGTCGTACACCTTCATCGCACCGTGCAGGTCCCAGCGGAAGCCCGTGATCATTTCATCAAGCACGAACACAGCACCGTGCTGCTCGCACAGTGCTTTTACCTGATGCAGGAAGGTCGTTGACTTGTTGGCGCAGCCCATGCACGACTTCGGTGTCAATAGGGAAGCGCAGTTGGCGGAACATGGCGATACGGAAGTCGCGGGCTCCAACATCACGCACGCGATCTTGCCAGGATGCTCCGCAAAGAGCTTCTCGAGTGACCCGATATCGTTGTAGTTGAACTTGAGGCTAAGGGCTTTGTTCTCCGCTGGAATGCCTTTGTCCATCGCGGTGGTGCCGATGAACCAATCGTCGTAGGTGAAGAACGGCTGCTCCGCCGGTACCGCAACATGGGTACGGCCTGTGTACGCACGTGCAAGCTTCACGGCTGCCGTGGTAACGATGGATCCGTTCTTCGCGAACTTCACCATGCTGGCCCATGGGAACAACGAGAGGATCTTCTCCGCCGCTTCCAATTCCGTCAG
>CADECG010000127.1 GCA_902825795.1 uncultured Bacteroidota bacterium
CTCGTTCGCCGAGTGCACCAGCTCCAAGTTGCGCACCGTGAAGCGGTCCAGCCACACATGGCTGTTGGCCTCGATGCGTGCCATGCTGCTGAGATGCGCGAGTTTGTCGTGTTTGGTTTCCGAGAGATAATGCAACACGGCACCAGCAGCGCACTGCGCCACCTGCAACTCTTCCGTACCGAATCCTTTCAAGGAGTTGGTGCCGAACTGGCGCAGCAAGCGCTCACGCGCGAAGTCGTGCGCAAACGCCCAATCATCCATACCGAACGAATGGATATCGCGCGTCCACTTTCCCATCTCTGCATCGCCACTTCCCTTCGGAAAGAGGAGTTCGCTGGGCGCATGCGCTTCCAGGAATTTGCCCGTGGCAATGGCATCGCCTTCGCCCAATAGGAACTCTCCCGTGGTGACATCGAGGAATGCGCATCCATAGAGCGTTGTATGTTTGCCCTTGCCCGGCTTGCGCACCGCGACCGCCGCCAGCCAATTGTTGCGGCGCTGATCCACCACCCTATCGTTGAAGACCACACCGGGTGTCACCACCTCGGTGACGCCGCGTTTCACAATGGTCTTTGTCAACTTCGGGTCCTCCAGTTGATCGCAAATGGCCACACGATGACCGGCCCGGACCAACCGCGGCAGGTAGGTCTCGATGCTGTGGTGCGGAAAGCCCGCCAGATCCATGGAAGCCGCAGCACCGTTGTTGCGCTTGGTGAGCGTTATGCCCAACACGCGCGATGCCACACGGGCATCCTCATCGAAGGTCTCGTAGAAATCGCCGATCCGGAACAGCAGCACCGCGTCAGGGAACTGCGCTTTGATGCGGCCGTACTGCTGCATCAATGGCGTTTCAGTGCCTGTTCCCGACTTGGCGGCGCGGTTCTTCATGAGGCCTGTCTTTCTTTTGCCGCCGGGTTCCGGAGAGCCCGGAAAAGTACCGCCGTCACAGGTTCCGCTTGTCATTTCGCAACTACCCCTTGCCAACAACTTACCCACATGCCCGCCACTGACCGCAAGCTCTCGATGGATGAACTGGGGCGCGTGGCTCCGGAGGCGTACCCAAAGCAGAACCTGAACCGCATACGGCTGGTGCTGGACGATGTACGCAGCAGGCACAACGTGGGCAGCATGTTCCGAACGGCCGATGCCTTCGGCATAGAAGGACTGGTGCTCTGCGGGTTCACACCCCTACCACCGCACCGCGAGATCGACAAGACGGCCTTGGGGGCGACCGCCTCAGTGCCCTGGGAACATGAAGCGGACGTGCTTGTTGCAGTGCGACGATTGAAGGCCGCTGGCTATTTCGTTCTGGCCGTGGAACAGACCGTTGAAGCGGTGCCCCTTCCTGAATTCCGTTCGGCCGGAACCGGGCCGATCGCGTTGGTGATGGGCAACGAGCTCTATGGTGTGAGCGACGCCGTGGTGCTCGAAGCGGATTCATGCGTGTCCGTACCCCAACATGGCAGCAAACATTCGCTGAACGTTTCGGTATGCGCGGGCGTGGTGTTGTGGCACTTGACTTCCGTCGAACCCGGGCTGTATCAAACCGGGGTCACCGCACGTTGAAAGGCAACCTTTCCAGGGTCCGCAGGTCTTGGGATCACGGACGAAATCGACCTAAGAACGCCGAAAACCGGCTCCCGCCGGGTACGACTTCTATATTTGAACGCTACCGGACCCCTTGATGAACCGTCACTACCGCCGAACCATCCTGCTTTCCTTGTTGCTCTGCTTGGCGGCCGCGCCTTCTTGGGCGCAGTATTTCCGCAGCAGCAGCTACTGGAAAACCCACCGGAACGAATGGGGTATCGGTATGGGGGTGAGCAATTTCTTGGGAGAGCTCGGTGGGCGTAACCAGATCGGCAGCCCCTTCGTGTGGGATCTTGAGTTCAGCCAGACGAAACCCGCGCTGAACATCAGCCACAAGTACTTCCTGCGTGAACGGATCAGTTGGTGCAACGCGCTCACGTACGGGGTGCTCAGCGGTAACGACAACCTCACCACCGAGCCTTTCCGGCACAACCGGAATCTCCAGTTCCGCAGCGACATCTTCGAGTTCTCCAGCGTTCTACAGTACCACTTCTATAAAGAGCAGCTCGGGCACATTTACGATCTGCGTGGGGTGAAGGGCGTGAAGAGCAAGCGCATCGGCTTCTACATCTTTGCGGGTATCGGTGGGTTCTATTTCAACCCAAAGGCGCAGGTGAACAACGGTTACGTTGCGCTGAAACCCTTGCGCACCGAAGGCCAAGGCTTGCCCGGAGGACCTGAGGAATACAACCTCTACGGCTTCTGTGTGCCCATGGGCTTCGGTCTGCGGAAAGCACTGAGCAAGCAATGGAGCACGGGTCTCGAACTCCAGTACACCATGACCTTCACCGACTACATTGACGATGTGAGCGGGATTTACTACGACAAGCAGGACATTCAAGCGAGTACCGGTGATCTGGCTGCTTATCTATCCGACCCGAGCTTGGGAGAGATCCCTGGCCAAACCGGCACGAATGCACAACGCGGCGATAGCAAGGACAACGACGCCTACCTTTTCCTGAAGGTGCAGTTCCACTACAAGGTGTTCAAGTACCGCACCAGCAGCAAGAAGTACCGCACCCGTATCCGCCGTCAGAAGATCGTGTTCTAAACGCGGTGGTCTTCAGTTTTCGAAAGGGTCCTACGGGGCCCTTTCTCTTTTGCATCGATCGCTCGTAGGTCTTTACGCATTCACGGATGCTAAGCTGTGTTTAGCGTTCTCGGCAACGGTTTCCATCGTCCACGGCACCCGTTGCGCGAATAGAGCCTTCCGTTCCGGACAGTCCGCGAGTGCGCATATGGCACAAGAGGACGGTAGGCACGGATCCATATGGATGAAGAGTTCCACTTCGCGCCCTATGCGGTCGTTCACCAAGCGCTCCATCGCACTGATCTCGTCGTGCGCCTTTTCCAGCGAGTAGTACCAAGGCAACGTTACGTGGCAATCGATGTGCAGCAATGCTCCGTATTTGATCATGCGGAAATTGTGCAGATCCACCCACTGCGGTTTACGGTTGGCTTCCATCAGTGCGATAACGGATGACGCCAAGCCCATGTCAGCCTCATCCATGATCCCAGCAACGGACCGACGGAAGACACGGAAACCGGTGAACATGATATAACACGCGAAGACGATGGCGAACAACTGATCGAGCCACAACAGTCCTGTGAAGTGGATCAACACCAGACCGACGATCATCGCTACCGTGCTCCATGCATCGCTCAGAAGGTGCGCACCGCTCGCCTCCATGGTGATGGAGTGGGCCTGTTTCCCACGACGCCTCAGCAAGAGGCCCATGGCGAGATTAAGGCCGCCGGCGACCGATGCCAATAGGATCCCGATATCGAGATCGTGCAGCTCTTGATGCGACAAGAGCGCTTGAACAGCTCGCCAGATGATCACCAGCCCAGCAAGAACGACAAGCCCACCCTCGATGCCCGCGGAAATGAACTCCACCTTCCCATGACCATACGGATGATCGCGATCACGGGGTTTTGCGGCCAACACCAGGCTGTAGAGCGCGAACGAGCCTGCCACCACATTCACGATGCTTTCAAGGGCATCGCTCAGGATCGTATTGCTGTGTGTAAAGCGCCACGCAAGGAACTTGATGGCCATGAGGACAACACCTGCCAAGAGCACCAATGCTTGCAAGCGGATGTTTCCTTTCAAAGCTGTCATGGGCCAAGATCAATTCGGCCGGTACGCGGCCATCATGAAAAGCGAAACCCCCGGTGTTGGCCGAGGGTTTCGTAAGTGAGCATTCGGATCGTTCAGATACCCAAGTTGTCCTTGAAAGCGCGGAACTCGAGATCTTTCTTCGCTTTAGCGGCGTAGTCGGGGTTCTTGGCAACGGCTTGGGCGAGGTGGTTGCGCACCATGTCGCCGTTGTTCTGGCGTGCGCCGATGACTGCCATGAGGTAGTGGCTAGTGGCGCTGTCCTTGTCAGGAGCGGCCTCGAGGATGCGTTGTGCACCTGCAGCGTCGCCACCGAGCACTTTGGCCAACGCAGCGTTCATGCTGTTGGTGTTGCCGAAGTTGGTGCTGGCGCTGCCGTAGTTGCCGTTCTGGATGTCGATGAGGCCCATGTTGTACTTCACATCAGGACCAGCGGCACCGGACTTCTTGAGCATTTCCAATGCCTTCTTGCGATCACCTTTCTGGCGGGCGATCACGGCGAGGTTATTCGTACTGACCGGGTTATCCGTGGTGCTGTTCGCCTTCTGGAAGCTGGCTTCCGCCTCGGCCATACGGTTCTGCATGAAGTGGATGGTACCCACGTTGTTGGCACCGCGCCAGTCGCCGGGATGAACACGCTCGCACTCCTTGTAGATGCGCAGCTTCTCGTTCATATCGCTGGTGAGGGTGGCTGCGTACAGCAGTTCCTCCACATTCAGGCTATCGGGCATGGTGCGGCTCATGGTAGTGAGCTCCTCGTCGCTGTAACCCACCTTGTCGTAGTTCACCACGATCTCCGTGCGGCGCAGGCCCGGGAGTATATCCTCAGCGATCTCCTTGTAGGTGGCCGCCATATCCTTGATCTGCATTTCGCGCTTCTGCACGTCGGGCTCCATCTGCATCACGCGCAACACCAGATCCTTATCAGCGAAGCTACTGGCCTCCGTAGCTTTCTTGAAGCCTTCCCAATCCTCGCCATTGGCGTTCAGAACGTACAGGGAGTCGTTCTTACCAGCCGCGATCTTGTTCGCGTTGAGCGTTTGCTTCAACCACGCTTTGCCCGTGGCCGCGCGGTCATCGGCGAGGTTCGCATTCATGTCCAATTCACCCTCTGGGCTCGCCCATGCATCCATCGTTGCATTCTTGATCACGATGCGCTCGTTCTTGGCAATGCTCTTGATCCAAGCGCTCATCGCCTTGACATCCGCATCGCTCAATTCGCCAGGACGCACATTGCTGGATGCCACCAAGTAGTTCAACTGTGCACTGGTGCTGTGGCTGGTGGTGCGCTGGAACGCATCCGCCCCGGTGATCACTTTATCATCGTTCACCATCAGGTAAGGCGTAGTGATGACACCGTCGGCGATCTTCACTTCATCGAAAGCCTTTTCCTTCTTGCCTTGCTTGCCGAGGATGCGCACCTTCAACTCGCTCACCTCCATCGCGGGCTGGTAGGCGATCTTGTTGCTATACGTGAAGTCCTTGCCCGTCTCGTAGGGGATAACGGTACAGTTGCTTGCGGCCTTTTCCCCTTGGAAGCAGACCATTTTATACGGCGTTTCGCCACCGGCGTAAACCAAAGTCGGCGTAAGGTCAACGCTGGCCTTCTTGTAAAAATATTTGCCCGGGAAATTGCCCCGGATGTTCAGGTCAACGCTGTCGCCCTGTACGATCAGTGGGTTCGGGTCCACCGTGTACTTCACGTTCTCGACGTACTTGTTCATTTTGCCGATACCACCGCAGCCGATCAACATGATGGCGGTGAAGGCGGTAGCGACTGTGGCTTGCAGATGCCGTTGTTCCATTGTGCGTGGGAAAAGTGCTTGAATTCGGCTGCAAGTATAACCGCGTGCCCTACGGCGGCCCGCCACTTCCGACGAACACTTGTCCACACCCGTTGGGGAATTCAGGGTTCGAGTACCGCGTGGCGCTCCATTCCACGGCTGTCCATGGCTTCCAGCACGTGCCGGAAGGCCGCCACATCGTGCAGTAAGTCGGTTTTCGACAAGTCGACGATCAGCACACGGGGCCCGCTGAGTTTTTGCAAATGGTCCAGGTACCGCTCCTGCAATCGGGCCAAATACTCCGCTGGAATGCTCTGCTCGTAGCGCCGCCCACGCTGTTGGATCCGCTGTTGCACACGGTCCATGGGCAGATGCAGGTATACGATGAGCTCAGGCTGGGGCAGGTCGGCGTACATGATGTTGTACAGGTCGCGGAACAGGGCATACTCGTCGGCGGGCAGCGTAACGCTGGCGAACACCAAGGACTTGCCGATGCTATAGTCGGCCACGGTAACCGGGTTGAAGAGTTCGCGCTCGGTGACGCGCTTCAATTGATGGTAACGCTGGGCCAAGAAACCCAGTTCCACTGCGAAAGCGTAGCGCTCGGGATCATCGTAGAACCTCGGCAGGAAAGGATTGTCATCGAACTCCTCCAATACGAGCCGTCCGTTGTACAACTCGCACAGGCGCTTGGCCAAAGTGGTCTTACCCGCGCCGATGAGCCCTTCTATGGCGATGTAACTATGCCGCATTTGCTCCATGCTTATGCCTTGGGCTGCAATGCTAACCGCAGTGGGCGTTCAGAACGAAGTAAAGAACCTGAAGTGGAAGATCCCGAAGAGCAACCACATGGCGCTGTTCACGAGCAGTATGGTGAGTACTGGCCCCAACAGCGCGCGCAAAGCGCCCGCAATTCCCCGCGTCCGGAAGAAGCCCATGTAAGTGAAGGCGAAGTAGCCGATCCACACAACGAAGTAGATACCGATCCATGTGAACCATAGATCGCCATACCAGCGCAACAGCGGTGTGAAGGCGCAGAACAGGAGCAGTGAAGCCCCACGGAGCAAGCCGTTGAGCATGAGGTGCTCCGCATAGTTGTACCCCTTCCCTTTGTAGAGCCAGTAGCTCAACAGCGCATTCACCGGAATACCACAAAACAAGATGACGTTGAACCACTGGTTCATGAACCCGATGAACTGCCATTGATAGGCATCGATGGACACCGGAGCCTCCGCCTCCAGCGTTCCACCGCGCGTACACGCCCAGTAATTCAAGGCGCTGCTGAGGCCTACTGCGAACAGCACGAAGCTTAACGGATTGCTGTAACGCTTCCGTTTGCCTTCAACCATGTGGCGGCATACGCGCGCCGGATGCCTGTACAATTCGCGGAGCAAGTGTGGCAGACCTTCCTCGGTACTTGTGAATTTCAGCCAGACCTCGCGCACCAAGCCTCCGATGGTAAGCCGTTGAGTGGATGCGATCTGTATGTCCGCAATAGGAGAAGTAGCGTCCGCTCAACGGCTCGTCACAATTCAGGCAATGGGCTGGACTTCGGCTCATGGTCGAGTGCCAAGGTGCAGTTTCCGGTTCAATTCTTCGGAATCCCTTACCCATTCGACACTTTAGGCAACATGCACGCGCTATGGAACTGCATCGAATAGGAACTTGTTTTGATTTTGTTCACTATTTTTTGTATGTACATTGAACATTATTCAATCTTTGTGTTCATGTTTGTCGCCGCAATAATTAAACACAATCATATCCATGCAACCACTTCTTTCTACTAGCTTGCTAGGCGGCCTGCTGCTTTTGGGCAGCTCCGCCCTAGCCGACGGCGGCCCTCAGGCCCGTGTTCAAGTGATCCACAATTCGGCTGATCTGGCGGCAACGCAGGTGGACGTGTGGCTCGATAACACCTTGCTCATCGACGATTTCGCGTTCCGAACGGCATCTCCGTTCATCGACGCGCCGGCTGGTGTACCGTTCAACGTGGGGATCGCGCTGCCGAACAGCACCATGGCGAGCGATGCCATCTTCAACCAAACCTTCACCCTTGCGGCCAACGAGACATACGTGATCGTTGCGAGCGGCATTGTGAGCGGTGCGGGATACGCCCCGGCCACTCCCTTCACCTTGGAGGTGTTCGCTCAGGGCCGCGAATCGGCAGTGGGTGGTGCATTCACCACGGACGTTCTAGTGATGCACGGCGCTACGGATGCGCCCACGGTGGATGTGTACGAAAGCGCAGTGACGACTTCAACGGTAGTGGACGACCTGTCCTATCCAGCATTTGCCGGATACTTGGAACTCCCAAACTTGGACTTCACGCTTCAAGTGCGCACGGGTGACAACTCTACGATCGTTGCTGCCTACGAAGCGCCGTTGGCAACACTCGGATTGGGCGGCGCAGCGATCACGGTGCTCGCCAGCGGTTTCCTTGACCCTAGCGTGAACAGCAACGGCCCGGCCTTCGGTCTGTGGGTGGCGCTGGCTAGCGGAGGTGCATTGGTTGAATTGCCCAGTGCCAGTATACCAACAGCTCGTGCCCAAGTGATACACAACTGCGCCGATCTTGGGGCCAGTGTGGTGGACCTTTGGTTGAACAATACCCTCCTACTCGACAACTTCAGCTTCCGCACAGCATCGCCCTTCGTTGACCTGCAAGCCGGAGTGGATCTCACTATAGGCGTTGCGCCACCAACCAGTACCCAAGCCAGTGATGCACTGGTCCAGGTGAATTACAACCTGACCGAAGGCTCTACATATGTGTTGGTGGCCAGTGGCACGCTTGGCGGTCCTGGATACGCGCCTGCTGCACCGTTCAGCATTGAGGTGTTCGACCAAGGGCGCGAAACATCGAACGGTGGCAACATGATGACCGATGTGCTGGTGTTGCATGGTGCCACTGATGCGCCCACCGTGGATGTATTTGAGAGCGGCGTTGTTAGCTCGACCATTGTTGACAATATCTCCTACCCTGCTTTCGGCGGGTATCTTGAACTGCTCACCGACGACTACACCCTGCAAGTGCGGACGTCCGATAATTCAACGATCGTGGCCGCATACAGCGCACCACTCGCCGCGCTCAATCTTGGTGGCACTGCGTTAACAGTGCTCGCGAGCGGATTCCTGAACCCGGCGGTGAACAGCAACGGCCCTGCTTTCGGTCTTTGGGTAGCGTTGCCAAGTGGTGGTCCTTTGGTGGAACTGCCCAGCGCCAGCATCCCGACCTCACGATTGCAAGTGATCCATAACAGCGCCGATTTGGCTGCAACTACAGTGGATGTGTGGGTGAACAACGCGCTCCTGCTCGATGATTTCAACTTTCGCACAGCATCGCCGTTCGTGGACGCCCAGGCCGGCGTGGACCTTGCCGTGGGCATCGCATTACCGAACAGCACGCAGGCGAGCGACGCCATTTACCAGCAGAACTTCAATCTAATCGATGGTGAGACCTACATCGTCGTCGCCAACGGTATCGTGAGTGCCGCGGGTTACAACCCAGCACAGCCCTTCAACCTATATGCGTTCGATGGTGCGCGCGAAACAGCGACCAGTGGTGCAGCCAATACCGACCTGCTCGTTTTCCACGGCGCAACGGATGCACCGGTGGTGGATGTGGCGGAGACCGTATTGTTGGGCGGAGCCACGATCGTTGACGACTTGGCGTACGGTGAATTCGATGGCTATCTGGAAGTGCCTACGGCCGACTATGCGCTACAGGTGCAGGATGCACAAGGTAATGAACTGGTGAACTACCTGGCGCCTCTGAGCTTGCTCGGCTTGGACGGTGCGGCGTTGACCGTGCTGGCGAGCGGCTTCCTGTCGCCCGCGCAGAACAGCAACGGCCCGGCCTTTGGTCTGTGGGTGGCTTTGGCCGCAGGTGGGGCACTGGTTGAATTACCTGTGATAACTGGTGTGCCGGAGAACGATGTATTCACGGGCAGCGCCATTTGGCCCACCCCGACCAGCGATGTGCTCAACGTGGATCTCGTGTTGAACAATGCCCAGAACGTGCAACTGCGCGTGGTGGATGTGACCGGTCGCGTTGTGATGACAGTGGGGAACAACGCTTTCGAGAACGGCACCACGCGCCTGCAGGTCCCCGTGCAGCAATTGGCTCCTGCACAATATGCCTTGCAGTTGATCGCCAACAACGGCGTGAAGAGCATGCCGTTCCATGTCGTGCGCTGATCGCGACGACGTTAACAAAGAAAGGGGGGCCGAGGGATCGGCCCCCTTTTCCGGGTTTTTCTCCGAGGCCGGTAACGGGCAAGAAGCCACATTTGCGGCCGTGCCCACCAGTCCCTTTGCCACCCGCTTCAGCATCAGCGATCTGGAGAATCTCTCCGGTGTGAAGGCGCACACCATAAGGGTGTGGGAGCGGCGCTATGGGCTGATACGCCCCGCGCGCACCGACACCAACATCCGCCATTACAATGTGGAGGACCTGCGCGACTTGCTCAACATCGCGTACCTCAACACACACGGCGTGAAGATCTCGAAGATCGCCGCCATGACCAACGAAGTGCGCGAGGTCAGTGTGCGAGAGATCGGCAGCAAAGCACCGGGACCTTCGGCATTGATCAACGAACTCGTGATGAGCATGTTGCACTTCGACGAGGTGCGGTTCGAGGGGAGGTGCAACACGTTCGCGCAGCAACATGGCTTCCGCGCGCTGGCCGAACAAGTGTTCCTGCCGTTGATGATGCAAGTGGGGCTGCTGTGGCAATCGAAGAACATCCGCCCGGCGCACGAACACTTCGTGAGCAATCTGGTCCGGCGGCGCATTGAAGCGGAAACACACGCACAGCCTGTAGCTGTTGTGAGCAACACCACCTACGTGCTGTATCTGCGCGAAATGGAAGTGCACGAACTTGGCATTCTGTACGCCAACTATCTGCTCCGTTCAGCGGGCAAAGCAGTGATCTACTTAGGACAAAGCGTACCGGTGA
The DNA here is from genome assembly GCA_902825795.1 of uncultured Bacteroidota bacterium. GTDB lineage: Bacteria > Bacteroidota > Bacteroidia > Flavobacteriales_F > PHOS-HE28 > PHOS-HE28. Next base: position 10,449 of record CADECG010000127.1, read on the forward strand.
GCGACCTTGCACAACTGGTCGCTTCCACCAACGGACCGCTTGTAATGGTGACCGTGCTAACCACGAATTACGATGGCGGC
>CADECG010000128.1 GCA_902825795.1 uncultured Bacteroidota bacterium
CCCATGCCGAAGAACACGTGGATCCACCACCACTGCGGCTGGAAGATGGTGGCACCGATGAGGACAGGAAGCAGCACGAGGAGCATGAGCCGCACGGTGCCCAACACCTTGGTCCGCAACAACGCGCGCGCATCGGGTGCAGCGGCCAACAACATCGGGCGCGGCTCGCACTGCTCCTGCGCACCGGCGGCCATCAAGGCAACAATGCCCACGAGGAACAGCGGTAGCAACGGCAACCAACAGAACACCAATGCGGCAAGCCAGAGCAACGAACTCCACGGGTGGCTGCTTTGCAACATGCTCCGGTACTCGAACAGATGGGCCGGCACCCACTTCCGCAGCCACACCGCGCGCACCCCGGAACTGCGCACCACCGGCAACCACGGCAACGCGCACGCGAGCAGCACAACAACAGCCCACGCCCATGCAGTGCCCAGCAGCAAACCCAGCAACACGGGCAACACGAGCACACCGTACTCCAGTGCAATGGCCCAGCGCGCACGCGGCACATGACGGTGCAGGAAGTGCAGGTCGGCGCGACGCTGATGCAGACCCGAGACCAACAGAACGGCACCACCGGCGATGTAAGGCGCCCGTGATGGATCGTACAGTACGGCATTGCTCAGCAACCACACCACCGCAAAAGCGGCAGCCACCAGCAGCGGAACGCCATAACCCGGTGCAGCACTGCGCAGTTGCAACCAACGCAACCGCAGGAGCACAGAGGAAGCGGATGCGTTCATCGCGACCAAGTTGGGAAAGTCGCGGTGACGTGCACCACGCGGATACACAAGCGGTCGGATCACCGTGGCCGCCGACACGGCCCTGCTCGATCCGGCAATGATCGTTCAACGTGCGTTCCGGAAAGCAGCGCATGTGATGGCAAGGGCGTCCTAACATCGACAACGCTGTAATTTCCCACCATGCGCCTCGCCCCGTTCGCAATGTTGCTGGTTGCATTTCCTGTGCACGCCCAGCAGACCTCCGTGCTCTTCATCGGTAACAGCTACACCACGGCGAATGACCTGCCCTATATGGTTCGGCAGATCGCGCTCTCGTTCGGCGATACGGTGGACACCGGCGTGCAGGCCCCCGGCGGATACACCTTGATGGGACATTCGGATGCCCCTGCCACGCTCGGCGCTCTCAATTCGCAGCAGTGGGACTATGTGGTGCTGCAGGAACAAAGCCAGCTCGGTGCGCTGCCGACATCCGAAGGCTTCACCGATGTGGGCGCCGCGACGCTCGCGTATGCCATGCAAGACAGCAGCGAGTGCGCCTATCCGGTGTTCTACATGACCTGGGGGCGCAAGAACGGCGACCAGTCGAACTGCTTGTGGTACCCCCATATGTGTACGTACGACAGCATGCAACAGGCGCTGCGCGATAACTACATCCAGTTGGCGTTGGACAACGAGGGCTATGTATCGCCCGTGGGCTGGGCGTGGAAGCATGTGCGCGACACGCACCCGGGCATTGAACTGTACCAACCCGACGAGAGCCATCCCAGCGTGTCGGGCACCTACCTGGCAGCCTGCGTGTTCTACTGCACGCTGTTCAGGCAGAGTTGCGTGGGCGCTTCGTTCGTTTCCACGTTGCAGCCGGACAGCGCGGCCATCCTGCAAGCGATCGCGAGCGCCACCGTGCTCGATAGCGTTGACACCTGGAACCTGAACGAGCCCGGCAGCACCGACGCGCGGGTCGTTAGCCAGAGCAGTGATGTCGATAATATGGTCACCTTCCATCACTTCGGCCAGGGCCAGCATTGGTGGATCTGCTCCAACGGTCAGACCTCTGCGGATGCCAACCCCACCTTCACCTTCGACGCTGCGGGCATCTACACGTTCACACACGTGTATATCGACCCCTGCGGCCACATGGACACGGCTACTTGGACCATACAAGTGAACGCCATAAGCATCGTTGAATACACCGGGGAACACCCCATGGTCAGTGCGTCGGACCAAGGCCTGCTCACGGTGAGCGGTGGCAGCAGCGGCGACTTGTTCGAAGTCTTCGACCCGCAAGGGCGGCTGTTGCGCTCACAGAGGCTGGATGCCGGGACCTCGCTCCTGCCCTGCCCTTCCGGCATCGCGCTGTGGCGGATCACATCGCCCATGGAAGCGCGCTGGAACGGGAAGGTGCTCGTTCCCTGAGTGACAGAAGCTTCCACAGATGGCGCAGATGTCACGGATAGCTCAGTCATGCCCGGCATTCATCTGTGCCCCGATCATTCCCGCGCCGCCACTTCCTGGTCGATCATCGTTTGCAAGGCGAGCACGCGCTGCTCCACCCCTTGGTACTGATCGATCATGTAACCGCGAATGAACATGTTCATGCGGAGTAACCCCTTGAACGAAGCATCATCCATCAACGCTTCCGGATCGATGGGCTGACCACTCTCCCACAAGGTATCCACCACCACCTTGGCCATCAGTTGTGGTAGAATGTGGTCGAATTGCAGCTTTCCATCCGCCTCGAACTCCAAGTTGCGCAGGTAGGTGTAACGCTCTGAATACAAGGTGGTGATCATCTGCCGCAGGCTGTCGTTGCGGATCAGGTTGAAGCCGATGCTCTTCAGGTTGTCGTAGGCGGAGGTGTTCGTCGTGAGCTGCGTATTGCCGAAGATGTTGCCGTAATGGATGCGCAGGGAATCATGGAAAGGTGTGCGGTCATCGAGTTGCTTCAGCACGGCTTGGTTGCCATGCAGCAGTTGCCCGTTCCGTTGGATGTTGTAACGGCAATCCGCCAGGTCACGATCCAGGTTCTCCCGCATCTCGCGCAGGATCTTCAGCTCCTTCACGCCATCCTTCCGGTCGTCGTTCCAGTTGTTCACCTGCAGCGCAAGGAGAATACCCACCATCACCATGAAGATCTCGCCCACGCCGCCCACGAGCAGTTTGGTGAGGCGATGTTCGGGGCGCAGGTTTTTGCGGAGGGTGCGAAAGAGGGACATGGTTCGGGTTGCGGATCAATATGGGGGTGCAGTGCGGATAGTACGGTCCAACATTACTGGCCGCTGAATTTCTTGAGCGGGCGTTGCTTCCCGTGGCGCACACGGTACACGACGATGTCGTCGCCCTCGACCGCGTACCACACGATGTATGGGAATCTCTCCAGCAGAACGGGACGGTAAGGGTCCTTCCGAATACCGAACCCCGGCGGGTTGTCGACCACAAATTTCAAACTGGTGAACAGGTCTCGGCGGAAACGTTCACCCAGCCCCGACTTCTGTACTTCATACCACAACTGTGCTTGGCGGATCTCCTGGAGCGCCTCTTCCTTGAAGATCAACATCGCGCTCAGCGCTTCAGGTCGCTCTTGAGGATCTCTTCGACCTGGTCCCACGTGTAGGAGCGCGACTCTCCCTTCAGGTGACGTTCACGACGTTCGTCCAGAACGGCCAATTCCTCCTCGGATAGCTCCAGATCGCCCGGCGCATGACGCAATGCTTCTTGATGCGCACGATCCTCTTCCAGGATCCGTAGCACCTCTTGCCAGGAGTATGTGCGGTCCGTTCCTGAAGGATCCTTCACCACGCTCAAATGGTCGTTGGGAATGCCGTACGCAGGTGGGCCATCAAGCAACCGCTTCAAGGCAAGCAGGCGCGGCTCATCCTCCAGCAGCGCGATGCGTTCGAGGAGTTCGAGCTTCAGGGTCTTGAGGTCCATAGCCCAAAGCTAATTCGCAGACACTCGCCATTGTTCGTCCACAGATAGCACAGATGTCGCAGATAGCCCGGTTTGTATTCGTATTCATCTGTGCCATCTGTGTCATCTGCGGATGACCTTCCGTGCCGAACTTCGCGACATGCAACTCCAGAACTACGCCGCCGGCCAATGGATCGCCGGCTCCGGCAAGCAAGCAGAGCTCATCGACGCCATCACCGGCGACCTCATCGGCACCACTTCCTCCGGCGGCCTCGACTTCGGCCACATGCTCCACTACGCCCGCACCGTGGGCGGACCGCCCCTGCGCAAGATGACCTTCCCCGAGCGCGCCTGCCTGCCGGCAGGCAGGGCCGCATAGCTTGCTGCCATGGATCATCCGCAAGACCTGATCAATCGCGCTTACCAACTCGCTTGGAAGTCCGGTTCCCAAGGAAAACTCTCTAAGATCGAGTTGGCTGAAGTCCTCGTCCGTGAGGGTATGCCCAATGACCTCGCCGACCAAGCCGCGAACGACACGATCTTGGAAGTGATCAAGACCAGGAAGAAGGAAGGTCGTCAACGAATGATTTATGGCCTCATTGTTTTCGGCCTAGGAGCTGCTTTCACGCTCGCGTCATTGCTCATCCTGAAGACGGGCATCGTGATAGCCGTGGGCGCCATGTTCGTCGGCGGCGTTTTCGCCCTCTTCGGTTTTCTTCGATTACAGAACGACTCACTCTGATGCAACTGAACAATTACGCCTGCGGGCAATGGGTAGCGGGTTCCGGCAAACAGGCTGAACTTGTTGATGCGATCACAGGTGACCTGATAGGAACCACTTCAAGCGGAGGTCTCGATTTCGGACGGATGCTGCAATATGCGAGGGAGACTGGTGGTCCACCTCTTCGGAAAATGACGTTCCCGGAAAGGGGAAGAATGCTGAAGGCCCTCGCCCAATACCTCTTCGACCGCAAGGAGAAATACTACGAGATCAGCTACCGCACCGGCGCCACCAAGGCCGATAGCTGGGTGGACATCGAGGGCGGCATCGGCAACCTCTTCGCCAACGCCAGTTTGCGCCGCGTGCTGGGCAACATGCCTTTCTATGTGGACGGCGATACCGTGAAGACCAGCAAGGGCGGCACCTTCATCGGTCACCACATCATGGTGCCCAAGGAGGGCGTGGCCGTGCACATCAACGCCTTCAACTTCCCCATCTGGGGCATGCTGGAGAAGGTGGCCGTGAACTGGATGGCCGGCGTGCCCGCCGTGGTGAAGCCCGCCACCGTCACCAGCTACCTCACCGAGGCGATGGTGAAGGACATCGTGGCCAGTGGCATCTTGCCTGAGGGCGCCCTACAGCTGATCGTCGGAAGCGCCGAAGGCCTGCTCGACCACGTGATGCACCAGGACGTCGTGACCTTCACCGGCAGCGCCACCACGGGCCGCATGCTGAAGAAGCACCCGCGCATCGTGGACGAGAGCGTGCCCTTCAACATGGAGGCCGACAGCCTCAACGCCATCGTGCTCGGCCCCGACGCCACGCCCGGCACCGAGGAGTTCGAGCTCTTCATCAAGGAAGTGGGCAAGGAAATGACGCTGAAGTGCGGACAGCGTTGCACCGGCGCGCGGCGCATCCTGGTGCCTGCGAACGTGTTGGAGGATGTGCAGATCGCCTTGGGCAAACGCCTCGGCGGCACCGTGATCGGCGACCCGCGTGTGGACGGTGTCCGCATGGGCGCCCTGGCCGGACAGACGCAACGCAACGAAGTGAAGCGCGCGCTGGACGAACTGCTGAAAGGCTCGCAGATCGTCTACGGCAGCGCTGATAGCGTGGACGTGAAGGGCGCCGACGCCGCCAAGGGCGCCTTCATGAGCCCCATCCTGCTGCTCAACGCCGACCCGTGGAAGAACCAGCAGAGCCACAACGTGGAGGCCTTCGGTCCGGTGAGCACTCTTATGCCTTACTCAACTATCGACGATGCCGTGGCCCTCACCAAGCTCGGCAAGGGCAGCCTTTGCGCCAGCATCGCCACGTACGATGAGAAGGTGGCGCAGCAATTCGTGTGGGGCGCCGCCAGCCACCACGGTCGTATGCTCATCCTCAACCGCGAGATGGCGAAAGAGAACACCGGCCACGGTAGTCCGCTGGCCACGCTGGTACACGGCGGCCCCGGTCGCGCGGGCGGCGGCGAAGAGATGGGCGGCAAGCGCGGCGTGATGCACTACCTGCAGCGCACCGCCATCCAGGGACATCCCAGCATGATCACCGCCATCACCCAGCAATACCAGCAGGGCGCGCGGATGAACATCACCAAGCAGCACACCTTCCGCATGCACTTCGAGGAACTGCAGGTGGGCGACACCGTGATCACCGACATCCATCCCGTCACCTTGCAGGACATCGAGGACTTCGCCCACCTCAGCGGCGACAAGTTCTACGCGCACATGGACGCCAACAGCCTCGAGGGCACCATCTTCACGGGGCGCGTGGCGCACGGCTACTTCATCCTCTCACGGGCTGCTGGGTTGTTCGTGGACCCACCGAAGGGGCCTGTGCTTTTGAACTATGGGTTGGATGAGTGCAGGTTCGTTAAACCCGTCTACCCGGGAATGACCATTCAGGTCAGGTTTACGGTCAAGGAGAAAGTCGATCAAGAGAAGCGGACACCTGAAGACGTCGCGAAAGGAATTGTCAAATTCCTCGTTGACGTATTCGATGATACCGGGGAGACGGTGGCGATCGCGACGATCCTCACCATGGTCAAGAAGCTGGATCAGCATTGAGAATGCGTTCCAGTATTCTATTGATCACACTGAGCTTCGGCCTCCAGTTCGCCGTGGCACAGTCCGAGCCCGGTCTGGTGGAAACGCTGACGGCCCAGAACGCAAATGTTGACGCGCTGACCGAACAGCTCATACCTGAGCTGAATGCCGTGATGCCCTCGGACAGTGCCCGTGCATCGCTGGCGAGGGAGCAGGCGCGGTGGTCGAAGGATCGAACAAAGCAATGTCGCAAAGAAGCCCGTGGTTTCCCCCGCGAACAACGTCTTCTGCGCGAACAACAATGCCGCTACGACTCCGGTGTCCGCCGGTTGGAAGAACTCCTGGCACGCTATGACGACCTTGCGCCACAATAACCGGAACGACATTGTCAAAGGGGTATCGATGGCTACCGCGACGATCCTGACGATCACGGAAACTGGACCAGAACTGATGCGCCTACTCGTCCTAGCCACGGCTGCTCTCTTGGTCACAACGGGCTACTCCCAAACCCGGTGTGATTCAATGGCTACGATGTTGGAACAAACGCTCAATCTCCTCGACTCCATGGCCACCGAGCAAGGTCAATTTGCCAACATAGTGGAAGATCAGCGCAGCAAGATCGATTCACTGGCAACTGCCTTACGTCGCGGGAATTACGACTTGGCGAAGGCCCGGAAGGAAGCGGAAATGCTTCGCGGCATCATGAAAGGGTACGTCACTACCATCGACTCGCTGCACCGTTCCGATCGGGCGTTGCGTCTGGAACTGGATGAATTGAAGAAGGGGCCACGATGAAGCTCTTGGTGGATGTGTTCGATGAGACCGGGGAGACGGTGGCGATCGCGACGATCTTGACGATGGTGAAGAAAATTGACCAGACGTAATGGCCGTCGTCAATCCCCTGCCTCGCGGTTTGGTTCACCTTCCAATAGTTGTCTTGACAACCATGGCAGCAGCCCTACTCGCGCTCTCAGCCCCATCAATACCGAGCGAGGGACTTGGAGGATTGATCCGGATTTTTGAGCCCGTTGTTTCTGGCGTACTAGCGCTGGTGCTGCTTGTCATCCTGCGTCTAGTCCTGAAACGATGGGTCCTTTGGCTGACTGCACTTTTCTGTGTGGTGGTATTAGCCGATGGGATCTACATTCATTTTCATCCTTGGGGCGGATGGATCCCTTTGATCGACTAGCGGGGGCCCGAAGCGGCTGTTACGGTCAGCTTGGCCATGGAACCAGGGACAGAGAAGAAACTTGATCAGAACTGAGATCACATGTTGAAACGCGCGATCGTCTTTGCCAGTACATCACTCGCCTGTGCGATCGCGGACGCACAGGCCCCGGCTCTGCATCCCATCGACGCTCAATTGCACAGGTGTCTGGAGGATACCACCAATCAGACCACAAAGGGGATGAGAGATTGTGCTTATGTCGCCATGGAAGCGTGGGATGTGGAAATGAACAAGGATTTTCAAGCCTTGCTCGGCCTGATGAAGCCCGAGGGTCAAACCGCGTTGCGCGAGGCTCAGCGGGCATGGCTCATCTACCGCGATAAGGAGTTCTATCTGACCAACGAACTGTACTTGTCAGAGATGCAAGGCACGATGTATCACGTCGTCGCCACCAACGTGAACATGGAACTGGTCAAGGACCGTGCATTGGAATTGAAGACCATGCTCGACGCCCTGAACGAACAGCGATAATGATCACGAGCATCGTGAAGTTCCTTGTGGATGTGTTCGATGAGACCGGGGAGACGGTGGCGATCGCGACGATCCTGCGATCACTGAAGTTGGATCAGAATTGAGAACACCATGAGTTGGGACGTCGTAGTATTCAACCTCAAGCGTAAGGTCGCATCCGTCGAAGAGATCGACGAGAGTATACTCGTCGACATTGGGACCTACGCCGACTTTGAGGCACTTCTTAAACGTCGTTTCCCAATGCTCTTGAACAAAGACGGTTGGCTCAGGATCGATGAGGGCGAATGCGGTCTAGAGACAAGTCTTGGAGACGCCAATGAGAGGTTCAGTAACACCATCTTCCACCTGGACGGCGAGCATGCCATTTATGAGATCATTGAACTTTGCAGAGCAAACGGCTGGCAGGCCTTCGACACCGCGCTCAGCCAGATGCTTGACCTGGACCATCCTGAGAGGAATGGCTACAAGGAGCATCGGCGTTACGTCGAGCACATCATGAAGAACCGACAATGAAGTTCCTGGTGGATGTGTTCGATGAGACCGGGGAGACGGTGGCGATCGCGACGATCCTGACGATGGTGAAGAAGCTTGACCAGTCGTAGGTTGTTCGCATCTTGAAGGTTGGGCGTGCCACTCACCCGAATGCGGCTAGTTTCCGGCTTTCCGCGGCAAGTCCTCGCTCGTTCCTCGCTGCGGGCCCTCAGCTTCAATACGGCACGCACTGGTTGGAAACCAGTTTCGCGTCGTGTGACCTATTTGAAGTTCTCAAGCAAAAGCCTCTCGGTGAATGCTATCGCACTACTCACGTCCGTGGCCTCAATCTTGTCCCATTGCGCATGGAATGCACGGTTGCGCATTGTCACGTAGGAATTAATCAAGGTGGACTGAGCCCCTTTCAGAATTCCACTGCGCTTCAGAGCATTTACTACTTCGCTCATGTCCTTGTCATGCACATCGAGCCCTTTCAATGAACCAAGCTTCTTCAAAGCATCTTCCAAAGCAGCGCAGACAAGAACAGCGGCTACGTCCTTTGAAGAACTGAGCACCTCCTTGGAAAGTAACACGAAGTTGCCGAAGATCTCAGAAGAGATTTGTGATTCCAGATTGTCGAAGAGCCCGTGTCGAAATTGATTCTCAATCGACTCGATCTGACCGTAGAAGAATGGCGTCAATAGGTGCCATGAGTCAGATCTTTCCTTGAGTTTCTCGAGATAGTGAAGCACAATCGTGTGCTCGGCCCCATAACATGAGAGCATGACACTTGTCGTGGCCAGCTCTAATTCATCCATCTCTTGCCTGTCCCACTCTCTTCCGAAAGTCGGTGTGCCTTGTTGAAGAACACGCTTGCCTTCTGAATTTTTCAGATTGACAAGCCGCTGTTTGATCTCGGCAGTGTAGGCAAGAATGCTAGACTTATTCATGTCCCAAGATTAAGTTGAAGTGCTAATAGGACCATTCGACGGCGGCCCGTAGCTGAAGCGTTGGCCGGTAAGGAAGTGTTGTGTTCCATGCACATGATCTAGCAACAACCGATAGTCCTTTAGCATTGAAGGACCCATGGCGAATTCCGTGAACGAATTGAAGTGAAGCTTGTTCCGCCGTTCGTTGATGTCCTTCACGATGCGCAGAACGTCTTCCGACAGGCCGATGATCTTCTGATATGTGGGTGATAGCAGCACGTCCATACCAATAGTGCGTTTGCTCAGGTCAGCATCTGTAATGCCAGCGGTACCGATGTTGCGGGCGGACATGGGCATCTTCTTCTGGGCCTTGCTCGCCTGCTTGAAGCGCTCTTCGTCGCCTTTGTTGATTTGGAACTTGTGAATGATCACAGGCACTAGTAGTAGCTTGGCCTTCATGACGTTTTCGAAGTACGTGATGATGCGGAAGTCGTCGACAAGTTGGTCCTTCATCAGGTCCAGTAGCAGATTCTGCTTGTCGGCGTCCATGTAAGATGGATCATGAAGACGGTAGACTTCCTCCACTTCAGGTAGACGCTTGAAAATGGTGGCGCGAAGGGCCTCCGTCTTACCGAAGTACATAAGCGACAGCGCTACGTAGTTCAGCAGTTGTGGGGATTGGTAACCGGCGGTCCAGATGATGTGTTCCGGATCGGCCATGGCAGGCCTTCGCGGTTCGCTCATTGCTCAGTCATTTACGGGGATCGCTTCTGAGAACTTCACCTTCCTGTGTTGGAAGATGTACCTGCCCACATTGTCCGCGATGAATTCCTGAATGGTCCAATGGATCCATTCTTCGGATTGCAGGAACGTTCCATGGTCGTAGCCACGTAAGGGGTTGAATGCGAACTCTGCATCCGGGTTGTACATGTACATACAGACTTCCGGGTTCAGCGGGAAGTACACATCGGTATCGCGTGTGAGCA
>CADECG010000129.1 GCA_902825795.1 uncultured Bacteroidota bacterium
CGGCCCATCGCGTGTATGTCGATCTCTTCCAGGTAATTCAACGTGGCCAGCGCGGCTGCACAACTCACCGGATTGCCGATGTAGGTGCCACCAATGCTGCTAGGACCGGCCTTGTCCATGATCGTAGCCTTGCCCATCACCGCTGCGATCGGCATGCCGCTACCAAGGCTTTTCGCCCAAGTGCTGATGTCCGGCACTACGCCGAATTGTTCGAACGCGCTCCACGCACCCGTGCGACCGAAGCCGCTCTGGATCTCGTCGAGAATGAGCAGGACGCCGTGCTTGTCGCAGAAGGCGCGCAGCCCTTTTAGGTAAGCGGCAGGTGTCACATTGAAGCCACCTTCACCCTGCACGGTTTCGATGATGATCGCCGCGAGGTTCTCCGGCGCAACGGTATTGTGCGAGAGTTCTTCGAGGCGGTTCAACTCGGCCTTGACAAAGTCGGCTTCGTTGCGACCGGCACCATAGCGGTAGAAGTTCGGGAACTGCGTGCGGTACACTTCAGGCGCGAAAGGACCGCAGTCCGGCTTGTAACCCACCTTGCTGGTGAGCGTCATCGCCATCATGGTGCGGCCATGGAAGGCATCCGTGAAACAGAGCACGCCTTGGCGCTTGGTGGCTTGGCGCGCGATCTTGATCGCGTTCTCCACCGCTTCTGCACCGGTGCTAACGAGCAGTGTCTTGGTCGGTCCGCCATGCGGAAGGAGCGCATTCAGCTTTTCGCACAAAGCGATGTATGGCTCGTAGCTCGCGACGTTGAAACTCACGTGCAGAAATTTCGCGGCTTGTTCCTGGATCGCCTTTACCACAGGAGGTGGACAGTGGCCTGCGTTCACCACGCCGATGCCACCGGCGAAGTCGATCAACTCGCGGCCATCCTCATCGATGATGATGGCGCCGTTCGCCTTGGTTGCCGTGGCGTAATTGAACATGCCCACCCCGTTCGGTACGGCGGCCTTGCGGCGGGCGATGAGTTCCTGGCTCTTGGTCAGTTGGTCGGTCATTGCGGGGACGAAGTTGTGGAATGCACTTCACGGTGACGATGTTCGACCGACAGAGAAATGCACAGTCCCTGCGCGGGCTTGAAAAGCGACAGAATGCGACTTTCCAACGCTTTTTGGTCAGTGATCAACGATCAGCCCAGCGGACCAGTACCCTGGTAGAGGGGATTGTCGTAGCCGAGTCCGAAGGTATTCCGACTAACCTCGATGGAGCACAGGATAGGAAGGCTAACCTTTCCCATATGTCCCTCCCGGCTAAGCGCAACCCTTATCCGCACTGGGTTCTCCGCTGTTTTCGATCTGTAAACGAACCGATCACTCCAGCCGAGCGGTGGTCACGGATCCAAGGGAGCTTCATCCTATGATAACCAAGCGTATAGATTTGGACCGCTCCATGAAGAAACAGATGACGACCAAGACCGAGGTAACCGAAGAGCAGAAAGCAGAGCGGCGCTGTTATTCGCAATACGTCAACAAGGAGAACCCCTCCTTCGATCCCCTTAAGGAACTCAACTTGCCTGCCAACTACGATGAGGTGCTTGAACGCTTCAAGAAGTTGCAAGGCGAGCGCGCCATGGAGGCGTTGAATTGACACGAACATCGAAGTACATTGAAGACCCCGGTTTTGCCGGGGTCTTTTCATTCCGGCTGAGCAATAGGCCCATCGCACCCTGAGGACCCGGAAAAACGACCGACCGACCCGCACGCTGAAACAGATTCGGGACGATCAATGCACCTTCGCCAGCGAAAGCGCGCGTGATCACAGCATGACGTTGAAGAAGAAATACCGGCTCTCGGAGGTTACCGGGATCGAACTGCAATACATGGTCGTGGACAAGTCCACCTTGCAGGTGCGCCCGATCGTGGGTCTGTTATTCGTTGAGTTGGCCGGCCGGCCGGTGAGCGACGTTCAACGCGGCGATGTGGACCTGAGCAACGTGATCGTGAGCCATGTTGTGGAATTGAAGACCGCGAAACCTACGCGCAACATCGCCCGGTTCCGCAAGAAGTTCCATGCTGAGGTGAAAGCGATCAACGTGCTGCTGGACAAACATGGATGCTTGCTTATGCCTACCGGCATGCACCCGTTCATGGATCCGTTATCGGAGGGTGTGCTTTGGTCACGTGATCACGCCGATGTACATCCATATAATACCATGTTCGATCGCAGTCAGCGCGGCTTGAGCAACGTTCAATGCATGTACCTGAACCTGCCGTTCGCTGACGACGATGAGTTCGCGAAACTGCATGCCGCGGTGCGTGTTCTATTGCCCATCCTACCTGCACTCTCGGCGGCCTCCCCCATCATGGATGGTCGCGTTGGCACATCGCTCGATATGGGCATGGAGCACTACCAAGAGCATTATCGGAAAATGCCGGAACTGATGGGCCCTTTGATCCCTGAAGCAGTGTTCAATCAAGAGGACTACTATCGTGAGGTGTTCGCACCCATCGCAAAAGCGATCGCCGCATATGACCAGCAAACGATACTGGACCATCAGGTCGCGAACAGCCGCGGTGCAGTGGCACGGTTCGACCGGGGGTCCATCGAGATCCGCGTTATCGACGAACAGGAAAGTCCGGGAGCGGATCTGGCCATCGCCGAGTTGGTGATCGCGGTGATAAACGGTCTATGCACCGGAAAATGGATGAGCAGCTACATACAGCGCGCATGGCACGAAAGCGACCTGCTGGCGATCTTCAAGGATGCGATCGCGAAGGCGGGAAGAGCATCGATCAGTAACGTCGAGTATCTGCGAACGTTCGGTATCGAAGGCGAAAAGTCAAGCATCAACTCGATCTGGCGGAAGCTGTTCGAGGATGTTCGCAGTGAACTATCACCCGGCTGTCAAGAACACATAGACCTCATTCTTGACAAGGGCTGTTTGGCTGTCCGCATTCTCTCGCGTACCGGCAAGCAACCGGACCGGTCCAAGCTCGTGGAGGTTTACGGTGAGCTTGCGGAATGCCTCGCCAACGACAAGGCATTCGTATGAGTTCCGATGAGCGGTGGATGCAACGTTGCATTCAGCTGGCGTTGAACGGCTCCGGCCGAGTTGCGCCGAATCCCATGGTGGGTGCCATTCTGATGAGCAATGAACGGGTACTTGCGGAGGGTTGGCACGGTTTCCACGGCGGCGCGCATGCGGAAGTGAACTGCTTGCGTGCCTTCGGTAACGGCTCCGTGCCTGAAGACGCAACACTGTATGTGAACTTGGAACCATGTGCGCATCATGGCATTACTCCACCTTGCATCGACTTGTTGATCGAGCGAAAGGTGAAGAACTTGGTCGTTGGATGCGTTGATCCCAACCCGCTGACAAAAGGAATAGGGATCGCGCGCGCGCGAGAAGCGGGCATGCGTGTGCGCGTGGATATACGACACGATGATTGCCGATGGTTGAACCGTCGGTTCATCACAAGCTTCGAGAAGCGCCGACCGTATGTCGTACTGAAATGGGCACAGAGCAATGATGGATACCTCGATCGGCATCCACGCGTCGAGCGGAACGTCCAGCGCATTTCATCGGCCTCTACCGATGTGCTCGTTCACCGATGGCGCTCGGAGGAGCAGGCCATTCTGGTGGGCAGCCGTACCGCAATAAATGACAACCCTCGCCTCAATATCCGGCATACGGTCGGTAGATCACCACTGCGCGTGGTCATCGATCGCAAAGGATCGATACCATCTGATTCGCAAGTCTTCGACGGCTCGGCGCCAACGTTGCTGTTGAGCGCGGTTGTCCGGAAAGAGCTGCAGTGTGATCAGGCCGTACTTCGTTCGGAAGATGACCCATTGACCGTGTTGTTCTCCGAGCTGAACTGTAGATCCGTTCGTAGCGTTCTCGTTGAAGGCGGTTCCGAACTACTTGGCCATTTCATTCATAGCGACAGATGGGATGAAGCGCGTGTGATAACCACAAAGAGCGTTTTCGGGAACGGTACAAAAGCCCCATTGCTTGCCAACCCACGGGCGCATGTGGCAACGCTCGCGAACGACCGCGTTGCATTCCATCTGCGCACACCAACTGCGGCAGCTTCGTGGCTGATCTGAAAACCGGGACGAACTCCTACCTCACGTTGGCCGGGGAAGGCACGGGCACCTACCGCGACAAGGCAAGCAAATTCATCGGCTATGCGTTCCCGATAAGCGATGAGATCGTGTTCAAGGCACGGTTTGCTGAATTGAAGAAAAAGCACTTTGATGCGCGCCATCATTGTTACGCGTACGTCCTTGGCAACGATGGCACCATACAACGCGACAGCGATGCAGGAGAGCCATCGGGCACAGCCGGTAAACCGATAATTCGACACCTGCAAGGTCGGTCGCTCACATACAGCGCGGTGGTCGTTGTGCGTTGGTTCGGTGGGACACTGCTCGGCAAAGGCGGATTGGTGCGAGCCTATGGTGAAGCAGCGCACACCGCGATCGTAGCCGCCGGCGTGATCGAACGCAAGGTGATGGTGCATAGGAGCATTGATTGCAGCTATGCACAAGTAGAGAACGTGAAGACCACCATTGCCAGAAATCACGGAGCCTTGATCAGCTGGACATACAATGAGGCCTGCTCATTGCAGGCGACCCTTCCGATAGCGTGCATTGCTGAACTTGACGAGCACTGGCGGCGCTTGGGTATTGCGTGTTCGCCGATCGACGTTCAACCGAAGTAAGGAGAAAGCCTATCGATGATCGCTGTTGGAGCGCTTCGCGGCTTTCCGCTTCGTACATCAATGAACACGAGCGTTGTCTCCGCCTCGCTGAGCAATAGACCACCTGCATTGAACAACGCATAGGTGAACACAATACGCACACCCGGCATGGCGCGTAGTTCCGTGCGCACCGAGATCTCGTCATCGTAGAACGCCGGCTTGTGGTATGTGATGCGCAGTTCGCGCACGGGCAGCATCACACCCTGCTCCTCCATCTCGCGGTAACTGATACCTAAGCTCCGCAACATCTCGACGCGCGCCACTTCCAAGTACTCCGCGTAGTTCCCGTAGTACACGTATCCCATACGATCCGTCTCGGCGTAACGCACGCGCAGTTTCATCTGATGTATATACATATCGTTCGATTGATGTGTGGAGGCGATGAAAGTAAACCGGTGGTTGCGCCACCGCGTGGTGTTGATCTACCTTGTACCGGTGTTGGAAAGTCTGTTCGCAACGCATTGTTATAGCTGTTCATGATCAACTGGATCAAATGTTCCAAACGCACACCTCGGGACAGCTCGACAAGTCGTGGCGGATTTTGTGCGGATCAATGGAATCCGCGCCAGTCGCGGATTTTAAGGTCCCGGAAAGTGGCCCGCATGCAAGTGAAAATTTTCTTTCCCATCAAGTGCTCACCTGATTTGTTTTTCACTTTCCTGCGCTCATATTTGCCTCCCCTGTCACCGCACAGCGCACACTACTTCGATCACAGCGCATCTTCCGATCATCCATGCCATCCGCCACCACCTCCGCACCGACCATGAAGAAGGACCACGAGAAAATCTGGGACCGGTGCCTGGAAGTGATCAAGGACAACGTGAGCGAGCAGAGCTTCAGGACTTGGTTCGCCCCGGTCAAAGCACTGCGCCTCGCCGATCATGTCCTCACGATCCAGGTTCCTTCGCAGTTCTTCTACGAGTGGCTCGAGGAACATTACATCGGGCTGCTTAAGAAGATCATCCGTAAGGAACTTGGCACCGAAGGCCGCCTCGAGTACTCCATCATTATGGAGAACAATGCACACAATTCACATCCATACTCGGTGAAGGTCCCAACGAGCAACTCCCGAGAGACCAGGAACTCCGCCGTGCCTCTTCCAGCTGACCTGTCGCAGAGCCCGATCAAGAACCCCTTCATCATTCCCGGTCTTAAGAAGGTGATGATCGAGAGCAACCTGAACAAGAACTACAGCTTCGACAATTACATAGAGGGTGACTGCAACCGGCTTGCGCGCAGCGCCGGATACGCCGTTTCAAGCAAGCCCGGCGGTACCTCCTTCAACCCGCTGTTGCTTTTCGGTGGTGTAGGATTGGGGAAAACCCACCTTGCCAATGCGATAGGGATCGAGATCAAGAAGAACCACCCCGAGAAGAGCGTACTCTACGTTCCCGCCGAGAAATTCACCCAGCAATTCATTGAAGCGGTGAAGAACAATAGCGTGAACGACTTCAGCCAGTTCTACCAAATGGTGGACGTGTTGATCATCGACGACGTGCAGTTCCTTGCCGGTAAGGAAAAAACGCAGGATGTGTTCTTCCACATATTCAACCACTTGCACCAAGCCGGCCGTCAAGTTGTATTGACCAGTGATAAAGCACCGGTTGAAATGGCTGGCATGGAGCAGCGACTTCTCTCCCGCTTCAAATGGGGTCTGAGCGCCGACCTTCAGACCCCGTCATTGGAAACGCGCATCGCCATCCTCGATAAGAAGATGTATGCCGAGGGGATCGACCTGCCGAAAGAAGTGGTTGAATACCTCGCATACAGCATCACCACGAACATCCGCGAATTGGAAGGTGCGATGATCAGTCTTATTGCTCAGAGTTCATTGAACAAAAAGGCCGTTACGTTGGATCTGGCGAAGCAGATGATCGACAAGTTCGTGAAGAACACCGCCCGCGAAGTATCGATCGATTATATCCAGAAGGTCGTGTGCGATTATTTCGATCTACCTATCGAACTGCTGAAGAGCAAGACGCGCAAACGCGAGGTGGTACAAGCCCGTCAGATCGCCATGTACTTCGCAAAGAAGATGACGAAGAGCAGCCTCGCGAACATTGGAGCGCATTGCGGGGGAAAGGACCACGCAACCGTTCTGCATGCCTGCCGTACAGTGAACAACCTGCAGGAAACCGACAAACAGTTCCGCGGTTACTTGGACGACTTGGAGAAGAAACTCAGCATTCACTGATCCCGAAGGGCCCCGACATGTCGGGGCCCTTCTTCTTTCAGAACATTCGCCCAGCACAGATCGATCCCCGAACGAATGAACATCCTCATGGTCTGTCTTGGCAACATCTGTCGAAGCCCGATGGCAGAGGGCATATTGCGCCACCTTGCTCATCAACGCGGGATCAACTTGAGCGTTGACAGCGCGGGTACGGCGGACTATCATATCGGCGAAGCCCCTGACAGGCGCGCGCGGATTGCCATGAAGCGGCAGTCAATGAGCATAGAAGATCTTCGCGGGAGACAGGTGTCCTTGCAGGACTTTTCACGCTACGACATGCTGCTCGCCATGGACAACAACAACCGGCGCGACCTTCTGCGCCTTGCACCGGACGATGCAGCTCGCCAAAAAGTGGAACTGCTGCTGACCTTCGCGAGCAACGCCGGACTGACCGAGGTTCCCGATCCATACTACGGCCCCGATAGCGGATTCGATGAAACCTTCCACCTCTTGGAGAACGCGTGTAACGGATTGCTCGATGCCATTGGCAAACGTTGAACCCGGCATACTGTATCTGCTTCCCGTTTGGTTGGGACAGGATGGAGGCCCCGATTCCATGCCTGGTCTGAACGCGGAAATTGCGAAGGACATTACGCTGTACTTCGCGGAACATGAACGCACTGCGAGACAGATGCTTCGGCGGCTGATCCCCGCGATCGACATGCCATCGCTGGAGATCCACCGTTTGGATAAAGAGACGGACCAAATCACTGTGAGCGAATACGTCGGGATGATCGCAAAGGGGTCCAACGCGGCCATCGTCAGTGAAGCGGGTATGCCCGGCATAGCGGATCCGGGTGCATTGTTGGTGCGCGAAGCACACGCAAAAGGCATTCGCGTTGTTCCATTGGTCGGCCCTTCGTCATTGTTACTGGCGCTGGCAGCAAGCGGCTTGAACGGGCAAAATTTCACTTTCCACGGGTATCTACCACGCGACCAACGCGACCGGCAACAAGCGCTTCGCGGCATTGAGAGCGACATACATCGAACAGGTGCAGCACACATTTTCATCGAAACACCTTATCGCAACGACGCACTGTTTGGCGATATCCTACGGACCTGTGCCAGCAGCACACTCCTTTGTGTTGCTTGTGATCTGACCCAACTGAACGAAATGGTGTGCACGCTATCCATTGAAGCTTGGAAAAAGCGGTCCATCAACTTGAAGGACAGACCAACGGTCTTCATACTCGGACGGTAAGCTCAACGGTCCGTTGGCGCCACGCAGGGCATACTGGTAGCGCCGGGTTTCGAAGTTGCCCCTGTGTCTTTTCTTCCTCGGCAGAAGGGGCTGCGGAACAAAGTGATCTTCAAGCGTACGTAGGCATCAACCGAGTACACGTTCGGCCGTGCGATCAGTGGGAGGATATTGTCCGTTCCGACAATGAGGTTGTTCAAGCGCAGCATCAAACCGACGGTCGGTTTCCGATACTCGTGCAGAACAATGGGCAGTGCCGCTTCCAGTCGTTTGGTCTCATAACGCGGCACGATAGCCACAGTGACAGCACGGCGCAACCGCGTTCCGTGGGCACCCGCCATGGGTTGCACAAGATCAGCACCGATGAAAAAGGTGTTCGTGACCCTGCGATCATACTGGATACTGACGGCCGTCGGCAGTCCGATGTGCAGATCCTTGTTCGAGCGGTAGCCGGTGAAATCCGACGCGAAGAGACTGTCAAGTCCGTCCACACCATCCATTTCCATATCGTCGTAGTCCGGGATCGAAGCGGTGGAAGCCGTGAGCGTACCGCTAACAGCTTCGTTGAATTTCATTCCACCTATGTCTATAACGCTTACCCCAAGGCGCCAGAGGTATACGGCCGGTTTGCAACCAGTGCTTTCTCGATGCGGTACATAGCGATCGACTTCGTTCTCGGTCCGCTGGTACTCAAAGCCAACATCGACCCCGAAGCCATTGCCCGCGTTAGTACCTGGCATTGCAAATCCATATTGAGCACGTGCGTTGTACACCTCGATCCGAGCCGTATCGAGCACTTCGTAGTCGAACTCATCCACCTGGAGCGCGGCCCCGGCATGGGCCATGACATACTTGGCCGTGACGCCTCCGCTGAAAAGGGTGTTGCCTTGCGCTATCAGAATACGCCCAATGCTACCACCGAACTCCGTCCATGCAGCGCTGCTCAAGCGGAAATTGCTTTCCGGATACCGGATACCATGTTGCGGAGAATAGCCCAATCCTTCACTTGCGAATACAGCCAGGGAATTCGGTATGCCTACAGCGCTCGAGACCGAACGGCTGCGCAGGCTCAATCCGATCGCAGTGCGACCAAGGGACCATGCGAACGCTGGACCTTTGAACTCTACGTTGGAGAACAGTTTTTTATCCCGCAGTGAACGATCCGTGCCGATCACCAGATCGCCATTGGTACCCTTCACGCCATTCCGGATCTCACCGACGAGCGAATGCTGTTTGCTGAGAAAAACATAGTTATTCCAAGCGAACACGTTCGCACCGACAATGTTGATGTCGAGCCATGGCCACTGCGTGGCCAACCGCGCCGGGTTCAAGGGCACCGCATCGGTACCCGCCCAATTGCTGTTGGCTAGGCCGAACTGCTCTTGGGCATTGGCCTGGGCCGCACAAATTATGAGCGCAAGTAGGATCCTTCTTGACATGGCGCCGTTCATACGAACGCACACCGGCAGGGTTCCTATTGCACGGGACCGGTCGCGGGGAGGACATCAACCACCTCCACTGTGTAACGGATCGGGGTCCAAGCCGGAACGATCCCACTTGATGAGCCATTCGCACCGAAGGCCATCGACGATGGAATGATGAATTCTCCGGCTCCTCCTTTGCGAAGGAGATGCACAGCAGTCTCCACACCCTTGATCACTTGCCCAGGATCGCCCAGCACGAAAGCAATGGGCTGATCCGCGCTTCCTTGATCGAAAACGCGACCATCGAGGAACGCACCCAAGAGCTTGATCGTAACGAAGTCCCCTGTGCGGATCATGGATGTATCGTTACCGGCATTCGTGATCCGGAAATAGAGATCGCTCGTCCCCCACCGAGACCAGTGAGGATCGCTGGCGAAAGCAACTAAAGCCGCCTTTTCGGAACTATCCGTACCTGCCTTCCCCGAACGCTCATAAAGAACCTCAGCGATCTCAAGTCCATCCATGACATCGAGCAGTCCGATCTCAACTTGAAGGACCGTCGTATCCGGCGGTGCTTTGCTTCTGACCCCGATCCATTGCGCCCAAGGGAACAATCGCGCCGGAAGGATCACGCTAACACTATCACCGCCGTTCATCCTTGCAAGGACCGATGCATCGAAGGGGCGGGCTCGATCAGCCTCGAAATAAGATTCCGAGCTGAACAACGATCCGGCCCCCTCACCATAGCGGGCAATACGCAACCGAAGCAGGGCACTATCGCCGGTCATAGGTGATGCGGCGCCTTCACCCAACGTGTGCAATCGGAACCAAATACCTGGCTTCGTCTCTTTGAACCCCGGGTATGGCCCAGAACTGCAAGCAACCAAGCAGAAGACGAGAACGGCAAGGAGCGCAGTTC
>CADECG010000130.1 GCA_902825795.1 uncultured Bacteroidota bacterium
GCAACTATCAATGGTCCCATCTCATGCGTACCCACATCGGAACCGATGGCGAGATCGCTTCGGATCTGCTGGGACTTGTCACCGATCCATCCGGGAATATCGTCATCGTTGGTTCGTTCGAAGATGATTTCTCAGCGTATCCGAACAATGCAGGCACCCTCACCACCTTCGGTGTCACGAACAACGACGGGTTCTTGATCAAGCTCTCGGGTAGCGGGGCCCTGATCTGGGAGAAGCACATGGGCAATAGCGCCAGCAGCGAGAGCGAGTCGCTCTTGGATATCGCTATCGATGCTACCGGCAATTATTGGGTTTCCGGCATCTTCGCCGTAGGCGCTGAGATGGACAGTGATTCGCTGGGCCACACGATAGGCAGCTATGGCGAATTCGACATCGCGGTCATTGGCTTTGATCCGTCAGGCAGCTATCTGTGGCACGGTACGGTCGGCGGCGATTGGTACGATGCGAACGCGCATCTGTGTACCGTCGGTGACGACCTGATCCTGTCCGGCTCGTACGGCACCTACTTAGGTAACGCTGACCTTGACATTTCAGCTGGAGTGCAGTCCTTCACCGCGATCGATATCTATGATGCCTTCATCACTCGGTTCACGCCGTCGATCAGTACGGAGGTCGGGGTTGCAGGAGTTGGCCAAGGACCTTGGGTTTATCCTTCACCCTGCCATGACCTGCTCATGGTGG
Source organism: uncultured Bacteroidota bacterium (assembly GCA_902825795.1). Lineage (GTDB taxonomy): Bacteria > Bacteroidota > Bacteroidia > Flavobacteriales_F > PHOS-HE28 > PHOS-HE28. The sequence continues at coordinate 703 of CADECG010000130.1, forward strand.
ACGCGACCGGGAGCTATACGATCAGCGATGGTGCTGGGCGCATCGTATTGACAGGCAGGTTGTCACAGGTCGCGCGATCCATTGCATGCGCAGGCCTCGCGCCGGGTTCGTATCGCATCACTGTCGTCGAGGATCTGGTACGGCGCGTTGCCGGATTCGTGAAGTATTAAACGTCCTCTCCCTTCAGGCGACCGGGATCTCGCTCAGGTGAGAACCTTCGGGACCATGATCTCCTTGAACCGCCTGCGTTTGTCGGCGCGTTTCACGCGCACCCACTCGGGCCACGAAGTTTCATCCTCGGCATCGTGGATGCGCAGACGCTGCGATGGGTCGGGCTTCAGCAGATCATCCTTGGTGCAACCCAATACGGCCGCTGCGGTGATCACCCCGGAGATGGAAGCACCCGCCACGCCATGCGTAAGCGTGCTGGCCCCGGTGAGGTACAAGCCCTCTATCGGGGCCTTCACACCGAACGCGAACGGGCCGACATGCTTCAACGTTTTCTCCGTGCCGTAAACGCTACCGCGCGTGCTCTGCACGTAATGCTCGTTGGTGATGGGCGTGCCGATCTCGGCTTGCACGATGCGCGCACGCACGCCGGGGAGCACGCGCTCCAACCCGTTCAGCATCTTCTCCTTGATACGCTCCTTCCAGGCACCGTATTCCGCCGTGCGCTCGCCAAGACCCTCGAACGGTTCGAAGGCCTTGTAGTCGAGGTAGGTCACCATCTCGATATCGTGATAGCGCCCGTTGAAGCTGGTGGGATCCTTCAGCGTGGGGCAACTGATGAAGGCTCCGGGGAACTCATCATCGGTGAGGATATCGGTGCGCGACATGTCGCGGAAGAGCTCCTCCATGTCCACGTTGCGCAGCATCCAGATGTTGCCGGAATCGAGACCCGCCGCGCGCACATCCATGTCCACGGTAACGAAGAGCATGATGCTGGTGACGCTGTACCGCGTAGCCGCCAACTTCTTCAACACCTTGTTATCCAAGTGCTCCTTCCCCACCATGCCGATGTACGTCTTGTGCGGGTCGGCATTGGAGACGATCGTTGACGCGTTGATGCGCTCCCCGTTCATGAGTTCCACGCCAACGGCACGCTTCGCTTTGCCATCGCCTTCCAATAGAATGCGCTTCACACCGGCATCGGTACGCACCACGCCGCCGTGCTTCTTGATCGCCGTGGTCATCGCCTTCACAATGCCAGCGCCACCGCCCATGGGATAGTAGCCGCCATCGAAGTAGTGCTGCATCACGGCTGCGTGCACCGGGAAAGGTGCCAGGCTGGGTGGCAGGCCGTGATCACCGCATTGCACATTGAGCACCTTCTTCAGCAAGGGATCCTTGATGTGCCAGTCGATCACGCGCTTCAAACTGAATAGGCCGTACTTGCCCAAGTGTCGCGTGCGGAACGGGATCGTGAGGTGATCCAGGAAACCGCTCATGCGATGGATCAGTTGCAACTGGTCGCTCACGTTGCGCACGGTAGTGAGGTAGCGCTTCAAGCCTTTGCGCTCGTGCGGAAAGCGCTGCGCCAAGTGCTCGTACAGGTTGTCGATACCGGCTGGCATATCAATGCGGTGCTCGCCGATCCAGCAATGCTCATAGGCCGCAGGGTTCATCCGGAAGAACACCAGATCGTTGGCGATGCCAAGGCCTTCGTACAACTCACGCGTGCTCTCCCCTTCGCCCATCATACCGATGTAGTGCACACCCGGACTGAAGCGATGACCATTGAGGAAGAAGCTGTGGCACCAGCCGCCGGGGACGTAGTGTTGCTCCAACACCAACACCTTCTTGCCAGCGCGTGCCAAGCACAACGCGGCCGACAAACCGCCAGCGCCTGAGCCTATGATGATGGTGTCCGGTTGCATTGTTGCCAAGCACCGGATGTGAGCAGTGCAAAAGGTCCTGCTAAGAAACGGAGATGGACTGCAAGCCTACGAACAAGGGCGATGCGACCTACTCCGGAGCCACTATGAATTCCAGCGAGGGGTCACAACTCCCAAACCGTGCTCCGCTTGCTGAAGGGCCGTTTGATACGCTCCTTATGCTGGAGCACGAAGGCCATTACCAGATAGACGACGAGGTGCAAGCCTGCGGTAATGCAGCCGAGGTAGATGAAGCTGAGGCGCACCTGCTCCGGCTTGATGTTGAGCTTGTCGCCCCACCACGCGCAAACGCCGAAGGCTTGGCGTTCGAGGAAAGTCTTGAGACGTGCGGTCATTGGTTGGTGCGTTTGAGCAGTTCAGCCCCGATGACGCAATGTAGGCAACGGCGTTGCCCGCAGTAACCGTTCTTCAGTTCGATAAGGGCTTGCGAGCGTGCTGCGGTAGTGGTCGGGATGCCCAACTTCTCCCAGCCGCGGGTGATCACATTGGCCTCAGCGGGTAGTTGCTCCAACAGCCCCAATGCTCGTTCCACCAGTTCTTCTTTGCCCCGCACACGGCCCATGGCGAAAAGGAAGGGCACCACTACGTTGATGATGAGCAGCTCTGCAGCTGTGCGACCCAGTCGCTTTGGCGTTGGATCGGAGGGCGTGTCCAACGTCCAATGATCGCGCCAGTAGCCCTCGGCCTCCACATCGAAGAGAGGGAACAGCTCGGCAGTACGATCGCATTCGAGCAACTTCCCGAAGGCTCCATCGAGGTGGGTGAACAACCGCGCGAACTGCACCAGCCGCACCGTTGGGAAGTTGGCCGGACGTAAGCGGCCGAATTTCCAGATCGCGGGTGAAAGTGTCCTTAGGTCGTGCAGCACAGCCATGGCCTTGAATTCTTCCTGCAAGGCACGCGGATGGGCATCAACAAAGTCCACTTGCAACAGGCCCGCTTGGCCAAGCACCAACGCTTCCGTCCGGAACGGGTCGTCTCGGTACTTCAACAGGGTCTTCAATGGAAGTGTGCGCGCCAACTGACCGAAGGGTTCCGCATTCACCTTGAAACCGAAACCACCGGCCAACTGCTGGTAGAACGTTTCGGCTTCATCGTTCCCGAGGTGCTTGAACAAGGCCTCCACCTCCGTGGTCTTGCGCTCCAACCGCTCCACGAGCAAGTGTTCCAACCAGAATCCGATGCGCTGACGATCGACCTGAGCGATGCTGTTGGCACACGGTACCCAGGCCTTGTTGCGCATCAATTGCTCATATGCGGCCAAGCTGCTACCACTAATGCGTTCGCCGATCGCGAGCGTGGGTACACGGCCACCCTTGCTCGTGCGCACATCCATATCGTGGGTGTGTACCACGTGCAGGATCACGTTGTCGTATGCCGGGTCCTCATGGTGACGGTGCGCGAACCACTCGCTCGCCCGCACGTGGATCTCGATGTTGCCCACCAGCAATTGATCATCGAACCGAACGCGACCATCGTGGAAGTCCGGGCCGGAGTTGGATTGCAGTCTTCCGGGCTTGACGATCTCCAGCGCGTGTCCTTCAACCGTGCGCAAGGCTTCACGTGCGAACAGTTGCTGCTCCCAGATGAACTGCAACAGATCCTCGCCGTGCGGAAAGGAGGCCAAACGCGGTGGCTCGGCCAGTGTTGACGGGAAAGTTGTCGGGGCCATCCTTGCCAAGATGGGAATTGTCCGCTAACCGCAACGGCGCCACGAACGCAACGGCTTCGCCACGTTGGTCTTATCGGATGGGTCAATCCAGCGGTTATCAGGCGATAACTCCTGACTTCAGCAGGGCGATCTCCATTTGCCGTTGCACTGAGCGTGCGGCAGCACCAGCGGCTTCGGGTGCATCATCGCCCTTGCTGGCGTAAATGATGGCGCGCGAGCTATTGATGAGCAAGCCGCCATCGTTGGTCATGCATGTGTCGAGGACTGCGTTCAGATCGCCGCCTTGCGCGCCGACACCGGGCACAAGGAAGAAATGGCCGGGCGCTGCTGCACGCGCTTGGGCCAGCACATCGGTGCGCGTTGCACCCACCACGAACATGGTGTCATCGGGTGAACCCCATTCCGCCACCTTGGTCATTACCCGTTCGAAGAGCAGATGTTGCTTGTCATCGACCGGCAGGAACTGGAAATCCATGGCGCCTTCGTTGCTGGTGACGCCGAGCACGATGGCCCATTTGCCGGGGCGCCCGAGGAACGGAGTAACGCTGTCGTTGCCCATGTACGGTGAGAGCGTTACCGCATCGAACCCGAGCTTGTCGAAGAAGGCTTCGGCATACTTGCGCGCGGTGTTGCCGATATCGCCGCGCTTGGCATCGGCGATGATGAAACAATCGCCCTTGGCGCGGATCGCGGCTACCGTGCGCTCCAAGCTGGTCCAGCCCGATACGCCGAGCGCTTCATAGAACGCGATGTTCAACTTGTACGCGACCGACACCTGATGTGTGGCATCGATGATGGCCTCGTTGAAGGCGAGCACCGGGTGGGCAGTGGCGCGGAACTGAGCCGGAACCAAATGGGCCTCGGTATCGAGACCAACGCACAGCAGGCTGCGCTTGCGCTTGATGATGGCGACGAGTTCCGTTCGGGTCATGCGCTTGCGCTCTCTTTCAGTTTCTCCGTCCTGTCGGCCAGTTGCAACGCATCAATGATATCCTGAAGATCGCCGTTCATGACCGCTGGCAGATTGTGCGCAGTGAACTCGATGCGGTGATCGGTGATGCGGCTTTGCGGGTAGTTGTAAGTGCGGATCTTGGCGCTGCGGTCGCCGCTGCTCACTTGGCTCTTGCGGTGCGTGGCCTCGGCTTCCTGCACTTTGCGCAGGCCTTCGTCGTAGAGTTTGGTGCGCAGCATTTGCATCGCCTTCAACCGGTTGCCCAATTGGCTGCGGTCGGTCTGGCACATCACTACGATACCAGTGGGGATGTGCGTGAGGCGCACCTTCGTTTCCACCTTGTTCACGTTCTGGCCACCGGCCCCACCGCTGCGGGCGGTCTCCATCTTCACGTCGCTCTCCTTCACTTCCACATCGAACTCTTCCGCCTCCGGAAGCACGGTGACCGTTGCTGCGCTGGTGTGGATACGGCCTTGCGCTTCGGTCTGCGGCACACGTTGCACGCGGTGTACACCGGCCTCATACTTCAGCACGCCATAGACCCCTTCGCCGGTAACGTTGATGATGACCTCCTTGAAGCCACCGGCACTGCCTTCGCTGATATCGGCCACCTCGACTTTCCAACCGAGGCGCTCACAGTAGCGCGTGTACATGCGGTAAAGGTCCCCGGCAAAAATGCTGGCCTCGTCGCCACCGGTACCCGCGCGTATTTCCATGGTGCAGTTGCGGTCGTCGTTGGGGTCCTTGGGCACCAGCAACATGCGCACCTCCTCCTCCATTGCTTCGATCCGCACCTTCAGTGCGTCGTGCTCCTCACGCACCATTGACAGTACATCTGGGTCCTTCTCGGACCTCAGCATTTCGTTGGTGCCTACCAACTCGCTGGTGAGCTTATCGTAGCGCCTGAAGGCATTGTCGATCGGCTCCAAGTCCTTGTAGCTGCGGCTCAGTTCCCTGAAACGCTTCTGGTCCGCGATCACACTTGGATCAGCCAGGCTCTTCTCCACTTCGGCGCGGCGTTCGTGCACGGCGCGCAGTTTCTCCAGCAGCGAACTCATCTCAGGTGTAACTGAATTCGCCGTGTTCGCTCTTCAACAGAACTTCCTTGGTCTCGACTGCGCTCGACCTGACAGACATCGACTCCACGCGACCCACTACACGGGCATCAATACCGAAACTCTCGCTGATGGCCATGATCTCTTTCGCACGCGCCTCGGGCACATAGAGTTCCATGCGATGCCCCATGTTGAAAACGCGGTACATCTCTTTCCAGTCGGTACCGCTCATGCGCTGTATGGCGGCGAAGAGCGGCGGCGTTGGGAAGAGGTTGTCCTTCACCACGCGCAGGTTTTCAATGAAGTGCAGCACCTTGGCCTGTGCGCCACCGCTGCAATGCACCATGCCGTGAATGTCCGCGTGCATCTGCGAAAGCACTTCGCGGATCACGGGAGCGTACGTCCGTGTTGGCGAGAGTACGGCCTTGCCATAGTCCAGCGGAGTTCCTTCCAAGCGGTCGGTCAATCGCGCTGAGCCGCTGTACACGAACGCTTCGGGCGTTCCGGCGTCGTACGTCTCCGGAAAAGCAGCACCCAAGGCCTTGCTGAACACATCGTGCCGGGCACTCGTCAACCCATTGCTGCCCATACCGGCATTGTAGCTGTCCTCGTAGGTGGCTTGGCCGAAGCTGGCTAAGCCAATGATCACATCACCGGCTTGTATGCGTGCGTTGTCGATCACATAGGTGCGCTTCATACGGCAGGTGACAGTGCTGTCCACGATGATGGTGCGCACCAGATCCCCGACATCGGCCGTCTCACCACCCGTGCTGCTGATACCAATGCCGTGGCCGCGCATCTTTTCCAAGAAGATCTCCGTGCCTTCAATGATCGCACTGATCACTTCGCCTGGAATGAGCCGCTTGTTGCGACCGATGGTGCTGCTGAGCAGGATGTTGTCCACCGCCCCCACGCAGAGCAGATCATCCAGGTTCATCACGATCGCGTCCTGTGCGATGCCGTGCCACACGCTGATGTCGCCGGTCTCTCTCCAGTAGGCGTAGGCGAGCGAGCTCTTGGTGCCGGCACCATCGGCGTGCATCACAATACAATGCTCAACGCTACCGGCCAAGTGATCGGGCACCACTTTGCAGAACGCGCGCGGGAACAGGCCCTTGTCCAACCCTGCGATGGCCTTGTGGACATCGTCCTTGGTGGCACTGACCCCTCGTTGCTCGTATCGGCTTTGGCTCATCCTTCCTATGCCGTTTCAATGGCGTGCAAAAAGAAAAAGCACCCCGACAGGTCGAGGTGCTTCTTCAAGGTGTTCAAGCTAGTTCTGTGGTACCGGGGTCTGTGGCACTTGGCTTTCCTTCGGCACGTAGTCATAGGTCAGCACCCTCATCTCCGTACGACGGTTCTTTTGGTGTGCTGCTTCCTTCTCTTCCTTGGTCGCCATCTTAGCGATCTCAGCGTCGGTGATACGCGGCACGCTTGGGCCATAACCCTTCGGCGTGATGCGCACTGGGTCGATGCCCTTGGTCACCAGAAAATTCACGCAACTCTGAGCACGTAGCTGCGACAACTCCTGGTTCCCACCCTTGTACTTACGGGTCTTGCGCGAATCGGTGTGGGCCTGCAGTTCAATGGTGATGGTGGGGTTGTCCACCAGCACGTTGTACAGGAATTCCAGTGAATCTTTACCAGCGTCGAGGATCTCGTATGAGTCGATCGCATACTGGACCTCAGGCAAGCGGATGGTGCCTTCGCCCGTGGGCTGCAGGAAGTACTCCTTCACGAACGTGGTGCTCTCGTTAAGGCCCACGCTGGTGATCTGGTCCTTCACCACGAGGAACTTGTCCATACTGGCCAGAATGCTGTACGTGGTGTTCTCCTTGATGAAACGGTCTTTACCGTTCTCAGCGAACTTGAAACCACCGTTCTCATCGGTAAGCGCGGTGTAGTTGCTACCATCCGTACCGGCCACCGTGATGGTTACGCCTGGCATCGGCGAGTTGGTGGACTTGTTGTACACCGTGCCTTGCAACGCGAATTCCAAGTTCGGCATGTAGAAACGCCAGATATCCATTTGGCCCTTGCCACCCGGACGATTGCTGGTGAAGAACCCACGCTCCTCGGTGCCTTCGAAGCAGATGGCCACATCGTCCATGCTGCTGTTGATGGGGAACTTCATGTTCTCAGGCTCAGCCCAGCTTTCGCCGGTCTTTGCCGCTTTGAAAATGTCCATTCCACCCATGCCCGGACGGCCATCGGTGCTGAAGTACAGGGTACCGTCCTGGCGCAGGAAGGGGAACACCTCATCCTTCGGGGTGTTGATGGCCGAACCCAAGCTCGTGACCTTGCCCGTTGGTTTGCCGTCCTTGTCCAATTTCACTTGGTACAGATCCTTGTTGCGGTGGTTGCCGGCCATGTTGCTGGCGAACACCAACGTGAGGTCATCGGCGCTCAGGGCAGGGTGGCCAACAGTGATGCTCACTGAATCCTCCTTCGCGCGCTCGGGTGCCAACACCAGCTTCTCGGGCTCGCTGTAGTTGCTGCCCACCTTCTTGCTCATCCAGATGTCGCAACCGAACTGCTTCTTCTTATCCATTTCGCAACGGGTGAAATACATCACCGTGCGCTTGGCGTTGAACACGGGCGCTGCTTCGTGTGCAGGTGTGTTCACTTGGATCGGCAGTTTCACGGGCTCGCTCCACTTGCCAAGCTTGTCGCGGCTGCTGAAGAAAAGGTCGTTGAAGCTCTCCCCGACGTGTTGCTCCGTTTCGGTACCGGTAGCGGCGGGACGGCTGCTGGAGAACACGAGGTCCTCGTTCTTTTTGTCGGCATAACCCGTTGCCCAATCCCATTGCTGGGTGTTCAGCAACACCTCCGGGTCAACGCTGTAGCGGCTGGGGTCATCCTTCCACTTCTGGGCTTGGGTGCAGGCAGCAATGCCCGCATCGGCTTTCATATCGCCGGGCTTCTTCTCCTTGAACTTGTTGTAACTGACAATGGCCTCGGAGTATTTGCCTTGCTCCTTCAGCGCCTCGCCGATGTAGTAATAGGTGATCGGGTCGGGGTACTGGGCCTTATTGGCCTTCTCGTACCACACTTCGGCCTGCTGTGCATCACCGAGCATGCGATAACACTCACCGACCTTGAAGATCAGCTCGCTCTTGACGGCCATTTTGCTCTCGGTTACGAAGGCCTTCTTGTACAACTCGGTGGCGTTGTAGTAGTAGCCGTCCCTGAAGGCATCGTCCGCCTCTTTGGCCAGCTTGCTTTGTGCCATGGCGGAACCCGCGAATAGGAGGGTTACGGACAAGAAGGCCAGGATCTTCCTCGTGCTCATGTGTAGTTCGTGTTCGACCGCTGCTCAGGGTCGTTTTCGGTGGTGGCGAATGTAGCTAAATAGGCTTTCGTGATCCAGCGCGGTTCATCACGGCACCAAGATGCAGTGCGAACGCCCCTCGTTGCCCGGTTTATGGGGAACTCCCAAAAAGGTGACCCTGCCTTAGAACGACAACGTGAGGCCGCCCATGATCAAGGTGCGCTGCACGGGCTGGTTCAACCAGCGCTCGTACTTGCTGGCGCTGAGGTTGCTCATGTCGAGCCATACGCTGAACCGCTTGGTGTAGCGGTACTCCACCCCTAGGTACAGGTCGAAGTAGCTGTCCAACTCCTTGGTTTCCAAAGCCAGCGAAGTGCCGGTATCGAAGACCGGCTCATTGCCGGGTATGCTTCCCGAGTAGCGGGCGCCGAGCATTTCCACTTCCGCCTTCAGGATCAGCTTGTCGCGGACATCATACACACCCCCGAGAGCAAAGCGGTAGTTGGGCAGGTACCACGCCTCGGCTTGGGCGAATGCCTCATTGGTGTAGACGTCGACGCGACCGGTCAGCTTCACGTTCTCGCCCGCGCTGTACATCAGTTCGCCGCTGATATCCAGAATACTCACATCGTCATACACGGCGAAGAAGCGATCCCCAAGGATGGTATCGGTCTGGGACAGGAACAACATTTTGTCCTTCCACTTGCTGGTGCTCACCCGCACATCGAACCCGAGACGGCTGCTGACACTTCCACGGATACCCCCGTAGATATCGTACATCTTACTGGTGTTGCTAAGGACCGGGGAACCCATGAGCCACGGGTTTTCTCGGGTAAGACTCCGTAGGCTGTTCCGCTCCCGGGCGCCATCCACACC
>CADECG010000131.1 GCA_902825795.1 uncultured Bacteroidota bacterium
GTCGAGCACAACGGTCCGATCATGCTCAGTATGCCTGGGGTGCCCTATGAAATGAAGGGTATCATGACCGAATTCGCGCTGGCCATGTTACGCGACCACTTCAAACCCCCGGTCATCGTTCACCGTACCATTCTCACGGCCGGGCTTGGTGAAAGCCTTTTGGCCGAGCGCATCGCTGCTTGGGAGGATGGCTTGGGTCCACATGCCATCAAATTGGCCTACCTGCCTTCCCCTGGTGTGGTGAAACTTCGGCTTAGCACCTATGCCAATACCGATGCGCAAGCAGCAAAGGCGCTAGTAGACCGGAAAGCCGATATGCTTTACAAGCAGATCCCAGAACTGATCTTCGGGGAAGGGGAGCAGACGTTGGAGCAGGTGGTCGGGCAGCAGTTGAAAACCCGGAACCAGACCTTGGCGCTGGCCGAGAGTTGTACGGGCGGCTTTCTGAGCCATCTGATCACCTCCGTCCCAGGCAGCTCGGCCTATTACATCGGTGGGGTGGTGAGTTATGCCAATGCCGTGAAGATGGAGGAACTCGGTATACCAAGCGATATGCTCGATATGAACGGTGCAGTGAGCCAACCCGTGGCCGAACGCATGGCACAAGGGGTCCGTACTGCGTTGCGCAGCGACTGGGCCATTGCCACCACCGGTATCGCCGGACCCGACGGGGGCACGCCGGACAAGCCCGTAGGAACGGTTTGGGTGGCGGTTGCCGGACCCAACGGAGTGGTATCGCGCTTGGGGAATTTCCCGGGGACGCGGGACCTCGTGATCGAACGCGCCGCCATGAGCGGATTGAACATGCTCCGGAAGCAACTGGCCTGGGCGCATTGAGCGACTTGTCCAAGGGTTTTGGCCAACCAGTTTGCCAAGACCCAACTTCTCTTACTTTCGCCGCCCAATTCGACGAGCCATGAGCAAAGTGTGCCAGATCACCGGCAAGCATGTGATCACCGGGAACAAGGTGAGCCACTCCAACATCAAGACCCGCCGCACTTGGGCCCCGAACCTGCAGGACCGCCGGTTCTGGAACGAGGAGGAGAAGAGCTGGGTGAACCTGCGTGTCAGCACCAATGGTCTTCGCACCATTACCAAGATCGGCTTGCCCGAGGCCTTGAAACGCGCCCGTGCTAAGGGCTTCTTGAAATAAACCACTAGAACATCCCTGAGCCATGGCCAAGAAGGGCAACCGCGTGCAAGTGATCCTGGAGTGTACCGAGCATAAGAACTCGGGCCAGGCTGGAACGAGCCGTTACATCACCACCAAGAACCGCAAGAACACCACCGAGCGTATGGAGTTGAAGAAATACAACCCCATCCTGCGCAAGATGACCGTTCACAAAGAGATCAAGTAAGCCATGGCAAAGAAGACCGTTGCAACCCTGAAGAAAGCGGACGCCAAGGTGTTCGTGAAAGTGATCCGCATGGTACGGAACGAGAAAACCGGTGGCTACCAGTTCCACGAGCAGATCATGGCCAGCGAAGAAGTCGATAAGGCTATCGCGAAGAAGTGATCTTCACACACCTCATTGGCGAAAAGGCCCCGACCCGTCGGGGCCTTTTCGGGCATTAGGCCATGGCATTGTTCGGTCTTTTCAAGAAGGAACCCTTGGACGTCGAGGGCAAAAAGGTCCTTGACAAGGGGCTCGAGCGATCGCGCACCGGCTTCTTCGCCAAGCTGAAGCTCGCCGTTGCAGGCAAGAGCAGTGTTGACGACGATGTACTCGATGAACTCGAGGGCATCCTGGTACAGAGCGATGTTGGTGTGGACACCACATTGCGCATCATCAAGCGCATTCAGGCGCGCGTGGCCCGCGACAAGTACGTTGGTACCGATCAGCTCAATAGCCTCCTGCGTGAGGAGATCGCTGCGCTGATGCGCGATCCGGAAGGTCCGGGCTTCAACCTCCCCAAGAGCGACCAGCCCCACGTGATCATGGTGGTGGGGGTGAATGGTGTTGGCAAGACCACTACCATCGGCAAGCTGGCCCATGCCTACAAGAAGGCAGGGCAAAGCGTGCTGCTAGGCGCAGCCGATACGTTCCGGGCAGCAGCCGTGGATCAACTGCGCATTTGGAGCGAACGAGTGGGCGTGCCCATTGTCCAACAAGGCATGGGGGCCGACCCCGCCGCTGTGGCCTTCGATAGCGTAGAGAGCGCGAAAGCGAAGGGTACGAACGTGGTCATCATCGATACTGCCGGTCGCCTCCACAACAAAGTGAACCTGATGGCCGAACTCACCAAAGTGCGCAGCGTCATGCAAAAGGTGGTTCCCGGCGCACCGCACGAGGTACTGTTGGTCTTGGATGCTTCAACAGGCCAGAATGCATTCGAACAGGCCAAGGCGTTCACCGCGGCCACGAACGTCACCGGATTGGTGCTGACGAAGCTGGACGGTACGGCCAAGGGGGGCGTCGCTATCGGGATCAGCGAGCAGTTCCAGGTGCCGATAAAGTACTTGGGTGTTGGGGAGGGCATCGAACACCTTCAGGTGTTCGATAAGATCGCCTTCACGGAGGCGTTATTCAAGTAGATCTGAACCGGTAACCGGTGATCAGCTGGCCATGCGTTCGCCGGGACGCTGGTCTACGGGAACGCGTTCCACTTCAAACTGGGCACCCAGCAGGTCCATGTACATCTCGGCCGATTCGATCATGAACTCGTCGTCCTCTTCCACGCACCAACGGATAACCGCTTTGGGTCCTATGGCACCGTTCTCCACGATGCGTTTGAGCAAGAGGAAGATCGCCTTGAGCGAAGTGGAGTTGAAGTAGGAAAGCTGGAACCTGAACAGTTGTCCATCTGCCATGTGCGGCAAGTTGGCATCCAGCCAATCGTAAACCGGTTGATAGAATTCTGTCGCATTCTCCGGCACGGAGATCCCGGTCATCTCGAATCGGCCAGCTTGCGGCTCGAACCAGATGGAGGGCGTATTACGCGTCGGTGGAAGGATCAGCGAGGTCATGATCGACAGGGTTCAGCTCAATGGGGCAGCAACACGGCTGGTGCATACGAATTCACCGGCTTCAGTAACGTGGCAGCTCGCCTCCAGTTTGCTGCCGGTTTTCTTCGCGATCTGCAGCATGCCGAGACCGGCCCCGCCTTTCGCACCGAATTGTTCGTTCGTCAGTTGCGCGCGGAACGCGGCAGTGACCTGCTCTGGCGACATGGCATTGATGTCCTTTACGGTCTGTATAAGGCGCTCGGCGTCTTCACGGGCGGCGCGGTTGCGGATCAGTACCACAAGGTCATTGCCTTCTATGCGCCATTCAAAAGACACTTCACCCGCACTGTTATAGCGCTGGGCGTTGTCCAATAGCTCGAGGGCAATTCCGCATAGCTTCTTCAGGTCGGTTCGTTGGCCAAGGTTGGCAAGGCTTACCACCTTCAGCAGGTCGAGCAGTTGAATGCGGACCTCTGAGCTGAGCTGCCCTTCGTATTGTACGAGGTTGTGTGTCATTAGCCGGCGTTCTAACGGAACCCGGCCGAAAGAGGTTACCGGCCCCGGGATACGTTCCTTTGTGGCCCTCATGAAAGCCAAGACCCTCAAGCCCACCAAAGTCAATGTCGTTACCCTGGGCTGTTCCAAGAACACCTTCGATAGCGAGGTGATGATGGCCCAACTACAGGCCAACGGCATCAGCGTGGAGCACGAGAGCGAGAGCGGCGAGCACAACGTGGTGGTGATCAACACCTGCGGCTTCATCGAGAATGCCAAGCAGGAGAGCATCGATACCATTCTCAGTTACGCCAAGGCCAAGGATCAGGGCTTGGTGGAGAAGGTCTATGTCACGGGTTGCCTCAGCCAGCGGTACGGCGATGACCTGAAAGCCGGGATCCCTCAAGTGGACGCGTGGTTCGGTACGCGCGACCTGCCGCGACTACTGAAAACCCTGAAGGCCGACTACAAGCACGAACTGGTAGGGGAGCGGTTGCTCACAACTCCAGTGCACTATGCCTACTTCAAGATCAGTGAAGGGTGTGATCGCAAATGCTCCTTCTGCGCTATACCGCTCATGCGCGGCAAGCATGTGAGCACGCCCATGGAGCAGTTGGTGGACAACGCCAAGAAACTTGCTGCTGGGGGCACCAAAGAGCTGATCCTGATCGCTCAGGACCTTACCTACTACGGGCTCGACATCTACAAGAAGCGCAACCTCAGCGAACTGCTCTCGCGGTTGAGCGATGTGGAAGGCATCGAGTGGATACGCTTGCACTACGCTTTCCCGAGCGGTTTCCCCATGGAAGTGCTGGATGTGATCCGCGAACGCAAGAACATCTGCAACTACCTCGACATGCCCTTGCAGCACGGCAGCACCAACATGCTCTCGCGTATGCGCCGGGGCATTACACAGGAGAAGACCGAACGCTTGGTCTCCGATATCCGCGATCGTGTGCCGGGCATTGCCATCCGCACCACATTGATCGCCGGATTCCCGGGCGAAACACAGGAAGACCATGAAGATGGCCTGCGCTGGATCGAACGCATGCGCTTCGACCGGCTCGGCTGCTTCTCCTACAGCCATGAAGAAGACACGCATGCCTTCAGCATGGAGGACGATGTGCCCTTCGAGGTGAAGCAGCAGCGTGCCAGCGAAATGATGGAACTGCAAGGCGGCATCAGCTTCGATCTTAATCAAGCCAAGATCGGCAGCACCTTCCGCGTGCTCGTGGACAAGGCCGAAGGCGGCTTCTACCACGCCCGCACCGAGCACGATTCACCCGAGGTGGACAACGACGTGCTCATCCCCACATCAGCAGGGCACCTGCGCATTGGTGACTTCGCCGAGGTGAAGATCACCGGGGCAAGGGAGCATGAGTTGGAGGCGGTGCCGGCGTGACCAGAGCTATAGCCACTCAAAACTCTATCACGCTCTTCTTCCGTCCCTTCTTGGGCTTCTTCGGGATCTTGTCGGCGTCGGTGAGGCAATAGTTCTTCTGGATGAAGACTGCCTCTTTGTCGCCTCTGCTCGCGCTAACGCTCCAGTCTTCGCAGGCCTTCTCTTTGTTCTTGAGGTTGTAGTAGCAGTCGCCCCGGTAGTAGTAGGCTTCGGCCGCTCCTGTGTCCGAGCGCGCGATCACATCATCCAACTTCGTTATCGCCTGTTCCCACTCTTCTTGGTCGTAAAGCAGCATGGCCAAGGCCATCGTTCCGCCCGGTATATCCTTTTTCATGGCCAACGCGGCTTCCACCTCCAACAAGCCTTCTTCGGTGCGTTGCTCTTCGCCCTTGATCACCCCGCTCAGGAATAGCGCATCGGCCATTTGCGGGTTCAGTTTCATCGCACGCTGTGCATCGCGCAGGGAGCCGGTGTTGTCACCCGCCATGTACTTCGCGCAGGCACGGTTGTATAAAATGTCGGCGTCGTCCGGGGTCAGCTCAATGGCCTTGTCCAGATCGGTCATTGCCCCGTTGTTGTTGCCCAAGCTGATGCGCGCCGCACTGCGGCTCACATAGGCCCGTGCATCCGTCTTGTCCAACTTGATGGCTTGTGAATAGTCCTCAAGCGAGGCTTTCGGATCCTTCAGTTTCTGCTTGCAGTCGCCGCGCAGCTTGTAGGCCTTTGCCAACTCGGGGTCCGCGACCACAGCGCTGTCCGCATAGGCACTTGCCGTTTTCCAATCGCCCTTGGCATACGCCGCTTGGGCGTTCAGCAGGTGGTCTTGCGCGTTGCCTTGGCCCATGGCCAGCAGCGGTGCGCAGAAGAGGAGCAGGAGTGGGTTCCGCATGTGGTGCACAAAGATGGTGTCGTTCACACCATGCGATGCGGTCGGTCCATGGTCCAAGCCTCGGCAGGCTCTTCGAACATGTTCTTAACCGTGGGCCACACGCTGGCGAACACGTCCGACTTACGGTAGTTCCCGAGATCTGTTTCACTTTCCCACTCGCTGTAGGTCATGAATACGCGACTATCGTCGGAGGCATGCAGCAATTCCAGATACCTGCACCCGGGGAAGGCCCTGATCTTGTGGCGCCATCCCTCGAACAATTCAAGGAACCGGTCGCACTCTTCCGGCCGGAAGGTCATTTTCACAACGCGCAAGATCATTCCAGCCTCAGTTGAATTCAATGCGCACGCTATCGCGCACCCGCAGGCCGAACAAACGCGATGCACCGCCGCCCGTGCCGTCAACCCCTTTGTTCACGGCGATCTCCAAGTAGCCCGTGTCCCCGAAGCAGGCCACACGCTCGCCTTGCCGTGCTTGGCGCAGGTGATGGTGAAGTTGCGCCGCTTGCGCTGCTCCTCGAACAAGGCCTTCGTGATGTTGGTCACCACATTACCGTACCCGTCCACGTGAAGCACGCTCCCACGTATGCTCTTGTCATCGAGCGCCGGGCGGAAGCCCAGTTGTTCTCGAAGTTCAACGGTGCGTCGGCCGATCACTTCGGGTGTTCCGCCGCGTGCGATATGGCAGGCAGCCTTCACGAACACGTTTTTCACCGGGAACGCCAAGTGGTCGGCGTCCAACTTCATCGTCAGTTCGAAGATCTCATGTGGCTTGCCATCGAACAGCAGGCTGAAGATGCCATTGTCGGCACCAACGAAGTAGTGGCCGTCGTGGCGTACGACCAAGTGGGGTGTGCGCCCATCCGCTTCGGGGTTCACACCGATGATATGGATCGTTCCCCGCGGGAATTCCGGGTATGCGTTCCGCAGTACGAACGCCGCTTGCGTGTTATCGAACGTGGCCACGTGGTGGCTGATATCGACGATGGTCGCTTCAGGGCATTGGGTCAGGATGGCGCCCTTCACGGCCCCAACGTAGTGGTCCTTGATACCCATATCGGTGGTGAGTGTGATGATGGGCATGCTGTTCCGAATGATGAACGATCGACTGGCGAAGTGAAGACGAAACCGGCGGGACGGAATACCCTCCCGTTACGAGTTGTTCAAGGAATGCGGTTGAAAATCCGATCGCCTACGGCGCGACAATGCGAACAGAATACACCATTGATCGCTCCGGTCGCGGTGGTGATTCTACCTGCCGGGTACCTTCGGCCACTGAAAAACGAACCGATCCTTGAGCGAACGCACGATCATTATTGAAGGCGCAGATCCCATGGCCGTCCTTGGCGCCAATGACAGCAACCTGCGCATCGTCAAGGGCTTCTTCCCGAAGTTGGTGATCATTGCCCGTGGCGACACGTTGGTTGTGAAAGGTGATG
This sequence comes from uncultured Bacteroidota bacterium, assembly GCA_902825795.1. Taxonomy (GTDB): domain Bacteria; phylum Bacteroidota; class Bacteroidia; order Flavobacteriales_F; family PHOS-HE28; genus PHOS-HE28. The sequence continues at coordinate 7,172 of CADECG010000131.1, forward strand.
AGGAGGAGATCAACCGGTTCAGTGTTCGCTTCGATGAATTGGTGAAGCACGCCGAGCGGTACAACGATCTCCCACGCAAGGTGCTCGATGATATCATGAGCGATGGTGATCGCCTTCCGGCCGAGAGCGATGAACCCGGCACGCTGGTGCATGGCAATCAAGGGTTGCGGATCAAGGCGCGCACAGCCGGTCAACAGCGTTTGGTTGAAGCAGTATCCACCACCGATATGGTGTTCGCTATTGGCCCTGCCGGTAGCGGCAAAACTTACACGGCTGTTGCATTGGCGGTGAAGGCGTTGAAGGACAAGAAGGTCCGGCGCATCATCCTCACGCGGCCAGCGGTGGAAGCGGGAGAGAATCTGGGTTTCCTTCCCGGTGACCTGAAAGACAAGTTGGATCCCTATTTGCAGCCGCTGTATGATGCACTGCGGGACATGATGCCGGTGCAGAAGCTCGCGGAGAACATCGAGAACGGCATCATCCAGATCGCACCGCTCGCGTTCATGCGCGGCCGCACGTTGGATAATGCATTCGTCATCCTGGACGAGGCGCAGAACGCAACGCTGCCGCAGGTGAAGATGTTCCTTACGCGCATGGGGCGCAGCGCCAAATTCGTGATCACAGGCGATGTGACCCAGGTCGACCTGCCGCGCAACCAGCCCAGCGGATTGTTGCCAACACTGGACATGCTGCGGAACATTGAAGGCATCTCATTGATCGAACTCGATGAGAAGGACATTATTCGCCATGAGCTGGTGACCAAAGTGGTGCAGGCGTTCAGGAAGCGTGATGAGGAACGCGAAAGAGACGAGCAGCGATGAGCATGACGAATACCTTAATGCGCAGCGAACTGCGCCTTCCGGAAGTCACGGATGTTTACCGTGGTAAAGTGCGTGATGTGTATCGCTTGGCTGATGGCCGCATGGTGATGGTGGCCAGTGATCGCATCAGCGCCTTCGACGTGATCCTCCCACGCGGCATTCCGCACAAAGGGCAGGTGTTGAGCCAAGTGAGTTGGAGCATGCTACAAGCCACGCGCGATGTGGCGCCAAACTGGGCAGTTGCCATGCCCGACCCCCAAGTGATCGTTGGCATGGCATGTATCCCGGTGAAGGTGGAGATGGTGGTGCGCGGCTATTTGAGCGGGCACGCTTGGCGCCAATACGAGGCTGGGCATCGGGTCCTCTGTGGTGCCGCAATGCCCGATGGATTGAAGGAGAGCGATCCATTTCCACAACCCATCATCACCCCGAGCACCAAAGCCGATGAGGGGCATGATGAGGACATCACGCCAGCGGGCATACTGACAGCTGGGTTGTGCACGAAAACCGAATGGGAAACGATGGAGCGTTATGCGCTCGCGCTCTTCGCCCGTGGTTCCGCGATCGCACGTTCACGCGTGCTCATTCTCGTCGACACCAAGTATGAGTTCGGCAGGAACCCAGTGGGCGAGATCATTCTCATTGACGAGATCCATACACCGGATAGCTCGCGCTATTTCCATCTGGAAGGCTATGAGCAACGCCAGCATGCCCGGGAACCACAGAAACAGTTGAGCAAGGAGTTCGTTCGGCAGTGGTTGATCTCTGGCGGCTTCATGGGCAAGGAGGGCCAGCAGGTGCCGCACATGGATGACGCATTCGTTCACAGCGTGACCGATCGGTACATCGAACTGCACGATAAGATCACGGGTTCAGCGTTCATGCCCGCTGACACCTCGGATATCTCGGCGCGCATCCAGAGCAACGTGGATGCCTACTTGAGGGGCTGATCTATTTCCCGAGGCGCCGTTCCAGTTCCGTCACCATGTCCTCCAGTACGGAGGCTTTCAGCGTGTCGACTTGGTTCGTCATTGCGTTGCGCAGCCGCACAATGGAAGTGCGGGCGGCTTTGTCCGGCCAGACGCTTTGTTCTTGCAGGATCGTGAAGCACTCGAACGACTCCGCCACACTTCCTGAAATGGCTAAACCGATGATCACGTCCAAGTGATCGCGCATATCGATGCCCGCGTTCCAGAAACAGGAGAGCGCGGTTTGGCGCACAGAAAGCAGTTCAGGAATGTCCAGCGCAGCCAGCAGTTGCTCCTTTGCTCCCTTTGCTTTGACCGCGAATAACAACGTGGTAATGCGTTGCTGTGTTGCCACCTCCTTCGCGTTCACCAGCGCGTGTAGGAGCGGAATGATGGCCATGGCATCACCCCGCTGATCCACCTTTTCGATGGCCGCCAACACTTGCGCATCATCGTTCGAAAGCAGTTGGGCAAAGAGGGGGTCCATGTTCATGGAAGATCGCGTGTCGTGGTGAAAGGAGTTACGGGTCGGCGAAAATAGAAAGCCGGAATGCGAACGGCCCCGATGGATCGGGGCCGTTCAAGATCCGTTTGAGCGTGGTCAAACGTTCACGAAGATCCGGCGCGATGGACGGCGTTTGAACTTGTAGCTCACTTCCACCATCAAATAGCTGAAATAGTCCGGCAGCCCTGGGTTGCCACGGCGGCTGGTTTTGATGCCGGTGGTGCCGTCGGTCCCGAAACCGCTCGGGTCGCTCACGTAACGTGCAAGGAACTGTTGAGTGCTATCGTTGGGAAACGCACCACCGATCTCGTCATGGGTGGAATAGCGGTCGCTTACATCGTCGATCTTGTCGCTGATGAAGTAGATATACGAGAATTCCGCCCCGATGCTCACCTGCTTGGTGACCATGTACCTGAGGCCAAAGCCCAATGGCATACCGAAATGCCAAGGCGAACTACGTTGCACATTGTTGCCTTCGGCATCGCCCCAGCCGCCTTCGGTGTGCCAACTGTAGAGGTCGGTCTCATATTTCCCGTCGCGCTCCACCACGTTCGCTGTCTGGTATCCTGGCGTGTATTGCTCAACATCGCGCATGGTGCCATCATCCCAGTAGAAGTACTGGTTGCCTAGCGCGATATCGCCACGGAACAGGTCGGCTTTCGGGCGGCCGTAGTAGATGCCGGCCCCGATGTAGAAGTACGCGAAGAAGCGCTGTTGGAAGAGTGGCTGATACGGTTCACGGTAAGCGTTCAGCACCAAGTGCCCGCTCGCGCCGAAGAGGTCCGTACGGAAGTTCAAACCGCGAT
>CADECG010000132.1 GCA_902825795.1 uncultured Bacteroidota bacterium
TGATCTCGATAATGACGGCTCTCTTGATATGTACTTGGGCACCGGCGAGCCGGATCTCCGCTCGCTAGTTCCGAATCTCATGTTCCGCAATACGGGCAAGGGCACCTTCACCGATGTTACCGCCGCAGCAGGCGTTGGCAGCTTGCAGAAAGGCCACGGTGTTGCGTTCGCCGATATGGATAACGACGGCGATCAGGACATTTATGCCGTGATGGGTGGTGCCTACGAAGGGGACAATGCCCACAACCTCTTCTTCGAAAACCCCGGCTTCGGCAATCACTGGATCACGTTGTCGCTGCAAGGCACCAACAGCCCCACGTGCGCTATCGGTGCCCGGATCCGCATAACGGTGAAAACGCCAAAGGGCGACCGCGACATCCATGTTTCGGTGGGCACCGGTGGCAGTTTCGGGAGCAGTAGTCTTCGGCAGGAGATCGGCTTGGGCGACGCAACGGCCATTGAACAGGTGGAAGTGACCTGGCCGCGTAGTTGCACCAAGCAGGTCTTCACCGATGTGGCCATGGATACCGCCATGAAGTTGGTGGAAGGGCAACCGCACGCCAAGCCATGGGCGCTCCCTAAGGTGAAGCTTAAAGGGAACGCCGCGCCGCATATGCACGATGCACACGCGCAAGCGCGGTGATCGCAGCGTCGTCTTCCTGAGAGATCCCTCACCGGTAGCGGTTCAGGATGACAGACTCCGCGTGGGGCCGAGATAAGGATCCAGAGACGGGATGACGAACCGGAGCGCTACGGCATCTGCTCCAACCGCGTGGCCGTTGGAATGGTGCCACCGATGTTGATCAAGATCGGATCACGATCGTTGGCCGTGCCGGTGTACTTCACCACGCCACTCAGGTTCACATCCTCGCGGTAATAACCGGTCACCGTGGCAGTGGGCACGTTGCCGCCCACCACCTGCAGGATCGGATCGCGATCGTTGCTGACCCCGGCGTACTTCACCACACTTGCGGGCACATCGCGCACCACGTTGCCGCACCATAGCACCATGGTGCCACCCACGTTCTTGCGGGCATCTACACCATAGGTAAGTGTTGCCGCGCTGCGGAAGTCGACGGTGGTAGGCAGGGCGCCAAGCGCCGCCGCAGCGGATGTCATACAACCCAAGTGGTTGCGATGCCGGATACCGACGTGATAGTTGCCCGGTGCAAGGTTCAAGAGCACAGGGCTCACGCCGTCGGTGCCCACAACATCACCATCGCGCTGCACCAATGCACTGCGCGTGGCCAGCAACGTGTAGGGCAGCACCGCGGTGCGCGCTTCCACCAGCACCCAATCCACGATGGCATCGTTTCCAATAACATCGAACACCGCCGGTGCGGCCGTCTCCCCTCCTCCTCCACCAGCATGCGTGAAGCCAAGTGCCGTGTAGGGTTCGGTTACCGGGATCACATCCAACACGCGCAGGTCGTCGGTCATTGTGGGCGCCACATACGGACCCTCCAAGAAGGCCTTCACGTTCACCGCAACGGTGTTCGGTACGGTGAGGCAACCTCCACCGATCGCGTTGCTCACGTTGTTCCCCTCCTCGTTCACGATATCGACGATATCGCTGATGCAGATCTGCGCGGCGTTGAGACTCAGGTATTGGATACGGCACAGCGGAACGGCCACCGCGCTCTTTGCCAACGAACTGTCGTTGTAACAGATCCCGATCACGCGGGTGCCGCCAAGGCTGCTGTTCAGCGTGATGTCCCCGCTCAGTTGCGTGGCCAAGTTGGTAACGCTCTGGATGGTGAGGCCGCTCATCAGGAACTCGTACGCGAGCACCCGGTTGTCGGGATTGGTCACATAGACATCAACGGTGTTGTTGAGCGTGTTGAGGTTCTGTAACGACAGCGTGCTGGTGTGTATCGTGTTCTGGAATCCACGCGGGAATTCGCACCATGGATGGTAGTGCAATACGTGGCCGGGGCCGCCATCGTGTGCGCCTTGTTGATTGTAGCACTCCGCTAGCAAAGCCGCATCGGTAACGGTGATGGCGCCGTCGGCATTCAAGTCGGTGCAGTTGCTCACGACGGCATCATCGCCGAGGATCTCCTGCACGTACTGCTGTGGATCGGCTGCACTATATGCGCCATCGGCGTTACGGTCGCCGGTCTTCACCAAGCCGTTGCATTGGCCGGTACAATCGACCAAGGCATCACCGTTCGGCACGCCGGTGCAATCGGTCCAAATGGGGCAGGGTGTTGCAACACTGAACCCGCGCACACCGCCGAAGCCCGTGAGGTTGATGCATACCTGCGCGGAATTGTTGGAGTACGACGTCTCGTGCCGCCCGAGCGCATCGGGGCGCTGCTGCCAGTTCGTGCGCAGCACCATGGTGTAGGTGCCATCCGGCACATCGGTAATGTCCATCCAGTTGCATGTAGTGCCACTGCCGTAGAGATCGTAGCACATGCTGCTGATGCCCATGTTGCTGCAACCGAACTGCCCAGTGCCACCGAAGCAACCCACATCGATCACGCAGTATCCGTTCTTGAAACCGACGGGGATCTTGTTGTTGTTCGCGTCGAAGAGCACGTAATCAGCGTAGCCCGCATAGTGCGCGTGGCCATGGCAGTTGTTCGTGTTGAACATCTGCGGCTGGTTGTTGGGGCTGCCGATGTAGTAGTCCTCCTCCCCGATGTTGTCGATACGGGTAGCGAAGCGGATCACATAGCGTGAACCCAGTGCACGCACACAGCCTTCGGTGGGCGCGCATACGTCGGTGATGGTCACCAGTTGCATGTTCAAGCTGCCCGCCAAGGCCGCTTGGTTCATCACCAGATCAGGACCTGTGGGGCAGAGCGGGTTGCCGAAGGCCAAACAGCAATTGGTGCAGGGCACCGTTGCCAGCGGCTCATAGTTGCAGCTGTTCACATCCATGCAACCCACCACCGGTCCGTTGTAGGTGATGTTGAACGTTACCGCCGAACAACTGCCGTTGTTGGTGCCCACACGTATGTGGTGCAACACCCCGCCGGGCATGTTCGCGTTGATCACCGCTTGCAGGCCGCAACCGCCCAGATCGTCATCCGCGAAGGTTGCGCCCTCCACGCCGGGTTGCGGGTTGATGAGGTTGCACGCCATGTCGTAGATCCACAGCTTCGTATCGCAGGTGTTCAGTCCGCATGTGCTGATCGTGTAGCTGCCTGTTGCAGCAGGTGTGAAGTCGAACCAGTGTTCAAGACTTGGGGCGGTATGCGTGCCCACACCGATGGCGGTGGCTGTGTTGCACATCTGGCCCGGCCCGCAGTTGAAGCTCGTTTCCTCGAAGCTACCGAAGGTGCCGTCCTGTACAATGATCACGCCGTCCACCAGCACGGTGTATTGCCCGTAGCCGTAGCTGTTGTGGTAGATGCCATCGCCCGCGGTGTCGTTGATGCGGAACACCAAGCAGGTGTTCGCCGGTACGCAAACACTGGCGCCGATATGGTTGCCCGAAGCCAGCGTCACTTGGGTGGCTGCGTTCTTCAACGTCCACGTGGTTTCCTGCGGATAATTATCCGCAATGATGTCGATGGTCACACGCACCTGGCCGACCGGACACGCGTACTGGCATGTGCCATCGTTGATGTTCACCGCTGCGTTGTAGTTGCTTGCCAACGGATCAGGGCAACCCAGCACAGGAACTGTGGACCTCACCTCCACATCATCGATCGCGACATCGCTCAGTTCACCGGCCCCCGTGATCCCCCGGAAACGGATGCGCACGTTGTTCTGACCCACCCATGACGACAAGTCCAGCCAGCCCTGCTTCCACCATTGGCCTTGGTCCCCGCTCCTGCTCCACAGGTTGCTCACGATGGTGCCGTTCACGTTCAGGTCCACCACCAGCTGGCCCATTTGGCTGCCTTGCATGTGGTACCAGAAGGTGAGGTACGGGTTCGTCAGTATGGACAGGTCGTAACACGGGCTTTGTAGTATGGCGCTCTTGTTCGGCGTGGCGCCGGCGCCAGTGGCTTCCACGTATGCGTACTTGCCATTGGTATTGTATCCGGTGTGGTCGCCGATGGGCCCGGTGGCGGCTGTGGGTGTACCGTTGTTGTCCACGTTCCACTGCAGGTCGTCGCCAGCTACGTTGGCCCAGTTGTTCACGAAGGTGCCCGGTACGCCCACCGTACCACCGGTAAAGGCTTCCGTGTTGGGGTAGGTGGTAACGCATTGCGCGCTGGCCGTTGCGGCAACAACCAATGAAGCGGCAACAAGTGTCGGGTAGCGAAGCATCATGTACAGGTGTTTGGGATCCGGAAGCGCGTGAATGTAAAAGGATGGAGGAACGCGGGGCAAGCAGCCTTTCCCCACTCACCGCGTCATACCTCCGATAACTTGGCAACCATGCTCCGGCGCTACCCCACTACCCTGTTGGCTGTTCTTGTTATGTCGGGACTGCAAGCCCTTACGCCCATGCCCGATGCCAACCTACGCGCGTGGGTGAACAACAACTATCCCGGCGCTATTGTGGGCAGCGATATCGATGAGACGCACCCGGGGGTGCAGTCCGCCACGTACATCGACCTGCAATTCGCTGGCACTATCTCAGACCTGATGGGGATGCAGGCGTTCAGCAGTTTGGGCACGCTAAATGTGAGCAATAACCCGATCACGTACTTCATGGGGCCGCAGAGCCTGCACACGCTGATCGCCAACAACTGCGGGCTTACCGGAACCTTCATTGTTCCCCTGCCGGTGCAGACCATGCTGGTGTCCTTCAACTCCATCACCACGCTCGACCTGTCCGTGGCGCAGCAGCTCAATAGCGTGTTGGCCCATCACAACCAACTCACCAGTATCACTGGCTACAACGGCAGTGTTACGAGCATGGACCTCAGCTACAACCAACTGACCACGATCCCTGACAATTTTCAATCGTTGAACAGCGTGGACATCAGCCATAATCTCTTCGCCACGTTGCCCAGCCACTTCGGTCAATTGAGTTCGGTCAATGCCAGCTACAACCTGATCACCTCGTTCACCTTCCTTCCTGATTTTTCCGCGGACCTGAGCCACAACCTCATCGACCACGTGGTCGGTCTCGGCGATGCGCAGTCAGTGAACTTGAGCTTCAATCCGCTTACCCAAGGCATGGACAACACCGGCTATGAACTGGAGGACCTCACGATCACCGATACACAACTGCCTTGTCTACCGTACTTGCACAATGCGTTGGTGAACCTCTACTGCACCAATAGCCTCTTCGCCTGCTTGCCCAACCAACCGCCCAACTTGGTGATGAGCGCCGTGAACTTCGGCTTCCCTCCGGCGGTGTGCACCAGCATCGACCCGTGCTACCAACCGCTCCCGAGCATTGCGTTGCGGGTATTCCTTCAAGGTCCGTACAACTCGGCGACCCTTGATATGCACGACAGCCTTCGGGCGCAAGGCCTCCTGCCCACCGTTGAACCGTACACCGCACTCGGCTTCTCATACACCGGCCCCGGTTGGCCCGATACGCTGGACCCTTCGGTGTTCAACGTTACCGGTAGCGATGCGATAGTGGATTGGATCGTGGTGGATATGGCCGTGGATAATGGGGTCCTCAACCCCGGCGACGCTGAACACTACAGCCGCCCGGCACTCCTGCAACGCGATGGCGACGTAGTGGCGCTCGATGGCTCGTGGCCGCTGCCGCTGGATATGCGCTACGGCAGCTACCGAACAGCGGTGCGCCACCGCAACCACTTGGGCGCCATCGTCCGCTTCGGCGAAAGCTTTGGTGCCATTACATCGGCCGTGGATTTCACGCTGTACACGGCAACGGCCTGCTTTTCCGAAGCCATGCACGGCGACAGTCTAATAGCCGATGAACGGCAGCTCTGGAGCGGCGACGTAACGTGGAACAGGCAGCTGAAATACGTTGGTGCCGGCGATGATCGCGACCCGATCCTTCAGGCTATTGGCGGCATTCAGCCACTGAACGTGGTGTCCGGCCTGTACAGCAATGCCGATGTGAACATGGACGGACTGATCAAATACACGGGCTTCAACAATGACCGCGATCCGATCCTGGTGAACATCGGTGGTTGGACACCGTTGGCCGTGCGCAACCAGATCGGTTTCTACTAGGTCGTCCTTTCCCGCAATGCGTCACGGTAGCTGCTCCGTGCGTGTGTTCGTCGGCACCGTGCCACCCACATTGATGAGTATGGGGTCCCGGTCGTTACCCGTGCCGGTGTACTTGGCGGTGCCGTCCATGTTCACGTCGGTAGGCAAGTAGCCCGATACGGTGGCCGTGGGAACGGTTCCCCCGACTGCGACCAGAATGGGATCGCGATCGTTCAGCGTGCCGGTGTACTTGAGCTGCGTATCGCGCTCGGCGTTACCGGTCCACAATGCGTTTACAGCGCCAATGGACTTCGCAGCACCCGTGCCGAACAAGGCCAGACTTCCGTTGGTCAGGTCGTAACTCTTCTCGGCGACGCTCACGCGTTGCGCAGTGGCGGTCATACAACCCAAATGCGTGCGGTGTCGCACCGCGATCAAGTAGTCCTTCACGGCAACGGAAAACTGCACCGGCGATGTTCCGTCTGTAGCCACGATATCGCCGTCGCGTTGCAGCAGTCCCACGGTCCGGGCCTTCACAACGGAAGGGGACAAGGGATCGCGCAGTTCAACAACCACCCAATCGACCAACGCGTTGTTGCCGGTCACTGTCAGCGGACCCAGCGCCAAGTTGCCCACTGCCGGGGAGTTGATCGGCGGTAGGCCCAGCGCGGTGTACGGTTCGCTGGAAGGAAGAAAGCCACGCACGCGGAGGCTGTCGTGCATCAAGCCGGTGTTCGCATCGAATGGCCCCTCCAGCATCGCCTTCACACGCAGCGACAGGCGAGGCATCACGATGAAGAGCCCGGTCAAGCGATCGGTGTTGATCACCACACCGCTTTTGAAGTACGGGTAGTTACCCCACGCTCCATTGTATCCGACGGCGTTGTTCGCGGGGTACGTATCGAAGTACGCTACGGGCGTCAGCGTACCGGTCGCCACAGGAGCCAGATCCAGAATGCGGAGACCGCTGCTGTAGTTCGATTGGTAGACCAGGTCGTTGCTGATGTACTGGTTGTGATCGGTGCTGAGCAGTGGGCTGGTGTACGCCCCGAGGTACACCGGCGTGTCGAGGTCCAACAAGTCGAAGATGCGGGTGCGCGTCCCGTGGCCGAAAGTGCCTTCATCACCTTCATCACCCATGAGCAGGTAACGATGGTCGTCGGTGAGCCAACCCTGGTGGCAGATGTTCCCGCCGCTGTAGTTGATGGTGACCAGCGTGTTCATGTCGGTTTTGTCCGTCACGTCCACCACGGTAATGCGATCAGCCCCGCTGTGGAAGTTGAAACTGAGCTGCTTGCCCGTGTGGTCGGTATCGGGTCCGGCATAGGTGTAGAGCACGTTCTCGTGGATGTATCCTTCGTTGGTGAAGGTGCCCGCAAGCGTTGGCAACAACGGGTTGGTCACATCGATGGCGGTAAGCCCACCGCTGTTGACCGACGTGCCGACGGTGTACACATACGGATGGTCCTTATCGGCGCAAATGGTGTGGCTGTTGCCGATACCACCGAACCACGCGTCTTCGGTGAAGACCACAGGCGGGTTGGCAACATTGCGCAGCCGCGTCAGGTCGAAGACCTGCAAGCCATGGCCTGCCATCTCGCTACCGACGTAGCACCAGTTACCGGCCACGTCCACATCGCGCCACATATTGCTGGAGCCGGTGTGGGTGGGAAGATTCCCAATGCGCACCGGCGCCGTAGGCACTGTGATGTCGATGAAGGCGGTGCCGTTGTTCAAACCGAGTATCGCGTACTCGTGCTGGTCCAGCGGGTCGGTCCAGCCCCAGATGTCGGCGGCGTGGGGCGTTACCGTGGTGCCCATTTGCGCCAATGTCATAAAGGCCAATAGATCCACCTTGTCGCACGGATAGGCACCGGCCATACCACCGACACAGGGTGTTTGGGCAACAAGCGATGAAGCGGAACAAACAAAAAAGGCAACAAGGGTGTGGGTTCGCATAGGGCCAAAATAGAAGGACCCGATCACGCCGGTAGTGTGGGCGTCATCGGGTCCTTGGTAGTGTTCAGGTTACTGGATCACCAAGCGCTCGGTGCGGAGCCCTTCATTGGTGCGCAAGTGCAGCATGTAGGTGCCAGCGCTCAAAGTGCTCAGGTCGATGTTCTCTTTTCGCGTTCCACTGAAAGCGGCAACATCCTGCTGCCATACCGTGCGACCGGCCGGATCGCAGAGCTGCGCGTTCACCACCGCGCTTTTCGTGGCAGAAATGGTCAACACCGTTGCATCCGTAGCCGGGTTCGGCTGCAACTGCACAGTGATCCCTGCGATCGGTGTGCCTTCCACAACCATTGCGGGGTTGCCGTAGATGATACCCGTCTGGTTGCTGCCGTTCAGGGAAACGAAGTAGTCCGCATTGTTCGCCAACGTCCACGAGTCGTTCACGATCTCGAACAGATCCACGCCGTTCAGCACCGGTATTACGCACAACACATACTCCACCCCTGCAACCCAACTGGTGCCCTCGGTCGCGAGCGACGAAAAGCCGAAGCCTACGAACGGCTGGTAACGGTAGGTGCCATCGTCGGTCTCAGGGCCGCTCTTGGTCACGGGGATATAATCAGCTACTGGACTCACTTGGTTCTCGTTCCCCAATGTGGCTCCGCTCGCTACTTCCCAACGGATCGTGAACACGATGCCGCTGAACACCCCGTCGAAGTTCTCATCCGGTCGGAACCGCACCTCCAGATTGCCGTTGCCCTGATCCACTAATGCGATATCAAGGATGGGCAGCGCTGACGCGGAAACACCTATCGCGCTTGCGACAGCGAAAAAGAGGGTACGGAAGTTCATGATCGGGGTTCGTTACGGAATGCGTTCAAAAGTAGGTCGGTGGAACAGGGCATTGGTTGCCGCTCGACCAGCACATACCAACATCCGCCGGAAGTCGAACCCCACCTGACCAACACGCTCAAGCCTACCAAACGAGCGGTAGCAGACGCCAAGTACCGTCCATCGATCGCTTGTAATCCGGGTGCTCAGCGGATAACAAAGCCTCTTCATGATGCACCTTCAAAACCAGTGCGACCAAACAAACGCTGCACGCCACCGCGCGCCAAATGCTGAACCCTCCGAAGGTCACCGCCAATGCGCAGAGTATTACCGACGTGTACATGGGATGCCGCAACCAGCGATACGGGCCGCGATGTACGAGCCGGTTGCCCGCCTTCGGCTCGGGCAGTACCGTGAAGTTGTTGCCTAGACCCCAGAAGGCCCATAAAAAAAGAGCAAGCCCCGCCACGAACAGTAGCCAAGCCCAACACGGCAAAAGCCAAGGACCGCCGACCAGCAATACAGCGATGGACGAGAATTGCGCAACGACAAGAAGCAGCGACCGTGAGGATGTCCTCATCAACTAATACCTGCAGGATATCATTTCCACATCCCCCACATCTCCACATCCACTTACAACACCCCTTCCACGATCTTATCGACCGTGATGCCTTCCGCCTCCGCGCGGTAGTTGCGCACCAAGCGGTGGCGCAGGATGGGTTTCGCAACGGCCTGCACATCTTCGATATCGGGGCTGTACTTGCCGTGCACCAAAGCATGACACTTGGCACCGATCACCAAGAACTGCGAAGCACGCGGACCGGCACCCCAACTCACGTTATCGGTGATGATGGCCGGGGCCCCGTTCAAACCGGGACGCGTGCGGCCCGCCAGTTTCACGGCGTACTCCACCACATTGTCCGGCACCGGCACGCGGCGCACCAAACCTTGATAGAACTTGATGTCTTCCGCTGAGAGCACAGGCTTCACATCCTGCACGCTGTCGTTGGTGGTGGCTTTCACCACGGCGAGTTCCTCTTGGTACGTAGGGTAATCCACCCAGATGTTGAACATGAAACGATCGAGCTGCGCTTCCGGCAACGGATAGGTTCCTTCCTGTTCAATGGGGTTCTGCGTGGCCAGTACGAAGAACGGATCGGGCAATGGATACGTATTGCCGGCGGCGGTCACCGCTTTCTCTTGCATCGCTTCGAGCAACGCGGCCTGCGTCTTCGGTGGTGTGCGGTTGATCTCATCCGCCAGGATGATGTTGGCGAACAAAGGCCCCTTCACGAACCGGAACGTGCGGTCCTGATCGAGTATCTCGCTTCCGATGATGTCGCTTGGCATCAGATCGGGCGTGAATTGGATACGGTTGAAGGACAGTCCGAGCGCC
>CADECG010000133.1 GCA_902825795.1 uncultured Bacteroidota bacterium
TCGGGCCTATGACCGCATACTGAAGGTGAGCCGCACTATTGCCGATCTGGGCAACAGCCCTGAGATCCGTACCGAGCACTTGGCCGAGGCGATCCAATACCGGAGCTTGGACAGGGAAGGGTGGGCCAGCTGAATTATTTCAGCGAAGGCGTAACCATGTGATGCTCCATGGCGTTGCAAGGACTGATCGCCCGGCATTCCCATGCGACCCAGCACCATCAAAACCATGTTCGCCACACTGCTCATCTGCTTGTCCGTTGTCGAAGCCCTCGGTCAGGGTGAGGAGCGTGTTTACTTGAGCGCTACGCTTGAGGAAGCACCGAAAGCACAGGCCGCGTACTACAAGCAACAAGCCGGTAAGGATGGCGATAAATTCATCGGAAAGACCTTCAGCATGGACGGCAAGTTGAAAGTTGAAGGGCGGTACGTGGATCCCGATCTGCGTATTGAGGACGGTGTATTCACCTTCTACCATTCCAACGGCAAGGTTGAAAGCACGGGAACCTATGCCCAAGGGTGGAAAAGCGGGGTGTGGCAGCGATTTGATCAGTGGGGCCGACCCCTTAGCGAGAAGGTGTACGACCCCGAGGTTCTTGCTAACGTGATCTTCACGCAGCCCGATCAAATGCCCCGATATCCCGGAGGCGATGCTACCCTGCAAACACTTGTGAAGACGCAAGTGGCAGAGAAGTCGGCAACACGTCCGAAAGGAAAACTGAAGGCCACGTTCGTCGTGGAAAAAGATGGTAGCCTCAGCGATGTGAAAATGATACAAGGTGTTGGCGGGAACATTGATGAGCTGGCGATGGCCGCGATCAAGGATACGCGCTGGACGCCTGGCCTTGCGAAAGGCCGACCGGTGCGGGTACAAATGACCGTGCCCCTTCAATTCTAGAACCACTCTCCATACACAATAGCAGAAGGCCCTTCGACTTGTCGAAGGGCCTTCTGCATTCTGAGAGCCTCAGGCTCATCAATGTCGCATTGCGGATCGCAGTGACATGACCGACACCGCTCCTCAGGGTCAGATGTTACTCATCCTTTCCGTGGCACTGTTTGTACTTCTTCCCGCTTCCGCATGGGCAGGCATCGTTGCGCCCAACTTTTTTCTCAACCCGGACAGGTTGTGTATTACGGGGTGGTGGCGGACCCATTGGGCCACGGGGCGGTGGGGCCGTCGCAGTGCCCGTCGCGCGCGGTGGCGCTGCTTGTGTGCGGGCTCCTCCTGCGAATTGCGGCACTTCTGTTCGGCTGGTCTGTAGTTTTTGCTGAGGCGTACGCGGGGCAGGTGCTTGCTGCACGTTCGGTTGTGCACTGGGTAGGCCTGCTTTGGCAAGGAATCCGACCACTTCGCCATTGATCCGGTCGATCATCGCCTTGAACAGGTTGAAGGACTCCAACTTGTAGATCAACAGAGGGTCCTTCTGCTCAAGCGCGGCGTTCTGCACACTGCGCCGGAGCTCGTCCATTTCGCGCAGATGCTCCTTCCACTCGTTGTCGATGATCGCGAGCACAATGTACTTCTCGATAGTGCCCGGCAGATCACGCCCCTCGCTCTTGTAGCACTTCTCCAAGTTGGCGACCACTTGCATTGTTTTGATGCCGTCGGTGATGGGTACTACGATGTTCTCGTACTGTGCGCCTTGGTTAAGGAACACGTCACTGATCACCGGAAGCGCTTGTTGTGCGATGGCATTTCCGCGTCTTTCGTAAGTGGCCAGTGCTGAGTCGAACAACTTGTCGGTGATCTCCTCGGCTTTGAGATCCTTGAACTGAGCTGCGTTCACAGGGCTCTCGCAGTTCAGCTTGCGGAACACATCAAGTTCGAAGCCCGCATGATCGCCGATCTCGTGGTATTCGTTGACGATGCTTTCGGCCACTGAATGCATCATATTCAGTACATCCAGCTTCAAGCGTTCCCCGAAGAGCGCATTACGCCTGCGCTTATAGATCACTTCGCGTTGGCTGTTCATCACGTCGTCATACTCCAACAGGCGTTTGCGTATGCCGAAGTTGTTTTCCTCCACTTTCTTCTGGGCCCGTTCAATACTGCCCGTTACCATACTGTGCTGGATCACTTCACCTTCCTTCAGGCCCAGGCGGTCCATGAGTTTGGCAATGCGTTCACTTCCGAACAGGCGCATCAGGTCGTCTTCCAATGACACATAGAACTGGCTACTACCAGGGTCGCCTTGCCGTCCGGCGCGGCCGCGCAGCTGGCGGTCCACACGGCGGCTCTCGTGCTTTTCGGTGCCGATGATCGCCAAGCCACCCGCTTCTTTCACTCCAGGACCGAGCTTGATGTCCGTACCGCGTCCAGCCATGTTGGTGGCGATGGTCACCGTGCCTGCAAGGCCGGCGTGTGCAACGATCTCAGCTTCCCGCGCATGCTGCTTCGCGTTCAAAACGTTGTGGGGGATACCCTTCATCTGAAGCATCCGCGCCATGAGCTCGCTGACTTCCACACTGGTGGTGCCCACGAGCGAAGGGCGCCCTGCGGCACGCAACTTCTCGATCTCTTCGATCACGGCATTGTACTTCTCACGCTTGGTCTTGAACACCATGTCCTCGGCATCCTTCCGCACAACGTCGCGGTTGGTGGGGATGCTCATCACGTCGAGCTTGTAGATGTCCCACAGTTCCTGCGCTTCGGTGCTCGCCGTACCGGTCATGCCGGCCAGTTTGTGGTACATGCGGAAGTAGTTCTGCAGTGTCACCGTGGCGTAGGTCTGGGTGGCCGCCTCCACCTTCACATTTTCCTTGCTCTCGATCGCTTGGTGCAGCCCATCGCTGTATCGACGCCCGTCCAGTATGCGACCGGTCTGCTCGTCAACGATCTTCACTTTTCCATCCATCACCACGTACTCCACGTCCTTGTCGTACAGCGCGTATGCACGGATCAATTGGTTCACCGTGTGAATGCGCTCGCTCTTGATGCCGAAGTCGCGGAGCAGCTCGTCCTTGCGGCGGGCCTTCTCCTCAACCGGTGCATCGCTCTTTTCGATCTCAGCGATCCCCGCGCCCACATCGGTCATTACGAAGAAGGTGGGGTCGTTCACATCCTTGCTGATCAACTCAAGTCCTTTCTCGGTGAGTTCGATGCCGTGGTGTTTTTCGTCGATGGTGAAGTAGAGTTCCGCGTCCACCTTAGGCATCTCCTTGCCTTGCTCCTGCAAGTAGAAGGTTTCGGTCTTTTGCTGAAGGGCTTTCATGCCCGATTCGCTCAGCAGTTTGATCAGTGCCTTGTTCTTGGGCAAACCACGATGAGCGCGCAGAAGCGCCATGCCGCCCGCTTCCAGTTGCTCCTTCGTGGCGGTTCCGGCTTCCAATCCCTTCAGGTTTTCCTTAGCGAGGGTCAATGCCCCGTTAACGAAACTGCGCTGGGCGTTCAGCAGTCGCTCCACCCGTGGCTTGTACTCATCGAACTGATGCACCTCCCCTTTGGGAGTTGGGCCGCTGATGATCAGCGGTGTGCGGGCATCATCCACGAGCACGCTGTCCACTTCATCCACAATGGCGAAGTGATGCTTGCGTTGCACCAACGCGTTCGGTGCATGCGCCATGTTATCGCGCAGGTAGTCGAAACCGAATTCGTTGTTGGTGCCGAATGTGATATCCGCCAAGTAGGCGTTGCGTCGTTCCGGACTATTGGGTTGGTGCTTGTCGATGCAATCCACACGCAGGCCATGGAATTCATAGATGGGGCCCATCCACTCGCTATCGCGCTTGCTCAGGTAATCGTTCACCGTTACCAAGTGAACTCCGCGCCCTGCAAGGGCATTGAGGAAGACCGGTAGTGTGGCCACCAGCGTTTTTCCTTCACCGGTCGCCATCTCGGCGATCTTCCCGCGATGCAACGCGGTACCCCCGATCAGCTGTACATCGTAGTGCACCATATCCCAAGTGACCGGAACACCAGCTGCGGTCCATGACTTCTTCCAAATGGCCGTGTCACCTTCCACACTTACACTGTCGCGTTTGGCAGCGATGTCGCGATCGAGCTGCGTTGCTCGCACGCGCACTTCCGAGTTCTCCTTGAACCGCCGGGCAGTTTCCTTCACGATAGCAAATGCTTCGGGCAGGATCTCTTCCAGCACTTTCTCGGTTTTCTCGATGATCTTCTCCTCGAGCTTGTCGATCTCGGAATACCGGTCTTCGCGCGCATGTATGTCCATGCGTGGATCGGCATCGATCTCAGCGCGCAGCGTCGCTGCTCGTTCATCCTCCTCTTTTACGCGTTCCCGGATCCGGGCTTTGAGCGCGTTGCTCCGTTCGCGCAGTTCATCGTTGCTGAGCCCCGGCAACTTCTCCCATTCCGCCTTGACCTTCTCCACCACGGGCGCGGTTTCTTTCAGGTCGCGAGTGGCTTTGTCTCCGAAGACTTTCTTGAACAGGTTGCCGAGCATGGGAAGTAGTGAGATTGTGATGTGATGATGTGTGGGGAGGGTTGATCAATGTCCGTGCGGAATACACTCTGACATCACGGGATCTTCACATCGTCAATTGTGTTTTCAAAAGCCGCCAAATGTAGCGGCCTCCTCCAGCATGGGCCGCGCCATTTGCATCACGCTGACGCCTTGTCAGGATCTCAAATGAAAAAGCCCCTTTCGATGATCATCGAAAGGGGCTTTTGTTCGATCCGTGCTCTGCTCAGTACTCGTCTTCATTAAAGAAGAAATCCTCCTTCTGCGGATAGTCCGGCCAAATGTCTTCAATGTTCTCGAACACCTCTTCGTCGTCTTCGATGGCTTGCAAGTTCTCCACTACTTCCAACGGCGCTCCTGTACGCATCGCGAAATCGATGAGCTCGTCCTTCGTGGCGGGCCAAGGTGCATCCTCGAGATACGAGGCCAGTTCAAGCGTCCAGTACATGATCGACCAGTGTCAGGGTCCTTAAATAAGGCCGCAAATATAGACGGGTAACGATCCCTCCAAGGGCGAATTATCCACCAGTGAAAAAGTGGACAGAATCGGCCGTGGTCGCGGCTTTCCGGGGGTTGGGCTCAAGGCTTGGGGCGCCATGGTGTCTCCTTCACACCCAGTTTCGACCCGATGTGGCGGGCCAGCACGAACAGCATGTCGCTGAGCCGATTGAGATAACGGACTATGACCTCCGGCAATTGTTCCTTCTCTGCAATGGACACGACCAACCGTTCGGCACGGCGGCAAACGGTTCGGCAAATGTGCGCTTGTGAGATGGCCGAATGCCCCCCCGGAAGGATGAAGTTCCGCATCTCGGGAAGCTCCTTATCCATTCTGTCCATCTCGGATTCCAATGCCGTTATGTCCTCCTCTTCAATGTGCGGTACGTTGAACTTGTCCGCTTCCTGCTCACTGGATGAAGCCAGTCGTGAGCCGATACTGAAGAGCTTTTCCTGAATGCCTACGATGAGGCCAGCACGATCCGGGGCCAAGTCACGGAGCATCCCCAAGTGACTGTTCAATTCGTCAATAGTGCCATAGGCTTCAATGCGGGCGTGGTACTTGGATACTCGGGTGCCCCCGAGCAGGCTGGTTTGTCCCTTGTCCCCGGTGCGGGTGTAGATCTTCATATCGATCTCCGTCAGTAGCGCAACTTGAACTGTTGTGGCGCCTGTTCCTTGCGTAGAAAGACAAGCCCGAGGTCGTATAGATCGATGGTAACGTTCACACGCGGGTGGCTCTTCACCTTTTCCCACGCATCTTCCATTCCTCGGCTCCAGTGGATATCATCAAGAATGAAGACGGTGCTGTTATGCGCTTTGACGAGACATTGCTCGAAATAGTCCAGTGTTGGCTCCATGGCGTGGTGCCCGTCGATGAAGACCATGTCAACGGATTCGATGCGTTTCAGCACTTCCGGAAGTCGGCTGCGGAAACTGCCCAGGCTCGCGTTGATGTTGCGCCGCCGCATGCGATCGAAGTTGTGGTGAGCAATGCGCAAAGTTTGCGGACATCCCTCTATGGTATGGACGGTACCACCTTCCGCGCCGTGTGCCAAGTACAGCGTGCTGATGCCGAAACTGGTGCCCAGTTCCAATACATGCCGCGGCTGGAAATAGCGAGCTAAGCGGTAGAGTAACTGCGCCTGACGCGCGGGTTTCAACGAGGTGCGCGCCATATCGCTGACCGCCCGCACCGGAAGGTCCAGCTTGCGGCTCCCGGCCCCTAGGTCGTTCACTCGGATCGTCTGGTCACTGTCCAGCAGTTCATCGCGCAATGCCTCGATCGCGGCGTATGCGGGCTCCTCGCTCGTATTCCGCAGAACGTTGTTGATCAGATCGAAGACGAAGGGGCTGTGCACACCATGGCGGGTGCGCGCCTTTACCAAGTGGTTCAGCCAGCTTCCAACGCGTTGCAGGTCTGTCATCGTGCGGCGAAGATACCCGAGCGATCCACCCCACTTGGTTATGAGCGCATGGCTTTCGACATCATACTGTCGAAGTCTCTCTGGGCCAATGCGAGCGGACTTGCTCGTAGAACACCACAGCCATGAGTTGCATCAGCAATCCGTAAAAAATGTCTTCAACCGGAATGGTGAACAAGCGCACTCCCAGGTTTTCGGCATCGTTGTACCACACTACTTCACCTTCGATACCAGTGCCCGTGAGCACCCCGTTCACGATGAGGAACGGAATAAGCAGCAAGAGGAAGGTGAGGTAGAAGCGACCTAGCCAAACGGGGCGCAATATGAAGGCCACGAAAAGGATGAGCACAGCGCAAAGCATAAAGGTCGTTGCGGTGTACTTGAGGTTCACATTGAACAAGGCGACGGCCAGCAGTATCCCTGCCAGCGACAAGGAGATCCACTTTGCATGCTTTGCCAAGGGGTCGCTTTTCAACTGAACGGTAACGCAGTGGTAGGTGAACAGGCATGCGTAGGGTATGCAGATAAAGAACCCCCACTCCTCCAACGGAAGTCCGAACAAGCGTGTTGACCAAGTGTGCTCTGCCGCAAAACGCCAAACACCTTCGGCTGTGAAGAGCATGTCCCACGGAATGAAAAAGGCCATCGTGGCCAGGATCCCGCTGGCCGTTGCGCGCCATTGGAGATCGAAGCGCAACCGAGGTGAGAAAGAGAACAGAAAAGGGAACAACGCACTAAGAAGATCAACCCAAGCGTAGGTGCTCATTGGGCTTGTTCTTGTGACTTCACTTGTTGGGCGGCCTCACGGAAATATTTGATCGAGACCCAAAGCATTCCGAAGCATTCACCATCCTCCTTGCCCAAGTGTTTGTGATGCACTTTGTGCGCACGGCGCAATCCGAGGAAGTAGGCGCTATTGGTGTTGCGCAACCATTTGATGCGTTGGTGGATGAACACCTCGTGGACCAGGAAGTAGGCGATCCCATAGAGGAGGATACCCAACCCGATCCAGAGCCAAGGTGCATTCAGGCCTTCAAGTGTGCCAACAACGAAAAACACAATGCTCGGTATAGCGAACACGAGGAAGAACGCATCGTTGCGCTCCAGTGCGTGGTCATGGTCCTTCTTATGGTGATCGCGGTGCAGGTACCAGAGAAAGCCGTGCATCACATACTTGTGCGTGAGCCAGGCAACGCCTTCCATGCAGATGAATGTGGCAATAACGATCCCTATGCTCGACCCAATGCTCATGATCCCTTGGTCGGAAAAAGTTGCTCCAGCGTTTTGCGCCGGTGAGCAAAGATGTCAACGACTTTCTTCTTTACGATCAGGGTATGGGCAACGTCGCCCAGAAGGCCCATGGGCAAGGCGTACCGCAGGTGGTCCGTCATTTTGGTACCGCCTTCGTGCGCCGCGAACATGTGGGTGTGCTCCCACAGCGCGAAGGGGCCTTTCAGCTGTGTATCGACGAAACCGTTCGGCGCTTCGACTTCGCTGATCAATGTCTCCCATTTCAACGGAACGCCGAAGAGCGGTCTGACGGTATATCGGATACGCTGACCAGCGTGCAACGGTACGTTATCCAACGGTTGCAGGATAACGAATCGCATTTCCGGCGGTGTTATGGCGGCCAGATTCAACGGTGTGCTGAAAAAGGACCAGGCCTCCAGCACTGAGAGCGGAAGCCACTGTTCCTGTTGCAATTCGTGAACACGCAATGGCGAGGACCTCGGCGCGCGTATGGGCTCCATCGTTGTTGCCGAGCGTGGTTCAGATGAACAACTGTGGTTGGTTTGGAACATGTCCTTTCTGCACGACCAACCCCGATTTGTAGACGTGGAGGGCACGTTTCCGGGCAAAGTCGTGTTCCACTATCGGTTTGTGGTATGCGGCTGTTCCAGCTTCGGGTACCCATCGTTTCACGTAACGGAGTTCAGGGTCGAACCGTTCGGTTTGCGCTGCCGGGCTGAATACCCTGAAGTATGGCGCCGCGTCGCAACCACTGCCACAAGCCCACTGCCAATTGCCGTTGTTGCTGCTCAGTTCAAAGTCCAAGAGTTTGACCGCGAACCACGCTTCGCCCCAGCGCCAATCGATGAGCAGGTGTTTGGTGAGGAAACTTGCCGTGATCATGCGTACGCGATTGTGCATAAGGCCCGTAGCATTCAATTCGCGCATGCCTGCGTCCACAATGGGATAGCCTGTACGGCCTTCACACCATGCGGAGAATTCAGCGCGGTCGTTCCTCCATACAATGTTGTCGTAAGCGGGTTTGAACGCCTGCGTAACCACACGTGGGAAGTGCCAAAGGATCTGCATGAAGAACTCCCTCCAGATCAGCTCATTCGCGAATGAGGGGCTGGTTGACCAGGACTTCCGCAGCGCTTGGCGCACGCTTACCATGCCGAAACGCAAATGCGTGCTGAGCCTGCTGGTGCCATCCAATGCTGGTAGGTTCCGTGTGTCCGTGTAGGTGCGTAGGATGTGTTCATCCATTAGCACAGCAGGCAGTTCGAGATCCGTTGCCCGGAAGCCGATATCCGCCAGCGAAGGCATCGTCAACGGATCCGTGCGGAGCAAAGCATGAAGTTCGTTCTCGCTGCGGAAAGGCTCCAGCAATGGATCGGTGAACTGTTCGCGCCATTTGCGCATGTATGGTGTGAAGACGGTGTAGGGTGTGCCGTCTTGTTTCACCACTTTATTGGGCCCGAATATCGAGGTGTCTCTATACGTGGTGAATGGAATGCTCTTGAAGCGCAATAGCGCTTCCACTTCCGCGTCACGTTGAATGGCGTAAGGTTCATGGTCGCGGTTCGTGTGCACGCACTTCACATCATACCGTTCGACGATCCGCTGCCAGGCTTCCGCAGGCGAACCCATCTCCACAAGAATGCTGCTGCCGAGTTGCTCCAATTCGGACTTGATGGAGCCAAGTGTTCGGTGTATCAGATCAACGCGCCGATCTTGTTTGTCCTGCAGATCGTCGAGAATGTTGGTATCGAAAAGAAAAACGGGCAGGACAGGATGCCCGCTGCGAAGTGCCATCAACAACGCGTGGTTGTCGTGCAGGCGCAGATCGCGGCGGAACCAGTGCACCGCAACCGTCTGTCGTTTCATGCTGCCCAAGTCTTGTGATGGTCAACTACCCGAGCGATACATGCGTGCAACCAAGTGGTGAACCGGTAAGGGCTTAGTGTCATTTCCAGCTCCAAAGCATCCAATGTCACCGCACGCCAGCTATCCGCCTCGCTGGGATCAAGGATCGGTAGGCCATTGAACCTGCCGACAAAAACATGGTCGAGTTCGTTCTCGACCAGTCCATTGCCCACTTCTGCCGTGTAAGCGAACGTGAATCGGTGTTCCAAGGGGCAAGCGATGCCCATTTCCTCCATCAAACGACGCTGGGCGGCGGCGGCCAGAGCCTCTCCGGGTCTTGGATGCCCGCAGCATGTGTTCGTCCAAAGGCCCCCGCTGTGGTACTTACTTGGTGCTCGGCGCTGTAGCAGAAGCTCACCTCGGTCGTTGAAGATGAATACGCTGAAGGCCCGGTGAAGTACCCCTTTCCTGTGAGCCTCCATTTTTTCCATGGTTCCGGATACGTTGTCTTCAGCATCCACCAATACCACCGACTCCACGGTACTGATAGGGTCGTTCATAGCAGGCCGAGGCTGTGGCGCACGTAGCTGCGCATCAAAAGAGAAGCCTTGGCAGAATGCGGCACACTCACGCGCTCAGCCAATATGCGCTCGCTCGGCAATAGCCTGATCCGTTCGTGCAACGCACGGTAGTATCGGTACGCCACGTAGACGCCGAACCGGGCACCGCGTGGCAATTGTTTGATG
>CADECG010000134.1 GCA_902825795.1 uncultured Bacteroidota bacterium
GCTCAGGTTCGTGGTACTCACCGCACTTCCGGTACAGGTCGGGGTAACATCGACAGTAAAGTCAGCTACCACCACTTGCGGTGGAAGAACGTTAATGGGAACAGTGACCGAATCGGGCGCGCTGCATCCGGACATGTCGTAAACCAACAACTCAACAAAGTAGAAACCCGGAGCTGCATATGTGTGCACCACGTTCGTATCGGTATAGGTCGTGCCATCACCCATGCTCCATACATAGGATATCGGGTTACCGGAACTGAAATTGGTGGTCGCGATCTGGGGCAGCGTACAATCCGGACCCACCGTCCAAGTGAACACTGCATCGAGCACCTGGCCGGAACCGATCACGATCGGTATGGTGATCGTATCAGAGAGATTGCAGCTTCCGGGATCGAATGCAATAAGCGTAACCGTGTAAGAACCTGGGGCAGTGTATATGTAGCTGGGCTCGTAGAGCGTGCTCACGGGGCTTCCATCACCGAAATCCCACTGCCAGCTGGTACCGTTACTGGTATTGAAGAAGTCGATGTTCACAGGAGCACATCCTTGCGTGATACTCGCGGATCCTGCAGCGGTTACGCCGCCAAGTGCGCTCAGGTTGATGGTTTGTGTCGCGGTATCGGGGCCAATACATCCACCGCCGTTGGTGATCAACGTTACTGTGAAGGTTCCGCTCGTAGCGTATGTGTGTGTAACGTTCGTGTCGGTGTACTGTGTGCCGTCGCCCATGTCCCACAGGAAAGATCCCGCCGTGCCGGTGCTCTGGTTGTTCGTTTGGATCGTTGTGGAGCAGGGTGTCTGGATGAGGCTGAAAGCCGCAGTGGCGGAGCTCGTTTGGAAAAGTTGAACATCGTCCAGGATCAGTTCTGACGAGATCGAACTGACGTGTCCCCAGTTAGTGAACTTGATGATGTGCGTCGTTGAGTTGGCGAGAAAGGTGATCTCGTAACGCGTGCCGATCGTACCGGGGCTAGTACCATGACAACTCAAGTAGTTGTAACCGAAACCAATATCAACACCGAACACACCGCGCTCCGGGAACGCTCCAAAATCCTCTCCACCTGCCCAGAATTCAAGCACATAGGTCGCACCGACGGTCAATCCGGAAACGCTTTGCTCCAAGCTTACACCGACACCCCCTCCATAGTTGCCGGAGTTGTTGAATGGATAACCAGCAGGGATACCTGTTACCTCACAGCCATTGTAAACCAAACAACTGGTATCATTCACAACCGGAGAGCACGCCTCGGTATAGAAGTTCCCCAAATACGCAGCGATGAGTCCCTGCGGAATGGTTGACCAGGAAGCATCGACCGTCTGCGCGTAGGTATCGAGCCCGCCGCCGGTGCAGATCCAATCGGCAATATCGCATGAATAGTTCAGTGAATTGGGGCAGTAATAACCGCCAAGCCCCCCGCACGTTCCAAGCTCCAAGCCCCCGTTGATCAACAAGTTCGGGTAACCGACGTTCACGGGCGAGTTCTGTTCCGTGCATTCAATGCAAACGATCTGCGCCGAAACCTCGGGGATCCCGATGGCCAATAAACCGGCGAACAAAAAAGACCTCACTGTGCTGGTCGTGGAACGGATCATCGTGATGAACATGTGCGTGAAGCTGCAAATGAAGTGCAAACTGGCGGTATGGGATGGACCTTGGGCCTCCGGGTAGTGCTGAAGAGTTCGGTGATCTTCACAACCACCATGGTCGGCTGCTTCGCAGACGAGCAACATCCGTCTGCCGTTGTCCAGTTAGCGCCATCTAAATGGAAAGCCGCGTTCGAGCCGCGACAAGTCCAGAGGAACGAGACGGAAAGAGCGCCTATCACCTGAACTGCAGGTCGTACAATCGTTTGTAGGCGCCCCCGAGTGCTAGCAGTTCCTGATGGTCGCCCTGTTCAATGATCCGGCCTTTGTCCAACACGATTATGCGGTCGGCGAATTGCACCGTACTAAGGCGATGGGCGATCACAATGCTGGTGCGCCCCTTGGTAAGCTTCTCGGTGGCCGCTGTTATCAGTTGTTCGCTGATGCTGTCCACGCTGCTTGTGGCCTCGTCGAGCACCAACACGGTCGGCTTGTGCACATACGCCCGGATGAAGGCAATGAGCTGTCGCTGGCCAGAACTGAGCACACTGCCGCGTTCTTGCACGCTGGAATCGTAGCCCAACGGCAACTGCATGATGAAGTCATGGGCACCAACGGCTTTCGCGGCCGCGATCACCTGATCGCGTGTTATCGCTGGGTCATTCAACGTGATGTTGTTGTGTACCGTATCGCTGAACAGGAATACGTCCTGCAACACCACACAGATGCTCCGTCGGATCTCATCAAGGCGATAGCTCAGGATGTCATGCCCGTCAACGAGCACCGCACCCTTTTGGAACTCATAAGCCCTGCTCAGCACGTTCACGATGCTGCTCTTCCCACTTCCGGTCGCCCCTACAAGCGCAACCATCTCCCCGGCCCTCACCTTGAAGTTGATGTCTTTCAGCACCCAATCCGATTCCGCAACACCATTGTCATCAGCCGGTGCATCGCCATATGCGAACCAAAGTCCCTTTACGTTGATCTCGCCACGCAAAGCCATTGCCGAACGTGTTCCATGATCATCGATCGCGGCTTCCGTATCAAGGACCTTGAAGACACGCTCGCTACCGACCATACCCATTTGCAACACATTGAAGCGATCGGCCAGTTGCCGGATTGGCCTGTACAACAGGTTGATGAACATGATGTAGGCCACGAGATCGCCATAGCTCACTTCATCCGATAACACGCCGCCAACACCCCACCATACCAGCAGCGCCAGCGAAAGCGCTGCGAGTATCTCGACCACCGGGAAGAAAACACTGTATGCCCAGACACTGCGGATGTTAGCACCGTTGTGCTCGTCGTTGATGCGTTCGAACTTTTCCTGCTCTTCCTTTTCCTTGCCGAACAACTGCACGATGCTCATGCCTTGAATGTGCTCTTGCACAAAAGCATTGAGCCGCGCCACTTGCGTGCGCACATCCTGGAAGCTCTTGCGGATGCTGTTCTTGAAAACGTTCGTTGCCCACAAGAGTATAGGTACGGGGGCCAGGCTCAACAGCGCCAGTTTCCAGTTGATAGCGAACATCACGATGATCACCACGATCAACTTCAGAAGATCACCGAGGATCATGAGCAGACCTTGACTGAAGATGTCCTCGATCGTCTCCAAGTCGCTGATGACGCGGGTAACGAGCGTTCCGATCGGCGTGCGATCGAAATAGCGTAACCGGAACTGCACAACGTGCGCATACAGTTTGTCTCGCAGGTCCAGCATCACGGCTTGTCCCAGCCAGTTGGTCCAGAAGGCTTGGTAGAACTGCATTACCGTTTCAAGGATCAGCAGAACGATCACTAGTAGCACAATGCCTAGCAGCACGTTAGCAGCACCCTCGCCGAACAAGGTGACCATCGCATTGGCGGTCCAAAACATGGCCCTGTGGCCGAGATCCAGTTCGCTACCAGATCGAACAAGCGTTGATGGATCCGTAGAAGCGATATCGACCACCCAGCCCAGAATGATCGGCCGCACAACACCAACAACACTCAGGAGGATGGTGAGCACGAACGCGAGCCAGAAGATCTTCTTGTATGGCTTCACGAAGGCCATCACGCGCCGGAACAAGCCGAGGTCGAAGGCCTTACCGCTGGCACTTTCCGCGCTCATGGCAGGTACGGGTAAATGACGCGTTGCAAGTAAAGACCACAAGCTGGTGCCCCCTTTCCGGCGGCTGACCGGTCGCGGGCATCGATCACCTCTTTCATATGCTCGGGCGGCTTCGCACCACTACCGATACGCAAGCACGTGCCCACGATAGCGCGCACCATGTTGCGCAGGAACCGATCCGCGGCAATGGAAAAATGCACGTCGTCGCCGACACGCTCCCAATGGGCTCTGCGTACATCGCAGAACATCGTTCTGTTGTCGCTTCCGGCTTTGCAAAAGCTGGTGAAGTCCTGCTTGCCGATCAGGTGGGCACAAGCGGCGTTCAAGGCATCCAAGTCCACCGTTGGTCGGAAATGGTAGCTGCGATCGGCAACGAACGGATCCTTGTGGTGGTGGATCCGATAGAGATAGCCACGCTCCACGGCATCGAAACGCGCGTGTGCATTGTCCGCGACCGACCAGAAGCGTTTGGCGGCAATGCTCTCGGGCAGCACGCTGTTGAGGCTGTGCAGCAAGCGCTCGTCCATGGCGGTGCGTGCATCGAAGTGCAGGAAGAACTGCAGCGCATGCACGCCGGCATCGGTGCGCCCACATCCGGTTACAACGATGTCCGGCTCCCTCAACACCACGCGCAAGGCCGACTCCATTGTTTGCTGCACACTCGGATCATTCGGCTGCACCTGCCAGCCGCTATAAGCGGTACCATCGAAAGCGATCTCGAGAAAGTGGCGGGGCATGATCTCCACGGAGGGGATGAGGAAGTAATGGAGATAAGACGGCACTCCAGCGGGGCGCGAAAGTAGATGGGGGTGGAACCGATCGCGCTAAAGCATCGCTCGCATCCCGGATCCTCCACATCTTCACATCCTGACATGAAACGCATCGGCCTCCTCTCCGACACCCATGGCTGGCTCGATCCGCGCATCCGCGAACATTTCGCGCAATGCGATGAGATCTGGCATGCCGGCGACATAGGTGGACTTAATGTGACGGATGAACTCGGGAAATGGAAACCGCTGCGCGCGGTATGGGGCAACATCGACGATGCGAAGACCCGTTCCACTTTCCCGGAACACCAGCGCTTCACAATAGAAGGTGTGCGCGTTTGGATGACCCATATCGGCGGTCGACCACCGGGCTACGACCGGAATGTGACCCAGGAACTGCGTACCGCCCCTCCTACCCTCTTCATCTGTGGGCATTCGCACCTGTGCATGGTGAAGTTCGATGAGCGCTTGAAGGTGCTGTACATGAACCCCGGTGCTTGTGGCCGACATGGGTTCCATCATGTGCGAACGATCCTCCGCTTCACCATTGATGGCCCACAGATGAAAGACCTTGAAGTCATCGAATTGGGTACACGCGGAAAGTCCGAACTACAGCCTGCGGGCTAAGAAACCAGCACATTCAGCGCAACCGATCCGCGCTCTTCACCAATGCCTCATCGGCCTTGATGGCACGCACGGCCAGAAAGACGAAGACCAACGCGACCAGCGGAAGGAAGTAAGACACGCCATAAGAACCTTGGGACCCACCCTTGGCTTCCATCAGCGACCCCAAACTGTGCTCCGCCATGAAAACCGCCGCGAACAGCCCGAGCAGAAGCATGTAGGCGAAATTCGAGAAGCGTAATTGGCGCGCCCGCTGTTTGTAGAGGAAGATGATGAAGAGCAAAATGGCGACCGCCACGGCGGCCACAGCGTAGATGGGTACGATCGGGTCCGGAGCAAAAAGCGGTGTTTGTCCGTTCATCGTAACCCCCAATGCACCGAACACCAAGGAACCTGTCGACCCGTCATCGGCTGAAGCCATGGTATAACTGGCGATCGGGAACAGGAACATGAGCCCCACGCACACGGCGGCAAGGGCCAGGAAGAGGGATTGCTTTCGCTGGATCATCGGCGCGAAGATGGAGCGCGAACGACTTCAGGCTATCCCCAACCTGGACCTAAGTTGCTTGAAGCTCATTTCCCTTATCATTGTCCCCGTCCTCGCAACACCCGGTTCCGGGCGGTTGCTTTCTCCCCCGATCACGAACGTCTCTTTCCTCAGACCTGAAACGGTTCTACCGGTGTTCTACACACCGCTTACACACTCCCGACATTTTTCCGCATGCAAGACGCGAACGCGCTCAATGACATGAAGCTGCCCGAGCTACGCGAAGTAGCCAAGCAGTTGAACATCAAGAAGGCCGATACCCTGCGGAAGCAGGATCTCATCGCCAAGATCCTCGAGGCGCAGAACCCGGGAGCGAAGCCCGCCCCACCCGAGCCCAAGACAGCCGCCGAAGACCCGATGGCACTTGAAGCGATCGCGGACGAAGAACCACCACCGGTTGAAGATCCCGAGCCGGATGATGACGAAGACGACGAGGATGATGAGGACTCCGAGGATGATGAAGACGGGGATGATGACGATGACGACACTGAGGACAGTGAGAATGGCGAAGGCGATCGGAAGAGTGCCAGCGCCGCTGGGGACAACCCGGGCTCAGCACAAGAGAATGCACCTGCTGTAGCCGGTGAGCGCCGGGACCCGAACGAGGACCGCAAACAGCGCGAACGTGAGTTCCGTGAGCGCCGCGAACGCGAGGCACAGCGCGATCCGCAAGCAGCCAAGCTGGAAGGCTCCGGCGGTGGCGATAACGCCCCGACCGTTGGGCAACGCCACGATCAGCAACGCAACGACGGTGGGCGTAACGACCGCCGCGACAGGAACCGCGACCGCCAACAAGGTGAGCAGCAAAGCGGTCAGCAGCAGCAAGGTGGACAACCACAAGGCGACCGCCAGCAGGATCGCCCCCGCCATGACCGCCCACAAGGCGACCGCCAGCAGCAGCAAGGTGATCGCCAACCGCAACAACAAGGCGACCGCCAACCCAACGATCAACGCGGTGGCGACCAACAACGCAACGATCAGCGTCAGGACAATCGCCCGCACCGTGAACCGCCACCGCAGTTCGATGCGTTCGTGGAAACCGATGGCGTACTGGAGATCATGCCCGATGGCTATGGCTTCCTGCGCAGCAGCGACTACCACTACCTGGCCTCACCGGATGATGTGTATGTGAGCCAGCAACAGATCAAGAACCACAGCCTGAAGACCGGCGACACCGTTACCGGCTACGTGCGACCACCGCGCGATGGCGACAAATTCTTCCCGCTGGTGAAGGTGGACCGCATCAACGGCCGTGACCCGGAATGGGTGCGCGACCGAGTGCCGTTCAAGTTCCTTACGCCGCTGTTCCCTGATGAGAAATTCGACCTGACAACCAAAGGCGGCAACCTGAGCACACGTGTGCTTGACCTCTTTGCCCCCATTGGCAAGGGGCAGCGCGGCTTGATCGTCGCGCAGCCGAAGACCGGTAAGACCATACTGTTGAAGGACGTGGCGAACGCCATTGCCGCCAACCATCCGGAAGTGTATTTGATCGTGCTGCTTATCGATGAGCGGCCGGAAGAAGTCACCGATATGGCGCGCAGCGTACGTGCTGAAGTAGTGGCCAGCACCTTCGATGAGCCGGCCACACGCCACGTGCAAGTGGCCAGTATGGTGCTGGAGAAGGCCAAGGCCATGGTAGAATGCGGTCACGATGTGGTGATCCTACTCGATTCGATCACACGTTTGGCACGCGCCTACAACACGGTGCAACCGGCCAGCGGCAAGATCCTCAGCGGCGGTGTGGACGCCAACGCGTTGCACAAACCGAAGCGCTTCTTCGGCGCTGCGCGGAAGATCGAGAACGGTGGAAGTCTCACCATCCTCGCCACTGCGCTCACGGAGACAGGCAGCAAGATGGATGAGGTGATCTTCGAGGAATTCAAAGGCACGGGCAACATGGAATTGCAGCTCGACAGGAAGATCAGCAACCGCCGCATCTTCCCTGCCATCGACATCCTCGGCAGCGGCACCCGCCGCGACGACCTGCTGCACCACAAGGATGTGCTGCAACGCACGTGGGTCTTGCGCAAACACTTGGCCGATATGAACCCGGTGGAAGCGATGGAATTCGTGAAGACCCGTATGGAAGGCACGAAGAGCAACGAGGAATTCCTCGTCTCCATGAACGGTTGATGCGCTACACGTTGCTCATAGCCTTCGCCGCCATTACGCTGCGGTGGCTGCTGCACGCCGATCAAGCGATCGTCGATGGGCACACGTTCTCGCCGATCCACCTGTTGGCCCTTCTGCTTGTTGTCTTCTTCGCGCAGCGTGGGGCCATGCAAGCCGACCACAACGTCACCTTTCCTATGTTGGTGCGCACCGGCTTCCGCAATGCCGCGGTGTATGCGCTGCTGATCGCCGTCTTCGCATATGCGCTCTACGTGTGGATCGACCCCTTGTACTTCCCCATACACATCAACGAACGCGTTGACTTGGCTGTGGCCGATGGGATCGCGGAAGCTGATGCGCGCAAGCGCTTCGAGACGATGTTCTCGCCATTCAACTACGCAACGCTGACCCTGGTGGCGTTCATGTCCGCAGGTATCGTTTACGCCCTGCTGATAGGCGCGTTCCACCACAAGGTGCTGCGGAAGCTGGGATAGCTCAGGCGATGAAGGCCTCCGCCAGTGCCTGTTGATCCAGGCCACCGAAATTCCCACTGCTCATCATAAGCAGCACCGCCTTATCCGCCGTGCCTTCGCGCACACCACCCATAACTTCGATCGGATCGGTCAGGACACGCAGATCATCGCGGCCGAAGGCGCGCTTGATCCGCTCCAACGGTATGGGAGGCAGACGCTTCAGTTCGACCGCGTGCGGATCATAGAACACGATCGCGTTGTCCGCTTGGTCCATGGTGCCGGTGTATTGATCCAGAAATCCTTCGCTCAAGCTACTGTATGTGTGCAACTCCATGCAGGCCGTGAGCTTGCGATCGGGGAACTGCTCACGCACCGCTTGCACCGTGGCGGTTAGTTTGCTCGGAGAATGTGCGAAGTCCTTGAAGACGACACGGGCGCCGTGCTCAGCTAGTTTCTCCAAGCGCTTTGCGGCACCGTGGAAAGTCGCGATGGCTAAGTAGAACTCTTTGTCGCCGATGCCCAGCTGATGGCACACGTGGCGTGCGCCTTCCAGATTCTGGAGGTTGTGCTTCCCGAAGACTTCCAGCGTCACATCACCTTGTGAGGTCTCCAGCACGGTAACGCCGTTCTCGATGCGGTGCGGCGGAATACCGTAAGCAACTTTCGCATCCTTCACCTCGGGTTCCTCTGCGAGTTTCCTCACTTCCACGTCCTCCGCGCAGTAGATCAGCTTGCCGCCCGGCTCAATGCACTGGATGAAGATCCTGAACTGGTCCACATAGCTCTCGAAGGTCTTGAAGACGTTGATGTGGTCCCACGCGATGCCGCTGATGAGCGCGATATCAGGCTTGTAGAGGTGGAACTTTGGAACCGACTGCAGCGTGCTGGCCAAGTACTCGTCGCCCTCGATCACAGCCACCTTACTCTTGGTGCTCAGTCGCACCATGCAATCGAATCCATCCAGTTGTGCGCCGACGAGGTAATCGAACTCCACGTTACACTTCCGCAGCACATGCACGATCATGCTCGTGATGGTCGTCTTGCCGTGACTGCCACCGATCACCACACGCGTCTTGTCTTTGGTCTGTTCGTAGAAGAACGCCGGATAACTGAAAACCGGAATACCCAACTCCTGCGCGCGCTTCAACTCCGGGTTATCGGCACGGGCGTGCATACCAAGGATCACCGCTTCGATGTCGGAAGTGATGTCTTCCGGATGCCAGCCCAGCTGATCGGGCATCAATCCCAAACGGTCCAAGCGACTGCGGCTCGGTTCGAAGATCTCGTCATCGCTGCCCGTTACTGAACAGCCCTTCTGGTGCAGGGCAATAGCCAAGTTGTGCATGGCGCTGCCGCCGATGGCGATGAAGTGGACGCGATTCATGAGTTCACAAAGGTGCCTCGGCCAGGTGTGCTGACCACCGCCGTAGAAGCCGAGTGTTCACGTTCCTCTGTCAACTTTACAGCCCACAGGACTCTTTACTCACGAATACACCTCCTTCTACGAAAACAAGACACATGGCCGATCGGGTAGTTCTCTATGATGTAACAGACGACGAGTACCGTCGCTTCAAAACTGCCTTGGGTTCTTTGGGGGTGATCGAAAGAATTTTGAGGAAGCAGTACAGGTTTCCCTTGCGGCATACCCGCTCCTTCGATGTCTCGAACTATCTCATCAGCACGGATGATTCGATTGCAATGTTCGGAAAGCTGCTCTCAAAAGCGATCCACGGCGGATCTATAATCAGCGACTATTTCTGGCATCCGATGTTCCCGCCAAGGTTCCATGATGCGAGGACGGTCAATGAACTGTTCGACGCCATCTCCGCCGTTTGGGACGGACTGCGTTCCGATAACCACACGCTTTGCACCGATGCATTCTGGAGCTTTGAGATCTCTCATCTACTGGACGCATACGGATACGCGGCAGTATTGAACAGCGGCCTCG
>CADECG010000135.1 GCA_902825795.1 uncultured Bacteroidota bacterium
GCCACGCTCAGTCCTCTTCAGTGATCTATCGCCGCAAGTCTAGAGGTGTGCTGGGTGTCCTACTTTGTTCCTGACGAGGCGCCAGGGAAACAGAACAGGCTTGCTCGGCGCACCGTCTTGACCGACTTAAGAGCAAAAAGCAGATCCCTGGGAGCATCAATCGTAAAGCATGTAACGACTAGTGATCTGCCGTCCGTTGTCTTCAGCCGGATATACCAGTAAGCTTCGGGTGGTGAGAACTGAAGCCCGCCGGAATCTATGGATCTGGCTCGGTGAAGCACTACTTCTGAAACTTCACCACTATCAACACGTAGCTGATGGTGCCCCTGGCTATAAATGGCCGTAAATCCTGAATAGGATATTTCAATACGCAGACCAGCGCTCACGTATGCATAACGAGCGTGTAAAACCGCGGTCGGTATTGTTAGAATCAGCAGCATACCAAGTGAGTAGTGCCACATTGGTGGGTGCAACATGGTGAGCCCTACTAGGAGAAAACAGCAGATCCCCCAAAACCGCAGGGCTGCACGTTGGCGCCGTAGTTCATGCTTGTATATCATTTAGTGAGGGCCATTTATACCACAACCAACTACCTCCCCGCACCCCCTCGCGTACTTGAGCCGCGCGGGCTGCCGTTCGCTTCTGGCGAGTGGCCCTCGGCCCAGAGCCTGCGGCCCGCCTCCTGCGCGGTTCATGTTGTGCACTGTTCAAACGTAACCCTCGCCCTCAACGCGTTGCAAGTAAGCATTGAGCGTGAGCGGCACCGATACGCACTCGCCGAAGGCGAGCGGCAGCCCGTGGGCTTACCCGAGCGCGCAATGTCATTAAGTTAAGGTCGATGGGGCGTGTGATCAACGCTGTTGGGAAGTCGCGCTGAGGTGGGATCAACGGTGATCGGCGGCACGGCTCTTTGGTGCATGGCACCAAGAGCGAAGCGCAAGACCAATAGGCGGATCCTAAGCACGGTTAGGCGATGTTTGTCCAGTGACGCATTGAAGGAGAACTTCAGGCGCTCGCCGGGAGACTTCACCCGGCACCGCAAGATGCCATTCAAGAAGGTAGTGCTCTTCATGCTGAGCCTCTCGCGGCGCAGCCTGCAACTGGAACTCACTGGGTTCGTGCGCTCCTTCGCCGACGGTGTGCGCAACGTTACGGGCAGCGCCTTCAACCAGAGCCGAAGGAGGGTGGACCCGCACGTGTTCAAGGAACTCATGCGGGTGATGAACCAGGAGTTCTACACCGACAACGATGAACGCGTGAAGCGCTGGGAGGGCCTACGGCTGTTGGCCACCGATGGATCGATCTTCAACCTGCCGCACACCAAAGAGCTCCACCGACGATATGGCGGCACCAGCAACCAGCATGGCAACCGCACGGTGCAAGCGCGTTGCTCGGTGCTATATGATGTGCTCAACAACATGGTGCTCGACGGGGTGCTATCGCCTTGGGCGGTGGGCGAACGTGAACTGGCCACGCAGCACTTACCGTGCTGCCATGCGGATGATCTGATGATCTATGACCGGGGTTATCCCAGCTACGCGCTCATGCTGGGAGTGCGCGAACGTGGAGCACACTTCCTGATCCGTTGCACCCACAAGTTCAACCAACAGGTGATCGACTTCGTGGCATCGGAACACACCTCCAAGGCAGTGGAAATGGGCGCTGGAAAGAACACCGCGCACGGCCGTGGTCCGCAGCGCAAGGACCGCATCAACGTGCGCATGGTGAAGGTGGTGTTGGACAGTGGTGAGGTTGAAACACTGCTCACTTCACTGCTCGATGAAGCGCGCTATCCGACGGCCGTCTTCAAGGACCTGTACGGCAAGCGCTGGGGCGTGGAGCGCTTCTACAACACCATCAAGAACATCGCCCGTGTGGAGCACTTCACCGGCCACACCGACGTGGTCATCCAGCAGGACTTCCACTGCGCGCTCTTCATGTGCAACCTGCACGCATTGTTGATCGATGAGGTGCAGGACCAACTGCCCGATACACAGCCCGAACGCAAGCTCACCTACAAGATCAACAGCAACGTGTCCTTCGGCTACATGAAGAAGGAGGTGTTGCGTATTCTCTCGGCTCGCGATGACGAACGCTCCATGCGCGACCTGTCCGACCTCTTCCTCTCGGCCACCGTGCCCATAAGACCTGGACGCAGCTTCCCACGCGATCGTGAGAAGTACCGCACACGCAACAAACCCGTGTACCTCACCAACTCCAAACCCGCTCTGTGAGCTCCCTTAACTTAATGACATTGCCCGAGCGCGTGCGAGGGAACCGGCCCCCATTCTTCTACTACGGTATAGCGAGGTGGGTGCCCCCCACCAACACCCTCCCGTTCATCATCCCGATCGCGCGCCCAACCCCACCAACCCCGGCATCTATCTTCGCCCCCATGGGTTGTGATAGTTGCAGTAACAACAAGACGGGCAAGCCGAACGGGTGCAAGAGCAACGGCTATTGCACCACCAGCGGGTGCAATAAACTGGATGTGTTCGATTGGCTCACGGGCGTGCCCTTGGCCGCTGGCCAGCAGGTGTTCGATGCCGTTGAGGTGCGCTTCAAGAACACGCGCAAGAACTACTACCGCGTGCCCCCCGGCACCGGGATCAGTCCCGGCGATCTGGTAACGGTGGAAGCCACCCCCGGCCACGATGTGGGCATGGTGAGCCTTACCGGCGAGCTGGTGCGCCTGCAAATGCAGCGCAAAGGCGTGGGCGCCGACACCTTCGAACTGAAGAAGGTGCTGCGCAAAAGCACGCAAGAGGATATTGACCGCTGGCATGCCGCGCGCAAACGCGAGGACGATACCATGTTCGCAAGTCGACGCATTGTGCAGGACGCCAAGCTGGACATGAAGGTGAGCGATGTGGAGTACCAAGGCGATGCGAGCAAGGCCACGGTGTACTACACCAGCGAAGAGCGCATCGACTTCCGCGACCTGTTGCGCACCATGGGCAACCAGTTCGGGGTGCGCATAGAAATGAAGCAGATCGGCACGCGGCAGGAGGCCGGGCGCATCGGTGGCATCGGCAGCTGTGGCCGGGAGCTGTGCTGCAGCACGTGGCTTACGGACTTCCGCAGCGTTACCACCAGCGCCGCGCGCTACCAGCAGCTGGCACTGAACCAGAGCAAACTCGCGGGCCAGTGCGGCAAGCTGAAGTGCTGCCTCAACTACGAGCTGGACATGTACCTGGAGGCGGTGAAGAGCTACCCCAGCATGAACGCCAAGCTGAAGACCCAGCAAGGCACCGGCTACCACATGAAGACGGACATCTTCCAAGGCAAGATGTTCTACTTGATCAAGAACCCCGGCAGCACCCCGGCCATGATCGGCCTGAAGGTGGAAAAGGTGAAGGAGATCCTTGAGCAGAACAAGCAAGGCGTGGAGCCATTCGTGAACCTGCAACAAGTGGACGAAGCGCCGAAGAAGAAGACCGAGGAGAAGGTGCACGACTACGAGAACGTGGTGGGCATGGACGACCTCACGCGTTTCGACAAGCAGATGAAGGAGAAGCGCGGCGGCAAGAAGAACCGTGGCCGCGGCGGCAAACAAGGACAGGGACAAGGCCCCCGGCCACCACAGGGTCCGGGGCAACCGCAAGGCCCGCGGCAGGCACAAGGCGGCGGCCCGCGTCCTCCTCGCCCCGACAACGCCGGTGGCCAGCAAGCACAAGGCCCACGTCCGCCGGAAGGCGAGCGGCGCGAGGGCGGCGGGCGCAATCGCAACCGCAATCGTCGGCGTGGTGGTGGTGGTAACAAGGGCGAAGGCCAAGCCGGAGCGCCACCAAGTCCAGCGGCTTCGTAAGCGATGCGAACAGGAAGAAAGAAGTCGCGAGTCGTGAGTCGCGAGTCGCGAGTGGCAGACACGCGACACTCCTCACTCACGACCCACGACTCCGCACTTAATACTCACGACTCACGACTCGCGACTCACTACTCGTTGCTCACGACTCTACTCTTCGCATTTCTCCTCTCCTCCTGCAGCGACGCCATCGTACACAGCGAGACACGTCCGGTGCCCGGTAGTGTGTGGGACCGCGGTTGGAAACCGGAATACAGTTTCG
The DNA here is from genome assembly GCA_902825795.1 of uncultured Bacteroidota bacterium. Lineage (GTDB taxonomy): Bacteria > Bacteroidota > Bacteroidia > Flavobacteriales_F > PHOS-HE28 > PHOS-HE28. The sequence continues at coordinate 4,068 of CADECG010000135.1, forward strand.
AGATCACCGACACCATCAGCCAGTACGACACCTACTTGGATGTGCGGCACACGGGCAGCTATGCGTACAGCGAGATCTACCTCTTCGTTACCCTGAAGCGCCCCGATGGCCATGTGTACATCGACACGGTGCAGTGCCCCTTGAGCGATGCGAACGGGAAGTGGTACGGAAAGGGGCTTGGCTTCATCCGCAGCGAACGCTTCGATGCGCACATCCTTTACAAGTACGGCAACAGATTCCCGCAGCGCGGACGTTATAGCGTTACACTTGAACAAGCCATGCGCGAGGAGAAGTTGGAGAACGTGATCGATGTGGGGGTGAGCGTGGAGAAGCACCTGACGAAGTGATCCGCACGCGATGAGCCAACCGAAGAAACGCAACTGGTTCCGCCTCTGGTGGCTGGTGGTGCTTTCGCCGGTGCTGTTCCTATTGCTGATGCTCACGGCCGCGGCCTTCAGTAACCTGCCCAGCACCGACGACCTGGACAATCCGCGCAGCGATCTGGCCACGGCCGTGCTCTTCAGCGATGGAACTGTAATGGGCCAGTACTACAAGGAGAATCGCATGCCGGTGAAGTTCAACCGGATCAACCCGCATGTGGTGAAGGCGTTGATCGCCACCGAGGACGAGCGCTTCATGACACATAGTGGTGTGGATGTGCGCGGCACGTTGCGCGCGGCGGTGTACATGGGTGGCAAGGGCGGCGCCAGCACCATCACCCAGCAATTGGCCAAGCTGCTTTTCACCAAGGAGAAAAGCGACAACATTGCCAAGCGCATCTTCCAGAAATTCCAAGAGTGGATCATCAGTGCCCAGCTGGAGCGCCGTTACACCAAGGAGGAGATCATCGCCCTTTACCTCAACCGCTTCGATTGGATCAATCAGGCCGTGGGCATCAACAGCGCATCGCGGGTGTACTTCAACACCTCGCCCGATAGTCTGCGCATTGAGGAAGCCGCCGTGCTGGTGGGCATGCTGAAGAACCCCGCCTTGTTCAATCCGGTGCGCCGCCCCGATACTGTCGAGCACCGCCGCATGGTGGTGTTCGCGCAGATGAAGAAGAACGGCTACATCGATCAGCACCAGTACGACTCGCTGCGCGCGCTGCCCTTGGGCCTCGACTTCCAACGGATCGACCACACCGAAGGCCCGGCGCCCTACTTCCGCGAGATACTGCGGGCCCAATTGCAGAAGCTCTTCAACGAAAAGGACCCGGAGACCGGCGAGTACAAACTGCACAAGAGCGACGGCAGCAAGTACGATATCTACACCGATGGGTTGACCGTGTACACCACGCTCGACAGCCGCATGCAGGACTATGCCGAGTGGGGCATGCGCGAGCACTTGGGCAAGGAACTGCAACCGCAATTCTTCAAGGACATCGGTAAGAAGAAAAACCGGCCGTTCGACTTCCGTGTGAGCCAAGAGGAGATCGATGCGATCATGCGCACGGCCATGCACCGCAGTGATCGGTACCAGACATTGGTCGGCAAGCGCTGCGGCAACTGCGATCGGCCGGCGGCTTACATCGTGGAGGCTGACAAGGACGGCAAGCCCCACTTCCATTGCGACCCGGACAAAGGCGGTTGCGATACGTGGTGGCCTGTGGTGAAGGAGACCGAGATCCCCAAGATCTTCGATACACCGGTGCCGATGCGGGTGTTCAGTTGGCGTGGCGAGATCGATACCACCATGACACCCAACGACAGCATACGTTGGTACAAGAGCCACTTGCAAAGCGGTTTGCTGAGCCTGGACCCGCGCACCGGTTTCGTGAAGGCATGGGTGGGCGGTCCGGACTTCAAGCACTTCCAGTACGACCACGTGAGCCAAGCCAAACGCCAAGTAGGCTCAACCTTCAAACCGTTCGTCTATGCCACCGCAATGCGCGAAGGCCTCGACCCCTGTTTCCAATTACCCAATCAGAAGATCTGTTTCGATATGCCACCGGGCCAACCCGATTGGTGCCCCGAGAACAGCGATGCCAAATACGGCGGCATGATCACGTTGAAGTACGCCCTCTCGCAATCCATCAACACCGCCACCGCTTGGTTGATGAAGCAGTACGGGCCGGAACCTGTTACCGTGCTCGCGCACCACATGGGCGTGAAGAGCAAGTTGGACCCGGTGCCGAGCCTTTGCCTTGGGGTCGCCGATGTGACCTTGGAGGAAATGACCAGTGCCTTCGCCGCCTTCGCCAACGAGGGTGTGCACATCGACCCGATCGTCTTCACACGTATAGCCGACAAGAACGGCAACGCGATCTACGACGTGACACCGAAGACTGAAGAGGCGCTCGACGCGCGTACCTCGTACATCATGCTCGACATGCTGAAGGGTGTCATGGACCGCGGTACCGGCATGCGCTTGCGCATGGGCTGGGGCAACCGTGCCAAGTACGGGAACATCAAGTACCCAACTGCGGGCAAGACGGGCACCACGCAGAACAACAGCGACGGTTGGTTCATCGGCATCACCCCCGACCTGGTCACCGGCGTATGGACCGGCGGTGAGGATCGCAGTGTGCGCTTCGCACGCACCGATCTCGGCCAAGGCGCCAACATGGCGTTGCCCATCTATGGCTACTATATGAACAAGGTGTACGGCGATAGCACCATCACCATCAGTCGCGGCGACTTCGATAAGCCGCCCGGCGACCTGGGTGTTGAACTGGATTGTATCGGCTCCAAAGGCGACCCCGTGGACTTCGGCCTCGATGAAGGCGGAGAGCGGTGGGAGTGAGTGCCCTCTCTGGGTCTGTCACATCTGGATGAGCACGTTGGGGGTGTGGAAGTCTGCTCATCTTCACATTTCCTGATCTTCACATCTCCACATTTCGCATGTCCTCGCTCCGTTCCTTTCATCGTTTCCCGACGGAAGTCGAAGCCGAGGAACTTGTCTCGGAACTTGCTTCGGGTGGCATAGGTGCATCCGTGCATGCCAATGTCCATCCGTTCAACGCATCGGTGGTCGGGCAGCCGGAGAAGGATTTCCATGTTATGCTCGATCACGCCGACTTCGACCGGGCGCATGCGCTCATTGATGACCGGGCGATCAAGGACGCACGGACCGCAGGAGAGGATCATCCATTGTTCGGGTTCACCAATGAGGAACTGATGGAAGTCCTAGCGCGCCCCGACGACTGGACACGCCTCGACGTTCGACTTGCGCAACGCCTGTTGGACGAGCACGGCATACCCGTGCATGATGCCGTGCTCGATCGTTTTCGGGAAGAACGCTTGAGCGTGATGCGCGCACCGGAAGGCAGTCAGATCCCCTTCGTTGCATTGGGATACATCAGTGCATTGTGTGGTGGCTTGCTCGGCATCGCGATCGGTTGGTACCTCAGTTCATCGCACAAGACATTGCCGAACGGGGATCGCGTCGCGGTGTTCTCGGAAAGTGATCGGCGCGATGGTCGGCGCATCACCATCGTCGGCTGCGTGATGTTGATCGTGTGGGTGGTGATCGGCTTCCGCGAGTTCCTTTTCGGTTGATCAACGGATCGCTGCGATGCGATCAATGATGGCTCTTGCATCATGCGGACGCTGGTCCCATTGATGTGATCATTCAAGTGTGCGCGATGATGAACGCATGCATTGCATCATACGCGCCGCACTCTGACGCACGAATGATACGAACGCACGAAAGCCCCGACAGGCGGGGCTTTCGCGAGATGTGCAACGCGAAAGGGGCCCGACTCGTCGGACCCCTTCGCCGTAAGGTGTGAACCTTACTTCTTCTTCTTAGCGGCCGCCTTTTTCTTGGGGGCTGCTTTCTTGGCGGCCTTCTTAGGGGCGGCCTTCTTTGCTGCTTTCTTAGCCATTGTGTGAAAGGGTTTGATACAAACGTATTGTTGTCGGGATAGTGAAACGCATGTTGCTCCAATAATGTTCCAACGATACCCTGTTGATATCGCTGAAGCGATCCGATGATGATCATGATGCGATGATCGATCACGACGACGAACATGCATGATCGATGTGCAACGATGTGTTGCGATCAACGCATGATGATGCGCATGCAGTGATGCAACGTGTTGATGTGCGGTCGAACATTGAAGCGATGTGAAGTAGTGTGATGCGATCGAGTTCGACGGTACGGTTCCATTCGTCAAGAGATCTTTCACTCGCGGTGTTGTCATTGAAGAATGGTCCATTCCTCAAACTCTCCGGGATCTGTTGTGAGAATGCGAATGGGTTCCATTAGGATGGACAAGCAGCGGAACATGTCGATCGCGAGTCCACTGATGGGAGTTGCATTGTTCCGCAGGAGCAAGGCCGACCCTCTACTTTGGCGATCGTTATCGTACCGATGAAACGAACCGTACTCCTGGTCCTGCTCACATTGATCGTGGTGATGGCCTGCAACCACGATGAGGACCTTATGCCTCCGACGGAAGTCGAGGTGTCGCCGGTGGTGTACGATCCAACGGCCATGCCTTACGACAGCCTGAGCGCCTACAACTTCTTCACAGGCAATATCGCCGATCTGGTGCCCGTGCATGGCGTGCTTCCTTTCGCACCCATCACCCCCTTGTTCAGCGACTATGCGCACAAGAGCCGCTTCGTTTGGATGCCGATAGGTGCAAGGGCGAGCTATGTGGACGACAACACTCCACTCGACTTCGACGACGGCACCATACTCATCAAGAACTTCTGGTTCGACAATGTGCAGCCTGCCAATGTGAAGCGCATTCTGGAGACGCGCTTGCTCTTCAAGCGCAACGGCTTATGGGAGTTCGCGAACTACAAATGGAACGACCAACAGACGGAAGCGACGCTCGACCTGGTCGGATCATTCGCTCCGTTGCAATGGTTGGACGACAATAGCCAAGCGCACGACGTCGTGTACCGGATACCAAGCGAAGCTGAATGCTTCGTGTGCCACAACCGCCACGACGTGCCTGAACCCATCGGCCCGAAACCACGAAACTTGAACAGTACCTACAACTATCCTGAGGGCCCCATGAACCAATTGGATAAGTGGGTCGCTGCTGGGTACTTGGAGGCGAACATTCCTGATGTGATCGAAACCACCCCGAAGTGGGATGACCCAAACGTGGACATCAACGACCGCGTGCGCGCATACGTGGACATGAACTGCGCGCACTGCCATAGCGACGACAAGCACTGCGACTATCGCCCGATGCGGTTCGCATGGAGCGAGACCAACGACCCAGTGAACCTGGGCGTTTGCGTGCCGCCCGATGACCAGCTCACACCGGACCTCACGCATATCGTTGCGCGTGGATTCACCCAGCGCAGCATGTTGTACTACCGTGCGAGCTCCACCGATGAAACGGTGCGCATGCCACTGCTCGGTCGCACTGTGGTGCACACCGAGGCCGTGCAACTTTTCGGCGATTGGATCACGGCCATGAGCCCCCCGTGCAACTGAACATCCCCACGCGATCCCCCAAACCACCTGCTATGAAACGCCTGTTCATTCTACCGTTGTCGATCCTTGTTGCACTCGTTGCAACGGCACAGAACACCTGCTCAACGGCGTTGGCCATTGCTGCGGGCACGCACAGCATCTTGGCTGTCGATGGAACACAGATCCCCATCCCCATTTGCACCGCTACAGGCACCGGTGCGACCAACGGCGAGTGGTACACCTACACCCCCGGGGCCAACTACAACCTTACGATCACCACCGATCTGGCGCAGAACACGAACGACGATACGCGGTTCCATGTGTACACCGGTTTGTGTGGCAACCTCACCTGCATCTCCGGCAACGACGATATAGGCGGCGGGAACAACTTGAGCAGTGCCAGCTTCAATGTTCAACAAGGCATCACCTACATCCTGGCCTTCGACGACATCTGGACGAACGGTGCGTTCGACTTCATGCTCACCGAGGGCCCACCAGTATCCCTTCCGGTGAGCTTCACTACCCAGCCCTTCAGCAGTGGTGGGTACAGTGCGTGCGTGTTGGATATGAACAACGACCAATTGGATGACATAGTGGGTGCCTCCGCAGGCTCCATCACCATTCATCATCAGCAATCCGGTGGAGGATTCGTTCCTATGGCCATTGCGGTACCGGGTGTGGTGAAC
>CADECG010000136.1 GCA_902825795.1 uncultured Bacteroidota bacterium
AAGGCATCAGCGCATGGGTGGACGGCTATGGGTTCACGGGTTCGTTCGGGTACACCGTTCTGCGCTCGCCCTATTTCGATCTGTTGAACACCATTGATCCGTACCTGAAATTCAAACACAGCTACGCACGGGAAAGTGCGACGGTCACGGAGTTCTTCTTCGTGCAAGCACACGATTGCGATTTCGGCTACTCGGAGCAACTGGTCAGCGGAAGCAGTTTCCAAGCGTGGACGAACGACGGCAGTTTTGTTATCGGGCAACCTTGGGTGCCGGTGGCCTGTGATCAATGGGGCACCACGCTTCGGGCAATGAACGGGGCTACCGGTCACTTGGCCCAATTCGAATTCTCGATGCAAACGCAAGGTGGACAGAACTTCTACCTTGATGATGTGCAGGTTTTCGGTGGAAGCCGACTGAATTTGCGGGCACTGCTCGAAGGACCGTATGATGCACAAACTCTATTGATGCGGGACGATCTGCGTGTTGCCGGCTTGGTGCCGCTGGTGGAACCGTTCACGGCAATGGGTTATGCGTTCAAAGGTGAAGGTGGTGGTGAGGCCACGGCTGCGCCGGTGCTGCTCGTTGTCGGCAACGACGCCATTGTCGATTGGGTGCTGGTGGAGATCAGGGATGCGTTGGTACCGGCCAACATTCTTACCTCGCGGGCCGCACTGTTGCAACGCGACGGCGATCTCGTGGATCTCGATGGGACGTCGCTGGTGCGCGTTGGCATACCCGCTGGCAACTACTACATCGCGGTACGCCATCGCAACCACTTGGGCTGCATGACAGCCGGTCCGGTCGCCGTTTCCCCAACAATGCCTTTGCTGGATTTCAGTTCTACCGGAACGCTCACCTATGGAACCGAAGCGCGCAAACTTTCCAATGGCAAGGAACTGTTGTGGATGGGCGATGTGGTGTGGGACCGCACATTGAAATACATCGGGACCACGAACGACCGCGACCCCATACTGGTGCGTGTTGGTGGGCTTATCCCGACCAATACTGTACTCGGCTACTACACCGAAGATGCTACGTTGGACGGCGTTGTGAAGTACGTGGGTGGAAGCAACGATCGCGATCCCATACTTGTGAATATCGGAGGCAGTATCCCGACGGCCACGCGGGTGGAGCAGATCCCTTGATCTAGTCGTAGTGGCGTAAGATCCCCGTATCGAACGCCGTCCATGCCGCTGCAGGCAAGCCACAATCCTTCAACACATTGTTCGTCCACGTGTTACATGTGAAGAAGAGGCCATAGCGCCCTGTGCCTTCATAGAACGAATCGGTTGTTCCGTAGTAGCGGTCAGCGATCCAGATCAGGTTGCCGCTATCATCCTTTGCAAAACCACTTTCAATCAATCTGCACAGCTTTTGAAGTGTGGCGTCATCAACGCGCACCGCTTTGCAGTCCGTTGCAAGGGCAGGTGCCTCGCAGAAGGTGACGTGCATCGCTGAACCACTGAGCCCAAAGACCGCTTTGAACGCTGTGCTCGCCTTCAGGTCCGCCCATTCTTTCGTTTCCAGATAGAAGCCCTTGTCCCCCCAGCCGAAAGCCACGTGCGTCGCACTGCTGTCGCCGGATGACGTGTTGGCGAAGGGCAGCCGCTGCGACCAGTCTTTGACAGTGCTGCGCAGCGGAACCACCAGATCGGTATGCACGCCGTTGCTGCGGACGTAGATCAAGGTGCCGGTCTCTGCCTCCACGAAATCCGCGTTGGCGGGTATCATCGGCAACAACCAAGTAGCCAAGGCATATACGGCAATGAAGGTGAGCAACATGACCAGCGTGCGCCACAGAAGCCGGAAGACAAGTCGCAAGATCCTCATGCCCGTGGGTTGACGCTGGTCTACAGCAGTACTTTCTTCTTCCAGTAGAGTATCAGGAAGAACCCAACCACCATACCGCCCAAATGCGCGAAATGGGCCACGCCATCCTGCGAACCACTGAAGCCTCGGTAGAATTCCATCCCGCCATAAATGATGACCAGGAATTTTGCGGGTAGGGGCAAGAAGAACCCAGCGAACACGATCTCATTCGGGAACATCATCCCAAAGGCCAAAAGGATCCCGAAGATGGCCCCGCTCGCACCAAGCATGGTGCTCTCGTAGGTCCAGAAGAGATGCTGCGCGGCGTAGGCTCCATCTTCATCGGTCGAAGCCTGAGCCAATTCCTTTTCGGCCAATGCCAGATCGTTATGGGCAACGAGGTTTGCGTCCAACACATCGTCCACCATGACATGGTGCACGGCGGCGGTGGTTTCAGCCGCATGAACGCTTCTCCACTCCACGGCCATGTGTAAGCCCGCAGCACCGAGGCCGCACACCATGTAGTACACGAGGAATCTCTTCGACTTCCACAAGAACTCCAGCGAGCTACCGAACATGAACAGACCGAACATGTTGCTCAGCAGGTGGCCGATATCGGCATGCATGAACATGTGGGTCACCAATTGCCATGGTCGGAAATGTGGGCTGGTGAACCAGTGCAGGCTTAGTAGGTGATCCAGTTTGTTGACCCCGAGGTCGTCATTGCCGAACGCCGTCTTCGCAAAAAAGAAAAGCCCGTTGATGATCAACAGGTTCTTCACCACAGGTGGCACGCCCAACTGGAAGGGCGATCCGTATGCGCGCATCATCGCTGGAATCGTTCGTTGAGTTCATCCGACCCGAATGGCACGATCACGGGCTGGCCCGTTGGTGTGCGGTAAGGCTGTTGGCAGGCGAAGAGCCGGTCAATGAGGTCGTGCATCTCCGCCTTGGCCAACACCTTCACGCTGCGTTGCGCAACGCCCAGCGCCATGCTGCGCGCCAAGGCATGGTGGCGCTCGTTGCGCAGTGTGCCGCGTTCGTGCTTCACTTGTTCCAAGAGCGAGCCGAGCAAGGCAGCAGGGTCTTCGTCGGAAGCTTCCGCTGGCATGCCGTTAACGGCGAAGGTGCTGCCGCTCATCGGCTCGAGGTCGAAGCCCAAGGCCCGAAGATCCGGCAACAGGTCTCGTACGAGCACGTTGTCAGAAGCCGAAAGCTCGATGGTGCCTGGGAAAAGCTGCTGTTGGCTGAGTCCGTGCCCGTTCTCCAGCGATCGCAACGCACGTTCGTAAACGATGCGCTCATGAGCGCGTTGTTGGTCAACCACAATGAAGCCGCTCCGTGTTTGGGCCAATATGTATTTGCCATGCAACTGGATCACCGGCCGCTCTTCGGTGGGGATATCGTCCAGCGAACGGCTCTTGAGCGTTAGTGGAGCCGTCTGTCCGCTTGGCTCTGGTAGCATGCCGGCTTCCGCTTGCCCCGAACTATCGGTGTGTGTGGCAGTGTCCGAATGCTCATCCTCGCGGCTGGTCGCTCTGTTCGTGACCAGTGATGGCACGCGCTCGGGTCCGTTCGCCCCGCTCGACAAGTCGAAGAGTTGTTGCCAGCCTTCCACGCGCGTGTGCCGACCAAGATCCTGCGACCGCCAAGCTGCGGAAGGCATGGTGATCGTGTTCCTGTTGGTAGCGGCCATGATGTCGATGGCCGGTTCCAGATCGAAATCCAGCGAGGGGCCCATTTGGCTCTTGCCCAAGCCGCGTCGAACAGCCGCATTCACAATGGCATACACCGTGCGGTCATCGCGGAACTTGATCTCCGTCTTGGTCGGATGGATGTTGATGTCGATGTGCGCTGGGTTGAGTTCCAGGAAAAGCCACGTGCTCGGGTGGTGATCCTTCGGCAACAGCGCATCGTAGGCCACGCGTACGGCATGGTCCAAGTAGTTGCTCCGGATGAAGCGTCGATTGACGAAGAAAAACTGCTCGCCGCGCGTGCGTTTCGCGTGTTCCGGTTTCCCGGTGAACCCCATCACGCTCAAGAATTCCGTGCTTTCTTCCACCGGCACCAAACGCTCATCGTACTTGCGGCCGAAGAGGTGCGAGATCCGTTGACGAAGACCGGCATTCGTTACGCCCTCGGCCGCATAGGCCGGAAGCTGGTGTACCTCTTGATCGTTATGCAGGAGCTGGAAACCGAGGTCGGGGTGGGCGAGGGCCACCCGCTGGAATTCATCAACGATGTGTTTGAATTCCACGGCATCGCTTTTCAGGAATTGACGGCGCGCGGGAACATTGAAGAACAAACTGCGCACACTGATGGTAGTGCCCACAGGCCCTGCGATCGGCTCCTGTGTTTTGATCCGGCTGCCTTCGATGAGGATGCGCGTCCCGAGTTCATCATCCGCGCGGCGTGTCTTCAACTCCACTTGTGCAATGGCCGCTATGCTCGCGAGCGCTTCGCCCCGAAAACCCTTTGTCCGCAACGCAAAGAGGTCGTCGGCTGCGCTGATCTTGCTGGTGGCATGCCGTTCGAAACTGAGCCGCGCATCCGTTGGGCTCATGCCCGTGCCGTTATCGATCACTTGGATCAACGTTCGCCCGGCGTCCTTCACCACCAAGGTGATGGAGTTGGCCCCGGCATCCACACTGTTCTCCAGCAACTCCTTCACCACGCTTGCCGGTCGCTGCACCACCTCGCCTGCGGCGATCTGGTTGGCCACATGGTCGGGCAGCAGGCGTATGACGTCGCTCATGGAATGGCACGGAAAGGCCGACGAAAGTAGGGGTGGGAAGTCGGCTATCCGGGCAGTGGTTCCCGCCTTCGCGACCCACTGTACAGCTCATAACGCATGAAACGGCATTCCAACGACCCGTTGAACAATCGGATCCGGGGTTTGGCCGTGAGCTTGATGTGTTCGGCGGCCGCCATGTTGCTGGTGATCACCCATGCTTCATATCCGGCCCACTTCTTTTTCAGTGTGTCGCCGATCATCTTGTACAGCGCATTGATGTCCTCATCCTGGTCCATGCGTTCGCCGTAGGGCGGGTTCATGATCACGACGCCACCGCCTTCCGGAGCATCCAGGTCGGCGAAGGAGGAATTCTTCAGTTGCACGCGTTCTTTCACATGGGCGCTGGCCACGTTGATGGCGGCTTTGCGCAGGACATGCTCGGATACTTCGCCACCAACGATCGTCGGCTTTTCGCTGTTCACCTTGCTCAAAGCCTCATCGCATACGCCTTCCCAAAGTTCCCGATCGAAATCGAGCCAGCGCTGGAAGCCGAACCGCTCGCGGTGGCTTCCCGGCGGAATGTTACCTGCGATCATAGCCGCCTCGATGACGATCGTACCGCTGCCGCACATGGGGTCAACGAGGTTTCGTTTTCCGTCCCAGCCGGTCAGTAGGACAAGTCCTGCGGCCAGCACTTCGTTGATCGGTGCCAGGTTCGTTTCGTCGCGATAGCCGCGTTTGTATAATGGAACGCCGCTGCTGTCCAGCGAAACCGTGCACATATCACCGACCACCAGCAGATGCACTTGGACATCGGGTTCCTCAACATCCACCGAGGGCCGCTTACCTGTGCGCTCACGGAACCGATCGGCGATGGCATCCTTAGTGAGCTGTGCCAAGTATTTGTTGTGGTGGAAGAAGTCGGAGCGGAGCGTGCACTGCACCGCAAGCGTGCCGGTAGGGCTCATGAATTCCTCCCAGCGGATGCGTTTCACTTCATGGTAGAGGTCATCCTCGTTCCGTATGCCGAACCGTTCCAGCGGGACCAGCACACGCAGGGCCGTTCGCAAGCACAGATTCGCACGGTACATGCAACGCTCATCGCCCCTGAAGCGCACGGCGCGCACCCCGACCTCGATGTCGGTGGCGCCCAAGTCCCCCAGTTCCTTCGCCAGCACGCGCTCCAGGCCGTGCATGGTCTGGGCCGTCATGTGGAAGTTGAGCTCTGACATCGGCCACAAAGCTGATGCTTGTGATGGATATGCCGAAGAACTCTCCTGTCCCGGGCTTCATGTTCACAACTGGCGCGGATCGTGCCGGAACCCACGTTATCACCCCGGTAAGTTCGCACGACCTTCATGCGCGTACACACTTTCCTCGCTCTTTCCGCTGCGGCATTCCTGCTGTTGGGCTCCGGCCATCCCTCCCCACGATCACACGGACTTCCGCCGCCATTCTTGGTTGAAGCCTCACCTTGGGCCGATAGCGTCAATGCCTCGCTCAGTCTCGATGAGCAGATCGCCCAGTTGATGATGGTCGCCGCATACAGCAACAAGGGCGCGAAACACGAGAAGGAGATCAATGCGCTGATCAAGGAGCGCAACATCGGCGGCCTCATCTTCTTCCAAGGTGGCCCTGCCCGGCAAGCGGCGCTCACTAATCACTACCAAGCCATTGCCAAGACGCCGTTGCTCATTGGCATGGACCTCGAGTGGGGCTTGGCCATGCGCTTGGACAGCAGCATGCGCTTTCCGAAGCAGATGACCCTAGGTGCATTGCACAACGACACGCTGATCCAGCGGATGGGCTTCGAGATCGCACGCCAGATGAAACGATTGGGGGTTCACGTGAGCTTCAGTCCGGTGGCCGATGTGAACAACAATCCCGCGAACCCCGTGATCAACGAGCGCAGCTTCGGCGAGGACCGGGAGAACGTTGCGCGCAAAGCCATTGCCTACATGCGCGGCTTGCAGAACGGCGGTGTCATTGCCACGGCGAAACACTTCCCCGGCCATGGTGATACCGATGTGGACAGCCACCTCGGCTTGCCGCTGATCGCACACACCCGTGCGCGGCTCGATTCACTGGAGCTCTATCCCTTCCAACGGTTGGTGGATGAAGGTCTCGCCGCGATGATGGTGGCGCACCTTGAGGTCCCGGCGCTGGACACGACGCACGGAATGCCCAGCACCTTGAGCTGGCCGGTGAACCAGTTGCTCTCCAACGAACTCGGTTTCAAGGGGCTGGTTTTCACCGATGCGCTGAATATGCAGGGCGTGGCCAACGCCGACAAACCCGGCGAGATCGAGCTACGCGCTTTGCAGGCCGGTAACGATGTGCTGCTCTTCCCGCAGGATCCGGTGAAAGCGATCGAGCGCATCCGCATGGCCGTGGACAGTGGCGAGATCGAACGATCGGTGATCAGCGCGCGTTGCCTAAAAGTGCTTCGCGCCAAAGAGTGGGCAGGTCTCAAGCGCCGCACGTTCGTTCCGGTGAAGAACATCGGCAACGAACTGAGCACCCCGGCTGGTCGGCAATTGCGCCGCGAACTGTACGGCGGTGCGCTCACCGTGCTGCGTAACAAGCATGCACTGCCGATAATGGGTTTGGATACCGTGCGTATCGCTTCGCTGGTCATTGGTGCCGATAGCGGCTCGACTTTCCAGCAGGCATTGAGCCGTTACGCGGCCGTGGACATGTTCCGTTGCGCGAAAGACGCGAAGCCCGATAGTACGCGCGCGCTACTCCGTTCGTTGAGCGAGTATGACGTGGTGATCGCGTCGATCCACAAGACCTCCTTCCGTGCGGAGAAGGAGTTTGGAATACCGGATGCCGCGCTTGATCTGTTGCGCGGGATCTCCTCGGCTACCAAGACCATCTATGTACACTTCGCCAATCCGTACCGGCTAACACGTGCCTACGGCGCGCAGGACCTTGATGGTTTGGTAGTGGCTTACGAGAATGATGCGGACGCACATGATCTGGCTGCTCAGTTATTGTTCGGCGCCATTGGCGCGAATGGTAAACTCCCGGTCACGGCCAGCGGCTTTTTCGCCAACGGCGATGGACTGGTGTTGAAGCAACAGCCGATCCTGAGCTATGGCCTTCCCGAAGCGATCGGCCTGAAGACTGCGGACCTGCAAGGCATTGGTGCGATCGTGCGCGAAGGCATCAAGGCCCAGGCATTTCCAGGCTGTCAAGTAGTGGTAGCCGTGGAAGGCGAGGTGGTGATGAACGAAGCCTATGGTCACAGCACGTATGCGGGTACGCGTGCAGTGCAGACCAACGACATCTATGATCTGGCCAGCATCACGAAAGTCGCGGCGACTACGTTGGCCGTGATGAAACTGGTGGATGACGGGCGCATTGAACTGGACAAAACGCTCGGCGATTACCTGCCCGAACTCATCGCACGCTCGCCCTTGCATGCGCGAATGGGTTTGCGCGATCTGCTCACACACCAGAGCGGCTTGGCGCCCTTCGTGCCGTTCTATCGGAAGTTGATGAAGGACGGCAAGTTGAAGCCCGGCATCATGAGCGACAGCGCGGACGCAACGCACACCGTGATGGTGGCCGACAGCTTGTGGATGCTGACCAGCTATACCGACAGCTTGTGGAACTGGTTGCTCAATGCACCCGTTGGCCCGCGTGGCGAGTACGTTTACAGCGACATGGGTTATTATCTCCTGCAACGTGTCGTTGAAAAGCGCAGTGCGCAAGGATTGGATGAGTACGTGGCGCAGGAATTCTACCGCCCGCTGGGTTGCGGTACGCTGGGGTTCACGCCGCTGAGGTCATTCCCCAAGGAGCGCATCATGCCCACCGAGTATGACCTCGACTTCCGGGGCCGTCAGGTGTGGGGCACGGTGCACGATCCCGGCAGCGCCATGGTGGGTGGTGTGGCCGGGCATGCCGGACTTTTCGGTAGTGCGAACGATCTCGCCATTATCCTGCAGATGCTGCTGAACGGTGGTTCATACAACGGCGTGCGCTACCTGAAGGAGACGACCGTGCAGGAATTCACCAAGTGCCAGTTCTGCAAACCCGGCACGGGCCCGCTGCCCGGCGACGCGAACCGCCGTGGTTTAGGTTGGGACAAGCCCACGCGACCTGGTGTGCAGGGACCAACATGCGAGTGCGTGAGCATGGCCAGCTTCGGGCACACGGGCTTCACCGGAACCATGCTCTGGGCCGATCCTGAGACGAAGAGTCTGTACGTATTCCTCAGCAACCGCGTGCATCCGAACGCCAACAACAAGAAACTTGCGGAGATGAACATCCGCACGCGCATCCAAGAGGTGGTGAACGATGCGATCGCTGCGCGAAGCGCCGCTTCAAGTGCGTTGGCAAAGACGGAACGCAGCGAGCCAGCGACCAAGGTTGCGCCGCAGGCGAAATAGGCCCCCGATCGTCAGAACACTACGCCGAGTTGAAGGCCCACTGAGGCACGCCGAAGCCCAATGGTCGCTTCCGGCCGTAGCAGTTCCTGTGTTGGGTCGGTCCAACGGGAAACCTTCACGCGATCGAGTGTGCTAATAGCGTATGCGGCGGTTGCCCCGAGTGTCATGATCTTACCGAGGCGGATGTCCAGCGCCAGCGAAACCGAAGCGTATAGCGATTCACCTGCGAAGAACTGCCGCTCATCATCCAACTCATGCTCTTCGGTATAGATCGATACTCCACCGTTGAGGCCCACCGTGAAGACCGCCCCCTCCGAAGGCTTGGTGAGGCGCAGCACTAACGCCGGTCCAAAGGCTATCAGCCCAACGTTCGACTTCACAGCAACGAGTGCAACCGAGTCGACACCACCGTAAGCATTCTCGTAAATGATAGGCAGCTTCTCGCTCGACCTCGACCAACTTCCGCTAACGATCCTCACCCCGATACCGAATTTCGGCCGTACGAAACAGTTGAATCCGATGTGATCCGTTGCGCCCTTTCGCATGGCATCGAAATGTCCCAGCCATTGCTCATCCCCATTGTCAAAATCCGGACTCAGCATGCGCAAGTATGACCGGCCGACGAAAATGGACCACATCGGAGCGCGGCCGCCTTTTATGGTATCCTTCGGCGCGGGTCGTTCCAACGGGGCAGGGGAGTCACCGGTCGTTGGTCGCGGATCGGGAAGTATTACCGGTGCGTAACCTCTCCGAGTGGAGTCGACGGCCCCAGGTCCAAGAACCAGAGGCATGACCGGTCTGCGGTCTCCAGTGGTGGAATCGACCGATACGAAGCGCACCGGTGGGACTGGGGAGAAGATGGCAAATGGCGGTGGACCGTGAAGGATGACCGGTGCGAAGCCACGCTGGTGGTAACTCGCGATCTGTTCCTTGGACATGCTGCTGTATCTCCTGCCCTCGCCATCGTGCTTGGTGAAGTGGATCTTTTTTTCGCGCACCAGGTCAATGGTGCATTCGATGCTATCACCGGCAGTGGTCACGATCAGGTCCTGGGCCGTCAGCCACATAGGTGCACAGCTGATCACCGCGCAGAGCAGTTGTTGGCTTAAGCGGTACCTCAAGCGATCCATGATCATTGATCCGAATGTAGCCGACCGTT
>CADECG010000137.1 GCA_902825795.1 uncultured Bacteroidota bacterium
CGCAACCAACTGGAGCAGGCGCGCATCAGGAAGCATGGTGAGCGCGTGGCGGACGCCATTGATGACCAAGGGCGAAAGTTGAAGGAAACACTCCCGGCAGAGGACCGGCTTCTGGACCGCCAAACCGATGCGGATGACGCCATGTTGGCCAACCTTGGGATAGAAGACCGCATCGCGTACAGCACGGTGACCCTTGACCTGTACCAACGGCAAAGTGTGCGCAACGAAGTGTTGCCCAACGCCACGAACATCACGGCATATGCACCAGGTTTCGGCCAACGCCTCAAGGCATCGCTGGCTGATGGCTGGGCAGTGTTGGAAGGACTCTTATTGTTGGTGGTGAAGGCATGGAGCGTGCTCTTGCTGGCACTGATCGGATTCCTGATGTGGCGTCGAATGCGCGGACGCTTGACCCCTGATCCACGCTGATGCCGCGATAGCATATTGCGGAAACGCGAACGGCCCCGGATCACCGGGGCCGTTCGCGTTCAAGTGTTCACACATCAACGCCGCTGCGGCGCAGTGCGAAGCGGCCGATGCTGATCGCCGCCCCCTCCTCCTGTGCGCTCCGTGGCGCGGGCCCTACGACGACCGGCATCCCCATTACCGACGTTCGAGCGCTTCACCTCAGGATGTTCGGTGAGAACGCGCCGCTTGAATTGTGGCTTTGATGCTTTTGCCGATTTGGCCACAACAGGCTTCGCACCAGCCACAACGCGAGGTTCCACCTCCGGGCATGGCGGGCACTCGGTGCGCACCGTGCGGCTTGTCTGTCCAACGTGAATGGAGCGCGTTACCCGCTCGCCAACTGCGTCGATCACCGTTACCCGGTGCATGCCCGGTCGTACGATGACCCTCGTTCCCGAACTGGCCACTGCGGTATGCCAGTTGATGCTGTACGGCGGCGTACCTCCGGAGACTACCAACAAAATGGAGCCAGGTTGGCCGTCTATCAGCGATGGCCGATCCAACGGATAGCTCTCGGCGCACTCACACACGCGCATTTCCGTGATCACATATGATGCATCCGCTGTAATGTATTCCACGCTGAGGGGGGTGGCTTGCAGCCCCAAGGCACAACTGAATGACGCCAAAACGATCGTGGTTCTCATGTTACCTGGGTTTCGTGAACGCCAAGGTAGTTGTTCATTCCATCCAACGCGCCCGATCATGTGCGGATCC
Source organism: uncultured Bacteroidota bacterium (assembly GCA_902825795.1). Taxonomy (GTDB): domain Bacteria; phylum Bacteroidota; class Bacteroidia; order Flavobacteriales_F; family PHOS-HE28; genus PHOS-HE28. Next base: position 1,183 of record CADECG010000137.1, read on the forward strand.
GTCGAAGCCTACTGTGTATCCGCGTCAACGCACTGTATACGGTCAACTGTACGCCCGGTGGGTACTTTCGCTGCCCTTCAAGGATCAATGGGTTCCACGCGCACTGCCGCCTTCCACACCTTGGGCTGCAAGCTCAACTTCGCCGAGACCAGCACGCTGGCCCGCTCGCTGGAGGAGGCTGGCTATGCCCGTGTGAAAGTCGATGAGCGGCCCGATGTGTTCGTGCTGAACACTTGCAGCGTTACTGAGAACGCCGATAAGGAATGTCGTCAGTGGGTGCGCCGGTTCCAACGGATCAACCCGGAAGCCTTCATCGCCGTGGTAGGTTGTTATGCGCAGTTGAAGCCGGAAGCGATCGCCGCCATACCCGGTGTTGGGCTCGTACTCGGTGCGAACGAAAAGTTCGATCTCGCCGAACACATCGCAACAGCAGTTTCCCCCCTCTCCTCAGGAGAGGCCCCGGGGGTGAAGTACTCCCCCATCAAAGACCTCAAGCACTTCGTACCCTCTTGGAATTCCGGTGACCGGACAAGGACCTTCCTGAAGGTGCAGGATGGCTGCGACTATTTCTGCTCGTTCTGCACCATTCCGTTAGCACGTGGCCGTAGTCGCAGCGGCACCATTGCCGAAACGGTCGCGATAGCGCAAGGCATTGCTGATACCGGTGTGAAGGAGATCGTGCTTACTGGCGTGAACACCGGCGATTTTGGGAGGCTGAATAACGAAACGTTCCTGCAACTGATCGAAGCGCTGGATGATGTGGACGGCATTGAGCGCTACCGCATCAGCAGCATCGAACCCAATCTGTGCAGCGACGATGTGATCGATTTTGTTGCCGGTAGCAACAAGTTCATGCCCCATTTCCATATGCCGTTGCAGAGCGGCAGCGATACGATCCTGGAACGCATGCGTCGCCGATACGATACAGCGCTCTATGCCGACCGGGTGGCACACATCAAGCGCGTTATGCCCCACGCGTGCATCGGTGCCGATGTCATCACCGGTACACCGGGCGAGAACGATGAAGAATTCCTGAAGACACACACCTTCCTGCGCTCCATCGCAGTGGATTATCTGCACGCTTTCACCTACAGCGAACGTGCGAACACCACCGCCGTGCGCATGGACGATACGGTGCCTATGGAAGTAAGGCGCGAGCGCACGAAGCAGTTACGGATCCTCAGTTCAAAATTCCAACGTGCGCACTACGAGCGCAACATCGGTGCTACCCGGAACGTCCTGTTCGAATCCGAAGAAACCGAAGGCCTCATGCATGGCTACACGGACAATTACATCCGTGTGAGCATACCCTATGATGTGGCGCTGGCGAACGCGGTCGTCCCTGTTCAATTGCACCGCATCAATGGCGACGGGCACATGATTACTTCCGTCCCGGTTCCTGACTTGTCCGAACCCCTCACAGCCTGACCCTATCGAGCACCATGTATCCCACCCTGTACCATGCTCTGTACGATGTCACCGGCTTGGAGTGGTGCTTCCTGAAATTCCTCAACAGCTTTGGGTTCTTCGTTGCGTTGGCCTTCATCGCCGCCAGTTGGACATTGGCCTTGGAATTGAAACGCCGCGAAGGGATCGGACAACTGAGGTCGCGTTCCGCCACTGCACTGGTGGGTGTGCCCGTCAGCAACGCCGACCTGATCAGCACGGGTTTCTTCGGTTTCATCCTTGGCTGGAAAGGCCTTCCGATCCTGCTGGACTCGTGCCGAGTTACTGATGATGCACCAGGCTTCCTGCTCAGCCTGCAAGGCAATTGGATAGCTGGCTTCTTAGTGGCAGCAGCCAGCGTTGGCTACGCATGGTGGAAAGGAAATAAGAACACACTCGCTGAACCCAAGGAGGAAACGGTGCAGGTGCATCCGTACCAACTGGTCGGGCGCATCACCATCACCGCAGCACTGTGGGGAATGATCGGTGCGAAAGTGTTCCACTGGCTGGAAAACCCCGACGACTTCTTGCACTTCATCAGTGAGCCGAGCGCGGAAGGGTTCATCACTGGTCTTACCATGTACGGCGGTCTCATCATCGCTGGCATCATGGTCATCCGCTTCTTCAAGCAGAACGGAATGGCGATACTTCCGAGCATGGACTCAGCGGCGCCCGGTCTTATGCTCGCCTACGCCATCGGTCGCATCGGTTGCCAAGTGAGCGGTGATGGTGATTGGGGCATCATCAATTCCGCATACGTGAGCAATGGCAATGGAACGGTTGCAGAAGCACTACTGGGCGAGGTCAAGGACCGCATCGAAATGAACGCGGCTTACTACGAGCGCCACTTCGGCTCGGTTGAGGCTGTGCACATGGCCGCCTATAAAGCACCATCGTGGCTACCTACGTGGATGGTGGCCTACAGCTACCCGAACAATGTGAACGGCGTAGGCGGCAACATGATCATGGGCGGCCCTTGCTTCCCCGATCACAATGCCGACGGCCAATTCAAGTATTGCACCTTCCTCGATCCGCCGGTGTACCCCACACCACTTTACGAGACCATCGCAAGCACGCTCCTGTTCGCCGTATTGTGGTTCGTGCGCAAACGGATCGCAGTGCCCGGCGTGCTCTTCTGCCTATACCTGATGTTGAACGGTTTCGAGCGGTTCTGGATCGAGAAGATCCGTGTCAACGTTCCTGTGCTGGGCAGCATTACGCAAGCGGAGATCATCGCCACACTCCTGTTCCTTATCGGCCTTGGCGGCTGGCTCTGGTTGAAGCGCAAGAACAACCATGCAACAGCTTCAACAACTCACTGAACACGTCGCGGCATTGTGCCGTGAGGTTGCGGTGTTCATCAGCACCGAGGCCCTTCGTTTTACGGAGGCGAGCGTGGAGAGCAAGAGCCTCAACAACTTGGTGAGCTATGTTGACAAAGGCGCCGAGCAACGCTTGGTCGATGGCTTGGCCAAGCTCCTGCCCCAAGCGGGTTTCATTGCAGAAGAAGGTACCGGATCACGCGTTCAAGGTCTTAACTGGATCATCGACCCGCTCGATGGCACCACCAACTTCGTACACGGCGTGCCTTGTTATTGCATAAGCATCGGGCTGCACGATGGGGAGCACATGCTCGTTGGTGTGGTGCATGAAGTAACGCGCAACGAGTGCTTCACAGCGTGGAAGGGTGGCGGCGCGTCCCTCAACGGGAAACCGATCCGCGTGAGCACACGCACTGCGCTGATCGAAAGTTTGCTGGCAACGGGCTTCCCGTACGATGATTTCGGACGCGAAGCACAGTACATGGATCTGCTGCGCTCCCTCATGCGCAACAGTCGCGGCATTCGTCGTTTGGGCAGTGCTGCTGCCGATCTCGCATACGTGGCGTGCGGACGATTTGAAGCGTTCTATGAATATGGATTGAACCCTTGGGATGTAGCAGCCGGTGCCCTGCTGGTGGAAGAAGCCGGTGGACGGGTCACGGATTTCCGGGGAAGCGGGGAATGGTTGTTCGGCGAGGAGATCGTTGCGAGCAACGGTGCTATCCACAACGAGTTGATCGGGCCGATCGGAAAGTTTTTCGGGCGATGATCATCGGCGTTGCAGGCCCCCACTCCGCTCCCACGGCTGAACAGCGCCAAGCGAACTTGGATGCAATGAACGCCGCTGCCGCCCGCTTATTGGAAATGGGTCATGTGCCGGTGATCGGCATGAACGCGGCGCTGCCCGTGCTGGCCCAGGCCAACATGTCGGATCGCTACAAAGCCGTGACGGACATCTCACTTGCTGTGATCGGTGCCTGCGATGCGCTGCTGCTCATCGGGGAGAGTCCCGGCGCCAACAAAGAGCGCGATCTTATCCGTTCACAAGGCAAACCGGTGTACCTCCGGATCGAAGACGTGCCGAAGCCATGATCCTGACCACTACGGAACGACTGGTCCTTCGCGATCTGGTGGACCACGACGCAGCGAACGTCCTTCTGCTCAACAGCGACCCGGAGGTATTGAAGTATGTGCACGACGTGCCATTCTCGGACATGGATGCCGCGCGTGCGTGGATCGCGAACATCCAGCATCAACTACCGCTCGGTATCGGTCGCTGGGCGATCGAGACGAAGGATAGCAGGTGGATCGGGCGGTGCAGCCTTCGGCGTTCTCCGGACGGCGAGGTATTGATGGGATACCGCCTGCTCCGCGCACACTGGGGTAACGGTTATGCAAGCGAAACCGCACGTGCCTTGCTCGATCTGGCCTTCACCACACATGGTCTTCAATACGTTGCCTCCAAGGTGGCACGGGAGAACATCGCCAGCCAGCGCGTGATGCAGAAGAACGGTGGCGTGTTCTGGAAGGAGGATACTTGCGGGCACTTCGCCGATGCACTTGTGTACCGTTTCGAACGACCTGAGCATGGCTGAACCCCTGAAAGAGATGTTCAACCGGGCGTACTTCGAGCGCCTGGCAGAGGAAGTGGAGCGTGCCGCGCCCAAGATCAAGCGTGCGGTCCTGATCAAGGATCTACTGCACGGCAACGACACGCGCGAGCTCAACGCGCGCATGCGCCATGCGAGCATCACCCTGCGCCAGCACCTGCCTGCTGACTTCCGTAAGGCAGTGGGCGTGCTGAGGGAAGTGGCACCACGGATGCCGAAAGGGTACACAGCGCTGCTGTACCCTGATCTAGTTGGTCAATTCGGGCATGACCACCCTGCGCTATCCCTTGATGCGCTGAAGTATTTCACGTCGTTCGGCTCGTCGGAATTCGCTGTGCGCGAGTTCTTCCGCCGCAATGTGAACGGAACGTTGAAGCAAATGCGCTTGTGGGCCGAGGATGAGAGCGAGCATGTAAGACGTCTCGCATCAGAAGGCAGCAGACCCCGCTTGCCGTGGTCGTTCCGGTTGGATGCCGTGCTCAAGGACCCAAAGCTGACCACACCGATCCTCGAACGGTTGTGTGCCGACGATTCGCTCTACGTGCGCAAGTCAGTGGCCAATCACCTCAACGACTTCAGCAAGGACCATCCCGCGTACATGATCAACGTGTTGCGCTCGTGGGACCGCAAGCATCCGCACACCGCGTGGATCGCGAAGCACGCGAGTCGAACGCTCATCAAGGCCGGGAATGTGGATGCGCTGGAACTCTTCGCATTCGACAGCAAGGTGAAGGTGCGCGTCGATGACCTTATCATTTCACCAAAACGATTGGAGCTGGGCGGCACACTGGAGTTCTCGTTCACCGTTGTTTCAGAGGTTGCACGAGAGCAACAACTGGTTGTGGATTACGCGATCCACTACCGCAAGGCCGGTGGCGGCACTTCGCGTAAGGTCTTCAAGTTGAAAGAGGCTCAACTCGGTCCACTCGCTTCACTGAACATCAGCAAACGACAGCGCATCGTTGACTTCAGCACACGTAAGCACTATCCCGGCGAACACCTCGTTGAAGTGCTGGTGAATGGGAAGGAGCGGGCGAAAGCCACATTCATCCTCAAGATCTGAATCTAGCGCAAGTTCACACGACCAGCCCAGCATCGATCTGCCGCAGATGATGCTTTAAGTGGCCCACGTAATCCCGCATCAGCCAATCCAGCGTCGGTATGTCGTCGGCCGGCAGCGGCGCATAGGTTGAACCCAGCGGGCAATGCTCCTTACGTGGTCGAAAGCGTGGCTCATCGGGCACGAGATCCATCACGCGGACGATGTGTCGGTTGTACCGCGCCCACAACTCAACGAGTTCCGACCAGTCGGCATCGGCATATGCCTGAGCGCTCACCCACTCCTCTTGCGCATAAGGCTCGAAGAGCAGGTGATCCGTTGACTGCAACCGCACGAAACGCGCAAGGTTGTTGTTGGCCGAATCGAGCAAGTGGCCGATGATCTCCTTGGGGCACCATTTGTCAGGAGCGGTGGCATGGGATGCTGTCGCACTGGTGATCCGTAGTAGTTGCGGCAGCGCATACTCCACCGCCGAGCGCAGCGCTGTGCCGGGAGTGATCATACTCCAAAGATCATCCCGATCACGGCAAAGCTAGCTTCGTCTCCGTGAGTCCGAGTCCGGAGATGTGGTCCAACAATGCCTTGGCCGGTTCGCCGCCCCTGTTCGCGTGGTGCAAGAGCGTGAGACCATGCGGCCCTTTCGACCGGAGTAGTTCGGGGAATGCTGCCAAGAGTGCCTTCACTTCCACGGTCCGTCCGAGCATAGTCAGTACGAAGATGTTGGCGCGAGCCCCTTGCCGGATCAAGTACTCGGCGATCTCGCGATCCCCCACATGTCCCGCCCCTTCCAGCGCCGTTTCGAAGTCACCACCGCCAAGGTCCCAACACGCGTTCAAGAGTCCCGGTTGCTCTTTCAGCATGCGCTGGACTTCCGGCAAGTTGTTGTGGCCCGCGGATACGAAGGCTTTCACCAAGTCGTCGGCGAGCTTGGCTGGCTTCGCAGGCTTCATGGTGTCCTGCGCGTTCACTAGCGAAGCCCCGATCAACGGAAGTCCAAGTCCTGTTGCTGCAATGAAGTGTCTGCGATCCATGGCCGATCGGTTATTCGTGACGTAATGCCCTAACTGGATCGGTCTGGGCCGCGCGCACCGCCCGGAAGCTCACGGTGAAAGTCGCGATCATCAGTACCACCAACGCGGCGAGCACGAACACCAATGGTTCGATCGCCGTGCGGAACGCGAAGTTCTCCAGCCAACGACCCACACCGAACCAGGCCAGTGGAATGGCAACAAGGGCTCCGAGGAACACAAGCAGCAGGAAATCACGCGTCACCAAGTAGGTGATGCGCACGGTGTCGGCACCCATCACTTTGCGGATACCGATCTCGCGCGTGCGCTTCTCAGCGGTCCATGAGGCGAGGGCGAACAAACCAAGGCACGCGATGAACACCGCCAGTAGCGAGAAGATCCCGATCAGCCTGGCCAGTCGGCCTTGGGCCTCGTACTGCGCGTCGAGTTGCTCATCGAGGAACTGGTACTCGAACGGGAAATCCGTGGTGCGCGCATTCCATTTCTGTTTCGCTGCGGCGATAACCGGTGCGGGATCGCCGGCGTCAAGTCGCAGGTAGAGGTAGCGGATCCACTGACCACGATCATGCGGCTGGCACATATCGAAGACGAAGGGTTGCACGGCCTTGAACAACGGGTCGAACGCGAAGTCCTTGGCCACACCGAGAATGCGCTCTTCACCGTGCGGCGTGTCCATGCGGTCGCCGATGGCCTTCGTTGGATCATCCGGATGCGTCTGACGCGCGAACGTTTCGTTCACGATCACGCTCAGCGAGTCATCGCCGGGGAACTCGCGCGAGAACCAGCGGCCCGCGAGCAGGTCAATGTTCATCACCTCGTTGAACTCCTGGTTCACGTAGAGCGCAGGCAGGTAGGTCCACTTGCCTTGCTCCATCTCACCCCAGTTGAACTCGTGCGTATTGTGCTTCTTGCCGATGATGTCGTTGGCCCATGACACACTCTTCACGCCGCTGATGTTCTTCAGCTCCGGGAATACTGCGGTGTACACATCCGCCATCGGTCCGCGCACAGGTATGAGCATCACCTGCTCCTTGTTGAACCCGAGATCGACCGTGCGCAAGTGATCATGCTGGCGCTTCACGAAAACGGTGCCGATGATGAGCACCAAGGCGATCGCGAATTGCACCACTACCAAGGACTTCCGTAGCGCTTGTCCGCGCGATGTGCCAGCAGCGTTGGCCTTCAGCACCACGGCCGGTTGGAATGAAGAAAGGAAAAAGGCAGGATAGATCCCGCTCAAGAGACCCACTACGATCGCGATCCCCAGCACACCCGGCACCAGCGCGGACGGCAACGCTATCACTTCCCCTGCGAGATCATTGAAGGCTGGCATCAGCAACTTGATCAACACCAGCGCGATGAGCGCTGCCATCAAGCTCATCAGCACGCTCTCCAACAGGAACTGCCCGATCAATTGCCCGCGTGTGGCCCCGGCTGACTTCCGGACGCCCACCTCGCGTGCCCGATACGCACTGCGCGCCGTGGCGAGGTTCATGAAGTTCACCCCGGCCAGCAGGATGATGAAGAAGCCGATCACCCACAGGATGTTCACGCTGCCCGCATCGCCGTTCTGGTGCATCTCGAAGTCGAGCTTCGAAGTGAGGTGGATATCGACCAGCGGCTGTAGTTCATGTCCGATCTGGTCCTTCAGGAAGTCGGGGTAGTACTTCTGGATGAAGGCCGGGAAGATCCTGTCCGCCTCCGCCTTGCTGATGCCGTCCTTCAAGCGCACGTAGGTCCAACACGGGTTCCAGACCCAGTTGTTCTTTTCGATGTTCCTCCAATACTGAAGGATCGTATTGAAGCTCACCAACCCTTCGAATTCGATATGAGAGTTGCGCGGGATCTCACCCAGGATGCCCGTCACCTGCACGTCCATCGAACCGTCCCACTTCATCATCTGCCCCATCGGATCGGCATCGCCGAAATACTTCTTGGCCAATGCCTCACTGAGCACGATGCTGCCCGGCTTCGTCAGCGCCGTTTTCGGGTCGCCCACCTTCAAGGGATATCCGAACATGTCGAACACCGTGCTGTCCACCAAGTACAGACCGGTCTCGGTGAAGAGCTTGTTGGTGCTGAGGCTATCCCCCACTTTCAGCGTGTGCTGTGGATCCTGAAAATCGAACCAGCGGCAATAGCGATCGATCAATTCCGGATGATCGGCATACAGTGTTGGCCCTAGACCGAAGACCATACTGCTGCTGTGCTCCCCCTGCCCTTCCATCTCGATCTCGCCCACCACACGATAGACCTGTTCGGCCTTCGGCGCGAAACGATCGAAGCTGCGTTGATGCTCCACGTAGAGGCCGATCAACACGAAGCATGCGATGCCCGTGGCCAGCCCTAGGAGATTGATCAGTGTGTAGAG
>CADECG010000138.1 GCA_902825795.1 uncultured Bacteroidota bacterium
CTCGGGTACATGTCAGCCGTGTTCTCCAACCCAACGTTCTCGAGCGCCTCCTTCACCAGTGCATCCCGATCGGTCCCTTCTTGCGCGATCCAGTGCCGTCGCAATGGGAACTCCAGGTTCTCGCGCACGGTCATGGAATCATACAGCGCACTGCTCTGGAAGAGGAAGCCGATCTTCACACGGATGCGGTCCAGTTCATCGTGATCCAACGAGAGCATGTCCTTGCCGAGCACCGAGATGCTGCCCTTGTCGGGCTTCAGCAGGCCCACGAGGCATTTGATCAGCACCGACTTTCCGGAGCCGGACTTGCCCAGCACCATCACACTCTCGCCACGGCGCACGGTGAGGTCGAAGCCCTGCAACACCTTCTTCTCGCCGAATGACTTGTGCAGGTCCTTGATGGCGATCACCACCTCGGCATCCGGGCCCACATCGGCCGGTGCTCCTATTGCGTGTGTGGTTTCCTTTTCCATCAGTTGAGCCCCATGATCTCGGTTACCTGCACTGCCACGAGGTCTAGGATGAAGATGAGCAACGAGGCGAGCACCACGGCCGAGTGCGCTGCGCGGCCCACACCTTCCGTTCCCTTCTCCGTGGTGAAGCCTTTGTAGCAACCCACCACGCCGATGGCCAGCCCGAAGAAGACCGATTTGATGAGGGCCGGGAACACATCGCTGAAGACGAGCGCATCGAACACCTGCTGCTGAAAAAGGTCCCAGCTCACGGCGCCTTTGATGTTCACGCCGATGTAGCAGGCAAAAATGGAAATGGCATCCGCGATGATCACCAGCAATGGCAGCATCAGGATAGTGCTCCACACCCGTGTTACCACGAGGTACTTGAACGGATTGGTGCCGCTCACTTCCATCGCGTCGATCTGTTCGGTCACCTTCATGCTGCCCAGCTCGGCACCCATGCTGGAACCGATGCGGCCAGCGCAGATCAACGCCGTGATCACAGGGCCGATCTCGCGCACGATGCTGATGGACACCATCGCCGGAAGCATCGTCTCGGCGCCGAAGCTCTCCAAGGTCGGCCGGCTCTGGATGGTGAGCACCAGGCCCATGATGAACGCGGTGACCGCCACCAACGGCAGCGAGAGATAGCCGTTGAGGAACGACTGCCGGATCAGCTCACGCCACTCGAAACGCGGACGGAAGGCCTCGCGGAAAAAGCGGCCGGTGAAGAAGGAAACCTCCCCGACCTCCAACAAGACCTTCCGCAACGCACTCGGGGTTTGGGCTGGTTCCATTGGATCGGAAAATCTAAACGGTGGCTTCGCAGGTCGGACTGACGAACGTCATATCCACAAATGGCAGAAGACGGACCCCATCTTCAAACGTGGATCCGCAAGGGCCTACAATTATCAATAGCCGAATTGACAACTATCAATGACGACGCCTTTCCAATGAGATCTCTTTGTGTTGTCATCCAGAGGTTGATACAACGATCACCAAAACCCAGCTACCATGTCAACATTGCCCGCACCTCGCACCATGTTCCCGTCGTTCTTCGACGATGAAAACTTCAACCTGCCATCGCGTTTGATGGACTCCGACATCTGGTCCTTACCATCACGGGCATTCAACGCACCTTTCTTCCGCAACGCAACGCTGCCTGCGGTGAACATCAAGGACAACACCAAGAGCTTCGACCTCGAGTTGGCGGTCCCTGGCTTCAAGAAAGTAGACCTGAAGGTGAAGGTGGACGGTGATGTGCTCACCATTTCTTCTGAGAAGAAAAAGGAGAGCGAGGAAGACAAGAACGGTTACACACGTCGCGAGTTCATCTACTCTTCCTTCCAGCGCTCATTCCAATTACCAGCGAACACCGACGCAGACAACGTGAAGGCCAACTTCGTGGATGGCATCCTCAAGCTGTCCATCCCGAAAACGAAAGCCTTGCCGGAGAAGAACGGCAAGGAAGTCCGGATCGCCTGAAGCCGGCTCCCCGGTTAAAGCGATGATGGCAGCAACGGAGCGCTAAGGCGCTCCGTTGTCGTGTCCACACTTGTGTTGATAAGACGGTGGATGAACGGATGTCGAACCTGATCATCGTCATGAAGACCAGTGGCGGGCGACCGAGAGTTTTGCCCGCTTCACAACCACCGTTCACATGATCGTCGCCGCTCCATCACCAGACCTGTTTACCGTGTCCAAGCCCGCCGCGAAACACAAACCCCAGGACCGAGCGGACGTGCTGGCGGAAGTACTCCGTTATTTCAGCGGAGATGACCTCGCTGCAACCACGTGGTTGAATAAATACGTCTTGCGCGACGGCAAGGGCCACTTGGTGGATCAGAGCCCGACCGACATGCACCGCCGAATGGCGAAGGAGTTCGCGCGCATCGAATGCAATTATGCGCCGCTCCCCGCAGAGCGGAAGGAATTGCTCTCCAGATATGGGCAGCAGCGCAAGCCGCTGGACGAGTCGCGCATCTTCGATCTCTTTGATGGCTTCCGCGATGTGGTGCCGCAGGGCAGCGTGATGGCCTCCTTGGGCGATCCCTACCGCCTCGCTTCACTCAGCAATTGCGTGGTGATCCCTTCACCGCTCGACAGCTACGGCGGCATCTTCCGGAATGACCAACAACTGGCACAGCTTTTCAAACGGCGCTGCGGCGTGGGCTTCGATCTGAGCACCCTACGGCCCGAAGGAGCAGCGGTGAGCAATGCCGCACGCACCAGTACCGGTGCCGTGAGCTTCATGGAGCGCTTCAGCAACACCACGCGCGAAGTGGCTCAGAAAGGCCGCCGCGGGGCGCTGATGCTCACCATGGACATCGCCCATCCCGACATCGAGAAGTTCATCACCATCAAGCAGGACCTTGCCAAAGTGACCGGCGCCAACGTGAGCGTGCGCGTGAGTGATGAGTTCCTGCGAGCGGTGGATGCCGACGCGGACTTCACCTTGCGTTGGCCGATCGATGCGAAGGAGCCCATCCTCACCCGACAGGTCAAGGCGCGCGAGTTGTGGAACACGCTGATCACCTGTGCGCACCACACCGCAGAACCCGGTGTGATCTTCTGGGACCGCCAGCACCGCTACAGCACCAGCAGCGTGTACCCCGGCTTCCGCAACGAGAGTACCAACCCATGCAGCGAGATCGCCATGCAGGGCGGCGACAGTTGCCGCTTGATAGCAATGAACCTCTACAGCTTCGTCACCGATGCTTTCACGCCCGCAGCGCACTTCGACCATGAACGTTTCGCACAGGTGACCTACGAGACGCAGCGCCTCATGGACGATCTCGTGGACCTGGAGCTCGAAGCCGTGGACCGCATCCTCGCCAAAGTAGACGGCGACCCCGAGCCTGATCCGATCAAGCGCGTGGAGCGCGAAACCTGGGAGCTGCTGCGCGACACCGGCCGCAAGGGCCGCCGCACGGGCCTCGGCTTCACCGGTCTCGCCGATGCGCTCGCGGGACTCAACCTGAAGTACGACAGCGATGCCGCGCTCATCGCCGCAGAGGATATCATGCGCACCAAGTGCCGCGCAGAATTCGATAGCAGCGTCGACATGGCCATAGAGCGCGGAGCCTTCACTGGTTTCGATCCCGCCATCGAGCGCACGTCGGAGTTCACCACCATGCTGCAGCAGGAACTGCCTGATGTGCATGCACGCATGATGAAGTTCGGCCGCCGCAACATCAGCCTGAGCACCGTGGCGCCCACCGGCACCCTCAGCCTTCTCACGCGCACCAGCAGCGGCATAGAACCGGTGTACATGCTCGGATACACGCGCCGTCGCAAAGTGGTGCCCGGTGACAAAAAGGCCAAAGTGGGTTTCACTGATGATCTCGGCGACCAGTGGGAGGAGTTCACCGTACACCACCCGCGCGTGCTGGACTGGATGAATGCGAGCGGAAAGACCGACACTGCGGAAAGCCCTTACGCGAACGCCACCGCGAACGACATCGACTGGCACAAGCGTGTGCGCTTGCAGGGCGTGGTACAGAAGTACACCACGCACTCCATCAGCAGCACCATCAACCTGCCAAGCACCGCCACCGTGGAGGAAGTCGGCGGCATCTACCTTGAAGCGTGGAAGGAAGGGCTCAAGGGCATCACGGTATATCGTGACGGCAGCCGCAACGGCGTGCTGGTAGCCGAAATGAAGGAGGCCCCCACGGAAAAACCAGCGCACGTCTCGCGGCCTGAGCACCTCGAGGCCGACGTGCTTCGCTTCCACAATGAAACAGAACCGTGGATCGCCGTGGTGGGCCTGCTCGACGGCAAGCCGTACGAGATCTTCACCGGTAAGGCCAACGGTGGTTTCGAACTACCCAAATGGGTCACCCACGGCTGGGTGGTGAAGCGAAAAGACCAAAAGCTCGGCAAGAATATTTACGACCTGGAATACGCTGACACCGACGACTACCGCGTAACGGTTCAGGGCCTCAGCCGCACCTTCAACCCCGAGTTCTGGAACTACGCCATCCTCATCAGCGGCATGCTGCGCCAAGGCATGCCCTTACCGCATGTAGTGGACGTGGTGGCCAACCTGAACCTGTACGACGCCACGCTGAACACCTGGAAGAACGGCGTGGTGCGAGCGCTGCAACGCTACATCCCCGACGGCACCAAGGCCGCTGGCCGCAAGTGCCCCGAATGCGGCGATGCCGACGGTCTCTACTACGAGGAAGGCTGCCTGAAGTGCAAGAGCTGCGGGGCGAGCAAGTGCGGGTGATGGTTGCTTCTTGACCGATGTCATGTGGGTACACGGCCGATCGCGGTTCATTGCGACGCATGAAGCACCGCACGATCATCGAGCCCTTCCGCATCAAGAGCGTGGAGCCCATCGGCATCAGTACCGAGGCCGAGCGCACAGGCCAATTGAAGGCAGCGCATTACAACCCCTTCCTCCTGCGCTCGCGCGATGTGATCATCGACCTGATGACCGACAGCGGCACCAGCGCCATGAGCGCGCACCAGTGGGCCGGTGTGATGGAAGGAGATGAGGCATATGCCGGTTCCCGATCATGGGAGCGTATGGAGCAGGCCGTACAGGAACTCACCGGCATGGGCCATGTGCTGCCCACGCACCAGGGCCGCGCGGCCGAGCGCATCATTTACGGCCACCTCGGCGGCCCTGGCAAGGTCTTCATCAGCAACACGCATTTCGACACCACACGCGCCAACATCGAGTTCACCAAGGCCACCGCGATCGACATTCCCATCGCCGAAGGGAAGGATCCGGCACTCCAGCATCCCTTCAAGGGCAATATGGACGTGGCCGAACTGGACCGCCTGCTGAAGGAGCATAAAGGCCATGTCGGCGCGGTGATCCTCACAGTCACCAATAACAGTGGTGGCGGCCAGCCGGTGAGCATAGCCAACGCGGAAGGCGTATCCGCCCTTTGCAAGCACCATGGCGTGCTCTTCCTGCTCGACTGCTGCCGGATCGCTGAGAACAGCTGGTTCGTGAAGCACCGCGAGGGAGACTTGTCATCGCTGTCCTACCGCCAGATCGCGCAGCGCATGTTCTCCTTGGCAGATGGTGCGGTGATGAGCGCGAAGAAAGACGCGCTGGTGAACATGGGCGGCTTCCTCGCATTGCGCGATGAGGCGCTCGCTGAGGCTTGCACCAACCTGCTGATCATAACCGAAGGATTTTCCACGTATGGCGGACTGAGCGGCCGCGACATGGAGGCCATTGCCATTGGGCTGGAAGAAGTCTTCGATCCGCACTACCTCGACTACCGCATCCGCAGCACCACCTTCCTCGGCGAGAAGCTCCACGCACTGGGCGTACCGCTCATGCGGCCGATCGGCGGGCATGCCGTGTACATCGATGCGAAGAAGCTCTATCCACATATCCCATGGCACGAATATCCCGGCCAGGCCCTGGTGTGCGAACTATACCGGCTCGGCGGCATCCGCTGCGTGGAGATCGGCTCGGTGATGTTCGGCAAGTACGCCGCCGATGGCTCATTGATCCCGTCGGCTATGGAACTGGTCCGATTGGCCATCCCGCGACGGGTCTACACGCAGAGCCACATCGAATACGTAGCGGAGACCTTCGAGGAGATCATGCGCATGCGCGAAAAGGTGAAAGGCATCCGTATCGTGAAGGAGCCGAAATTCCTGCGGCACTTCACGGCGCATTTCGAACCGATCGCGGAACTCCACAGCGCATAGGCCAGAGAATGTCCGAGGCATGCCGCTACAAAGCGGCGGGTGGCGAGGGAAGTGTACCTATTCCTTCATCACCACCGTGCGCGCCACCTGGGTCCGGGAATTAACTACAAGCATGTACGGCCCGCTGGGCAAACCGCCCAAGTCAATAGCCCCAGTAGGAACAATCGGTCCGACCAGGTGAACTACCGCACGTCCGTTTCCATCGAAGAGGCGCAATTCCGTCGCCGCGAATGGTACGGAGTAGTTGATGGATGATGACGTTGGCGAAGGGAACACGCTGATCGCAGGAGCTTCAATAACGTCAACGACCGCGACGTTCTGATCCACCACGATGTACTGGGCCATCATCATATTGTCTTCGTGCAGCAGATTGTGGCAGTGGTACATAAAGGGCCAGCCATCGGTGATGTAGTCGTCGAAGCGCATGATCACACGCACACCGGCACCGGCATCCACCAACACCACATCCTTTGCACCTTGTTCCCAAAGTGGTGGCGCGATCCCGTCGCGGTCGAGGATGTAGAATGATCCGCCATGGATGTGGAACGGATGCGCCATGTTCGAGATGTTCTCGATCTCCCAGATCTCCATCGCTCCGAGCTGGATCGTGTCGTTGATCACGTTCAGGTCGAACATCTGGCCGTTGATGTAGAACATGCCCATGCCCACCATGCCATTGCCCGAAAGCACCTTCGTTCGCGTGTTCGTGGCCAGCGCCTCATCAAGGGGGAGTGCTGTACCAAGTGCCGCGGGAACGGCGGTGACCGGACTTGTTGTCGGCGCCGTGATCCGTATTCGAAGAACAGGGAAATCGATACCGTTCAAAGCGCTGCCCTCCCATAGGATGAACGAGCTTCCCGGTACCGTGGCGGGCAGTTCACTGCCATAGGACATCAGCAACAGGCTGTCGCCTTCCATGCCAGTGAGGTCCAAGAGGATCTCCGCACGTTCACCGTTGCTCAACGGGATGCGGTCCATGGTGACGGGCGCGTTCAACAAGCCCCCGTCGCTGGCGATCACCGAGAACGGATGGTTATTCTCGAATCCGAGCGGATAGATGCGTGCATTGGATCCGTTCAGCAGTCGCAAACGCACCACTTGTGCCGGGCATTCCAAGTAAGGTCGCGGCGTTCCGTTAACGAGAACCGAATCGCCGAAGGGGCCGAAGACGAATGAACCGTTCGCTTGGAAACGCCGGTCCTGCACGACGATCGGAAAGTCATCCACACCGTAGGTGCGCGGCAGGTCGAGTGCGGCTTCTTCATCGTCCTGCACAATGATGAAGCCAGCGATCCCCATGTTGGCTTGCTCTGCGGTGAGCTCATGTGGGTGCGGGTGGTACCAGTACGTCCCGGCCGGGTTCTTCACTTGGAACTTCACATCCCACGCACCGCCAGGTGCGATCTCGCGCGGTGGACCGCCGTCGAATTCGGCTGGTACGTGCAACCCGTGCCAGTGCATGTTGGTGATCTGCGCGAGATCGTTGTGAACGCGGATGCACGCTGTATCGTTCGTGTGGAAGACCAGGGTGGGCCCCAAGTACTCCGCGCTCGCACCGTAGGTGTTCGTGTTGATGCCCGGGTAGAATTGATGCACGTGTTCGTCGACGACAAGGTGGAAGGTGTCGACGTCAAATGCGGGCGGAATGGCGAGGGGGTTCTGGGCAAGAACGGCACTCGGAAAGAGCGACAGCAGCAACACGATGCGAGAGTTCATGGTCGGTGGATCTTGGCTGGAAAGCTATCGGGCACGTCTAGCCTATAGTGTGACTTCCGTCAGCTGCGAGGGCTAGCGAACGAACAACCTTGCCGCTGCATAGGAAAGACCATGAAGCACGAGATCGAAGCGGTATGGATGGGGAAGATGCAATTCAACGCACTGGTGAACGGCCACACCGTCATCATGGATGCACCAGAGCGCGCAGGTGGCGAGGATCTGGGGCCTATCCCCAAGCCCTTCATGCTCACCGCACTCGCTGGTTGTACCGGAATGGACGTTGTCGGGCTCTTACGCAAGCAGGGCGCCACACTCGATAGCTGCGACGTGAAGGTCTCCGGCGAGATCAGCAGCACCCCACCGATCGTGTACACGAGCATACATGTCGTATATGATCTGCATGGAATACCCGACCATCGTGACCTCGCGCTGAACGTGGTGCAGCGTTCACAACAAGAGTTGTGCGGCGTTTCAGCCATGCTCCAGAAGATCGTGCCGGTGACGTGGGAGGTGGTGTACAACGGCCAAGTGGTATTGCGGAGCGAGGAGGTCGTCGTGAAGTCCTGATCCGCGACTCACTTTCCAGGCAGGACTTACACGGGCTGCTGATGTGCTCGTAGATCGTTCTCCAAGGCTACCGCACGCGGGAACAGGATGTTGTTCTCCAAGTGGATATGCAGGTGCAAGTCGGCTTCGAAATCCTGGAGCATGGCCATGGCCGTGTGGTAGGTTGCGCAGCCGTCAGCGGGTTCAGCATAGCCGCAGCTCAACTCCTTGATGCGGCGGAAGCGCTCGCCTTCCGCGTCGTGGTCGTGCATCATGGCCGCTATCGGGTTGCTCACCGTACCGAAGTGCGGATGTGGCGTAGGCATGCCTTCCGCCCTGGCCTTCTCCAATTGTTTGATGAACGGGAATAGCAGCAGTTCCTCCTTCTTCATGTGTGCGGCCATCGCATGGGCGCATGCGTCGAACTCGGCCGCGATCTCGAAAAGCTCCGGATGCCGCCCGCCATGCACCTTGCAGAGTTTGGCCAGATACTCCCGCAGCACCGATGTCCGCGCCACAACATAGCTATGGTGGATGTTCTCGATATGGTCGACCAACCGGCTCAAGCTCCATTGTGTGTAGTACTCACCCGATCCGGCATCGCGAGTCAACCCTTGCCGGATCTCGTTTTCCAGCATGGACCGATCGATCTCTTTCGTGCGGCACACTTCCTCCACCGTTCGGCCACCCTTGCAACAGAAGTCGATCCCGTACCGGGTAAGCGTCGCCGCTGCGCGATAGTCCTCGGCAACGATGGAACCAATGGTGCGGTCGGAGGTGATGTTCATGACGATGAGGTTTCGTTGTTCGAGCTTCTTGTCATGGGTAAAAGAAAGGACGGGAATAACCGAGGAAGTTGACATCCATCAGCTCCGCTATTGAAGCCGCTCGTTTTTTTGTGCCGATACGCAGGCCATGCGTGGGATACTTGTCACCCTGTCCGTTCTATTCGCGGTGTACACGGTCTTGGTGTACGGCGTGGGCGATCGTTTGGACACCGATCGGGCCAATTCGGGCATCCGCTCCGGTATGCGCGTGTGGCAGGAGCGGAATTGCCAGAGCTGCCACCAACTCTACGGTCTGGGCGGATACATGGGACCAGACCTGACCAACGTGGCTTCCCTGCGTGAAGAACCGAGAATCCGCACCTTCATTCGCTACGGTACGGGCCGCATGCCCGCACTGGCAGTGAGTGACGTGGAGATGGACCACCTCATCGCGTTCCTCAAATGGGTCGACCGGTCCGGAACAAGCAAGGTGCCCCCGGAGACCGTTCATTGGACCGGCACGTACCTGATCAACGAACACTGACATGAACAAGGTGACCAGATGGCAGATCGGTTTCGCCTTGGCGCTGTTGCTGGCGGCGCTGATCTTCGGCGCCATAGCGGCCTTCGCGTTCGTGTTCCCGGACATCGGCGACCTGATCCCGTTCGAGCAACTGCGCCCCATGCATGTCTCGGCCGCTCTGTTCTGGATCATCTCCGGGGCCACCGCCGGTGTAATGCACTACAAGCGCGAGGTGTTCACGGAGCAAGGGCGGTCCGCGCTCTAAGCTGTGTTCTTCAGCATCTGGGTCGCGACCACTATCGCGGTGTTTGTGTTCTACTCC
>CADECG010000139.1 GCA_902825795.1 uncultured Bacteroidota bacterium
CATGGAGCGACCTGGGCACGTGGGGCAGCCTCTACACGCACCTGCCCAAGGACGATATGGGCAACGCCGTGGTGGGCGACAATGTTAAACTGCACGACAGCAGCGGCAACATGATCCGCACCGAGGACGGCCGCCTCGTGGTGCTGCAAGGCATGGAGAACTGCATTGTGGTGAGCACCCCCGATGTGCTGCTGGTATGCCGCCAGCGCGATGAACAACAGATCAAGCAGTTCGTGACCGACTCGGCCGCGCTCGACGGTGGGAAGTACGTGTGAGTTGGGAGGGGGAAAGGAACATTGGTTCACGCGGAGGCGCGGAGTTAGCGGAGAAAATTCCCTTGAGTTCCCGGCGTACTCCGCGCCTCCGCGTGAGTTTCTCTCACCCCCGTCGTTCTATTTTCGTTCGCCATGAAACACCTGCTCGTTTTGCTGCCTGCTCTGTGCTCCGCATGGTGCGCAGCGCAGGACACCACCTACTACAATGCCGACAACGACACCGTTGCGACGTTAGCCGAAGCCGAGCGGTACATGGTTACCTACCCTGATGCACAGGACCCCACGCTCGTGATGAACGAGCACTTCAACAAAGAGGGGCAGCGTACAGGCGTGTACCGGGGTTTCCCGCAGCCCGAAGGCAAGTGGATCAGCCACGGGCTTACCCAGCTTTGGAGGCCTGCGGACGGCACCCTATGTTACGAGGCCAACTACGAGCACGGCAAGTTGAACGGTGCGTTGCGCACGTGGTGGCCCAACGGCGCGCCGAAACGCTACGACATGTACGCCTTGGATTCATTGATCACCGGCGCCTTCACCGACAGCATGGGCGTGCAGCAGAAGTGGTACCCGTATGAATTGACCGCGGCGTTCCCGGGTGGGCAAAGGGCATTGGTGGAATACCTGCAGAAGAACGTGAACTATCCGCGCAAGGCGCGCAACAGAGCCGTGCAAGGCCGGGTGCAAGTGAAGTTCGTGGTGATGAAGGATGGCACGCTCAGCGATGTGGATGTGGTTAAACCGGTACACCCGCTGCTCGATGCGGAGGCCATTCGCGTGGTGCAGGCCATGCCCAAGTGGGAACCCGCGCGCATGGACGGGACACCGGTGAAAATGAAGTTCACGCAGCCGATACTGTTCAAGTTGGAGTAGTGGGGTTCGGTATTGTAAGACCACATCTTGACGACGACTTGCTCAACGGCCTTCCGTTTTCTTGTCTTTGTTCAATGCACACGGTGCGCACGCACACCAACCTTTGCACCAGCAACCGCACATGCAACGCCGCACCTTTATAGCACTGGCCGCAGCAGGCGGTGGCACAGCCATGCTCAGCACCAAAACCTTTTTGCAGCAAGCGGCCTCGGGTGACAACACAGCGCGCATGCCGGCGCTATTCATAGGGCACGGCAGTCCCATGAACGCCATAGAGGACAATCCCTTTACGCAGAGCCTGCGCACGCTGGGGCAGAGCATGGAACGGCCCAAGGCCGCGTTGATCGTCAGCGCGCATTGGCTGACGCCCGGCAAAACGAGCGTGAGCATGAACCCCGGCCCGCCCACCATTCACGATTTCGGCGGCTTCCCGGATGAACTCTTCGCCGTGCAGTACCCCGCACCCGGCGCACCCGATGCCGCGCAGCAGACCATTGCCGCCATGAAGAGCCTTGCCGTGCATGCCGACCACGAGATGGGATTGGACCACGGTGCGTGGAGCATATTGCGGCATATCTATCCCGATGCCGATGTGCCGGTCTTTCAACTGAGCATTGATTGGGGCAAGAGCACGGCATGGCACTATGCGCTGGCGCAAGAACTAGCTGCGCTGCGCGATAAGGGCATTATGATCGTGGGCAGCGGCAACGCGGTACACAACCTGAGCCGCGTGAACTGGCTGGACCCCACAGGCGCCTATGATTGGGCACAGCAGTTCGATGCCTTCGTACAGCAAAAAGTGGAAAGCGGCGACCACCAAGCACTGGTGGATTACCAGCAACTGGGCGCCGTAGCGCAAATGGCACACCCCACCAACGACCACTACCTGCCCATGCTGTACACGTTGGGTGCGCGCGATGCGAAAGACCAGTTGACGACGGTGCACCACAGCATGGCCATGGGCAGCATCAGCATGCGCAGTTTCATGCTCTCAGCCTAGCGGGTTGCCAACAGGTGTGGGAAAGTCGGGTAGTGGCGGTAGTTGCACGGATCGGGGCGGCGGCTACTTTGGCCCGAAACCAAACCCCCCTTTCACATGAGTTCAACTGTACCTGGTGCCCGTCCGAAGAACTGGTTGGTCGAGAGTATTCTCGTCACCATTTTCTGCTGTTTGCCCTTCGGCATCGTGGGCATCATCAACGCCGCGAAAGTGAATTCCTCCTTCGATGCTGGAGATTTTGCCGGGGCGGATAAGGCCAGCAAAGACGCAGGTAAATGGACCAAGATCGGGTTCTTCATAGGGTTGGGCGTTATGGTCCTTTACGCGATTGCCGTCTTCGCTTTTGGCATGACCGGCCTGATGGGATCCCAATCTTAAGAGCGCGCTCGATCGAGGTGACGAAATAGAATGAGGCCTTTCGGAAAAGTTCTGGCCTTGCTCGCGGTTGTCGGCTCGCTCGTTCACCTGTATTTGAATGATCCCGAAAAGGGCGGCTTCTTGAGCTGCCCTTTTCATTTCCTCACCGGCTGGCTGTGCCCGGGCTGTGGAAGTCAGCGCGCCCTGCATGACCTGATGCACCTGCGGTTGGGAGAAGCCTTCGGGCATAACGCCTTGCTGGTGCTGAGCATACCTGCCTTGCTGACACAATGGGCCATTGGCCGGTGGGGTGGGTTGTCCAGGCCCTTGTCCGCGTACAACGCGGTAGTGTTCACATGGCTGGCCGCGGCCATCGGCTGGGGCATCGGCCGCAACATCTGGTAAGGTGCCCGCTACACATCTCTACCTGTTCCTGTTCGCCGTGGTGTGGGCGCTGGCGCTGTTGTTCTTCGCCACGCGCTCCTTCAAAGCACTGGGCGTGGCCGTTGCGCTGGCCGTGGCTCAACTGCTGTTGGCCAACACTGGTTTCTACGACGACACTTCGACCGCACCGCCGCGCGCGCTGCTGCTGCTGGCCCCGGCCCTACTGCTCATAGTTGCTGTATGGGCCACCAAGGACGGGCGCCACTTGATGCGGGCCGCCAGCATGCCCGCCTTAGTGCTGGTGCATGTGTGCCGCATACCCGTGGAACTGGTGCTGCACGAAGCCTGGTTGCAGGATCTGGTGCCCGAGGCCATGACCTACAGCGGCAGCAACTTGGATATCGTCAGTGGCCTGTCGGCGATCCTCGTGTGGCTCTACCTGCGTAACGTGGCCCACCCGAGCAAAGCGGTGCTGGTGATCTGGAACCTGCTGTGCCTGGGCCTCCTCTTCAACATTGTTATTACGGCCGTGCTGAGCCTGCCCGGCCCCATGCAGGTGCTGAACCACGACCTGCCGAACCGCCTCGTGCTCACCTCCCCCTACGTGCTGCTGCCTGCGGTGGTGGTGCCCATCGTGTTATTCGCACACCTATGTGCGCTACTAAAGTTGCGGGGTGGCGGCCGAACGTAGCAGGCACCCAACTTCGCTGCCGATGGCCGCCGTACCGCTGATCGAGGACGAGAAGGAACTGAAGGGGCTGATCGCCGACCTGCGGAAAGAGCCCATGGTGGCCTTGGATACCGAGGCCAGCAGCTTCCACCGCTACAAAGAGCGCATCTGCCTCATACAGCTCAGCACCCGCGACCACACATGGTTGGTGGATCCGATCGCCATCAAGGACCTGACGGCCGTTGGCGCACTGCTCACCGACAAGAAAGTTGAAACGGTGATACACGATGCCGACTACGACCTGCGGTTGTTCAAGCGGCAGAGCGGTTTCCGTGCAGTGCACGTGTGGGATACCATGGTTGCGGCGGAGCTGGTACATGAGCCCAACTTGGGGTTGGCCGCGCTGTTGCAGAAGTATGTGGGCGTTACGCTCGACAAGAAATTCCAGAAAGCCGATTGGAGCATGCGCCCGTTGAAGCAGGCCATGCTGGACTACGCCGCGAAAGACACCGAGCACCTTTTGGAACTGCGCGATCACATGGCCGGGCAACTGAAAGCCAAGGGCCGCGAGGAGTGGGCCGAGGAGGAATTCACCCTGCTGGTGGATGTACCCTTCAACGCAGAGGAGAACGACGAGCCGGGCTTCCTGCGGATCAAAGGCGCTAAGCTGCTGAAGCCGCCGCAACTGGCCATCCTGCGCGAGCTGCACGCATGGCGCGAGCAGCTGGCCGAACGCTTGGACCGCGCGCCCTTCATGGTACTCGGCAACGAAACCATGCTGGGCATGAGTACCCAGCCACCGACCACGAAAGCCGAGCTGGCACAACGCAAAGGCATCGGCGAAGCCACGGTGCAACGCAACGGCGACGCGATCATGCAAGCCCTTGAGCGCGGCCGCGCAGTGCCGAAAGAGGAATGGCCGCGCGTGCCGAAGTCGTTGCGGTATGATCGCGATGCGGACTTCGAAGACCGCTTGAAGCGCCTGCGCGCCGCGCGCGAGATCATGATGAAAGAGTACGACCTGCCCCCGGGCATCGTGTGCAGCAATCAATTGCTGGGCGACATGGCGCGCAAGCTGCCGCGCACACTGGAGGAACTGAAAGGCATCGACGGTATGCGCAACTACCAGATCGCCCACTTCGGCGATGCATTGTTGAAGGCGCTATAATTGGAGCACAGAACTCTACCCCCCCCGCGATGGAAACCCTACCCCCACTGAACGAACGTCCGAAGAACTGGTTGGTCGAGAGCATTCTCGTTACCATCTTTTGCTGTCTGCCCTTCGGCATTGCCGGCATTGTGAACGCCGCTAACGTGAACTCCCGTTTCGACGCGGGCGATCTGGCAGGTGCGCAGAAAGCGAGCAAGGAAGCCGGCAAGTGGACCAAGGTGGCCTTCTTCGTGGGTCTTGGGCTGAATGTGCTCGTGATCATCTTCTACGCCGTCTTCTTCGGCCTCATGTTCTCGGCCGCTGCTGGTGCAGCAGCGGGCGGCGGGTTTGAGTGAGCCGGGTCCTGTGACCTTCCTCACATAGTCACATAGCCGCATGGCTATACATTTGTGCCGTCAACGAACGGGACAATGTCATTCATCACCCTCGACGAACGCATCGGAACGGAGAAACTGGTTCGCGCCAGCGAGCTCCTGAAGGTGGCCGCGCATCCGCAACGCCTCGCCATACTCGACCTGCTGGGCGGTAAAAAGCGCATGTGCGTGAGCGATCTGGTGGAGGTTCTCGGCATCGAACAAGCCATCCTCAGCCAGCACCTCACGCTCATGCGCGATAAAGGCTTGCTCGGCGTGGAGAAAGAAGGCAAGTACAGTTTCTACTACTTGGAACAACCGGGCTTCCTGAAGATCATAAAGGACCTGGAGAACTGCTGCGAGCAACTGTGAGCATGGAGATCCTCGGCTACATCGGCGCGATCATCATGGGCTTGTCCCTCGGCCTTATCGGCGGAGGAGGCAGCATCCTCACCGTGCCGATCCTTGTGTACCTGTTCAACGTGGACGCCGTGCTTGCGACGGCCTACTCGCTTTTCATCGTCGGCATCACCAGCATGGTCGGTTCGGTCAGCCATATGCGCATGGGCAACATCCATTGGCGCACAGCCTTGGTGTTCGGCGTGCCGAGTATCGTAGCCGTGTTCCTGACGCGCGCTTATCTCGTGCCTGCACTGCCCGATCCGTTGTTCAGCATCGGTGTAGTTGCCGTGAGCAAGTCCTTGGGCATGCTCGTCTTCTTTGCGCTGCTGATGGTGGCAGCGGCGTACAGCATGATCAGAAAGCCCAAGGCACCCCTCGGTCCGGACGAACGCGCGGAGCAGGCCATCGCCTTCAACTATCCGTTGATCCTTGCGGAAGGCGCTGTGGTGGGAACCATCACAGGACTTGTCGGGGCCGGTGGCGGCTTCCTCATTATTCCCGCGCTGGTGCTGCTGGCAAAGCTGCCGATGAAACAAGCCGTGGGTACCTCGCTCATCATCATCGCAGCCAAGTCGCTCATCGGCTTCACAGGCGACCTCCGGGGCGATGAAGTGATCGACTGGAAGTTCCTAATGATGTTCTCCGCCATTGCCATCGGAGGCATCATTGCGGGCAGCATCCTCAGCAAACGCATCCCCAACGAAAAACTCAAACCCGCCTTCGGATGGTTCGTGCTCGTCATGGGCATCTATATCATTGGAAGGGAGCTCTCCAACCTCTGATCGTAAGGGCGACGTTCACGTCGCCCCAGTCCAAAACCAACCTAATATCCAGGGCCACGAAATCGTCGCCCCAACAACATGAAAATCGAACAGATCTATACTGGCTGCCTGGCACAAGGCGCCTACTACATCGAGAGCGATGGCGAAGCGGCGATCATCGACCCGTTGCGCGAAACAAGCCCCTACATCGAACGGGCGCAGGCACGTAACGCGAAGATCAAGTACGTGCTGGAGACGCACTTCCATGCCGACTTCGTGAGCGGTCACCTGGACCTGAGCAAGAAGACCGGTGCGCCGATCATCTACGGACCCAACGCGAACCCCACGTTCGAAGCGCACATCGCTAAGGATGGCGAAGAGTTGAAGCTCGGCAAGGTCACCATCAAGGTGCTGCACACGCCCGGGCACACCATGGAGAGCACCTGCTACCTGCTGATCGACGAGAACGGCAAGCCGCACAGCATCTACACCGGCGATACGCTCTTCATCGGCGATGTGGGTCGCCCGGACCTTGCGCAGAAGATGGGTTCCATCACCCAGGAAGACCTTGCGGGCTTCCTGTACGACAGCCTGCACAACAAGATCATGCCCTTGCCCGACGACGTGATCGTGTACCCCGCGCACGGTGCCGGCAGCGCTTGCGGCAAGAACATGAGCAAGGAGACATTTGACACACTGGGCCACCAGAAGGAAGTGAACTATGCGCTGCGTGCGGCGAGCAAGGAGCAATTCATCAAGGAAGTGACCGATGGCCTGTTGCCTCCACCTGCCTACTTCCCACAGAACGTTGCCATGAACAAGGGTGTGATCCCGAGCGTTGATGAGGTGAAGAAGACGTCCATGCGCCCACTCGCACCGGATCAACTTGAGCTGATCGTGGATGTGGAAGGTGCCTTGGTGCTGGACACGCGTAGTGCGCAAACGTTCAAGGACGGCTTCGTACCCCGCAGCATCAACATCGGCATCAAAGGCGATTTCGCTCCGTGGGTGGGCAGCATGATCCCCGACGTGAAGCACCCGCTGGTGGTGGTGACCGACGAAGGCATGGAAGAAGAAGTGGTGACACGCCTGAGTCGCGTGGGTTACGACAACGTGCTTGGATACCTGCATGGCGGCATTGAAGCCTGGAAAAAGGCCGGCAAGGAAGTGGACACCATCGAGAGCATCAGCGCGGAGGAGTTCGCCAAGCGTTTCGCCGCCAACAAATTGCGGGTGGTGGATGTACGCAAAGAGGGTGAGTACCTCGCCGAGCATGTGGACGGCGCATGGCATGCCTCGCTGCAGTTCATCAACCAGAACCTCGTTGCGTTCGACAAGAAGGAAACGAACTACATCCACTGCGCCGGCGGCTACCGCAGCATGGTGGCGGCAAGCCTGCTCAAGGCACGCGGTTACCACAACATCATTGACGTGGCCGGCGGTTTCAACGCGATCAAGCAGACCAATGTGAAGGTTACCGACTACGTCTGTCCGTCCACACTCAAGAAGTAACACCGTAGCACGAGAGCCCGGACGAAGTTCTGTCCGGGCTTTTTCAGGCCTCAACCAACCAACCTGACGGAAGTCATGCTAGAAGCGATCAAACAACCCTGGCCTTGGTACTTGGCGGGTGCCCTCATTGGCCTCACCGTACCCTACCTGTTGCTCGTGGGCAACAAGAGTTTTGGGATCAGTAGTTCACTGCGGCATCTGTGCGCGGCCTGCATCCCGGCCAACATCAAGTTCTTCAAATACGATTGGAAGAAGGAAGCGTGGAACCTGTTCTTCGTCGGTGGCATCGCGCTCGGTGCGTTTCTGGCGGCGCAATTCCTGAGCGACCCGAACCCCGTGGTGCTCGCGGAACCGACAGCCGCGTATCTCGCTGAGAAAGGCATCACCGATACATCGAGCCTGATGCCATCGGAGATCTTCTCCTGGGATCAGCTCTTCACCTTACGCGGCCTCATCTTCTTCGTGGTCGGTGGCTTCATGGTGGGCTTCGGTACGCGCTACGCAGGTGGATGCACGAGCGGCCATGCGATCATGGGTCTCAGCAGCTTGCAATGGCCAAGTCTCATCGCCACATGTTGCTTCATGGCCGGCGGCATCGCGATGACATGGCTTATTCTTCCATATCTCCTTACCCTCTGACCCCATGGCAAATTCCTTCCAACACACGCCAACGGCGCAGGAACTGGCCGATCTCAAGGCCCGCGAACTGGATGCGATCTGCGTCAATGAAAGCGAGCTGGTACACCCGTGGTGGCACAACTTGAAGTACGCCGCTTGGGGCATCCTCTTCGGTATCGTCTTCGTGAAAGCCGAGATCGTGAGCTGGTTCCGGATCCAGGAGATGTTCCGCTTCGAGAGCTTCCACATGTACGGGGTGATCGGCACCGCCGTGGTGGTCGGCCTCATCAGCGTGCTCCTCATCAAGCGCACGAAAGCGAAGACCATCTATGGCGAGGCGATCCACATACCGAACAAGGAGTTCAACAAGGGCCAGATCTACGGCGGGCTTCTCTTCGGCCTCGGCTGGGCGATCACGGGTGCATGTCCCGGACCGCTGTTCGCACAAATGGGCGCAGGGTTCGGCGTGATCATCGTCACCTTCGTGAGCGCGGTGGCCGGCACATGGGTGTACGGGCTGCTGCGCGACAAGCTCCCGCATTAAGTCCCCTCGACCGGTCATGCACGTAGCGATCGTTCTGCTCATCATCGCGCTGCTCATCCTGCTGTGGCAGAGTGTGACGGATCAGGCCATGCGCGTGCTGAAAGAGCGGGCAGGTTTGGTGTATGATGCACGCGGGCCGCGCATCGCGAAGGGTGCCACCGTGACCATCATCGTGTTGATCGTCGCGTTCATGGCTTCACCGCGCGAGTGGTTCGAACCACCGCCCCCCATGATCGCGAGCTATACCACCGACAGTTTGTGGATGGGCATGGACAGTACGCTGATCGACCACATCGGGGGTGAGCGCGAAGATCTGGTCCGCTATGGCCGTGAGTTGATCCGCAACACGGCTTTCTATCTCGGTCCGCAGGGCACCGTGGCGCAGCAGACCAATGGCATGAATTGCCAGAACTGCCACCTCGACGCAGGCACCAAGCCGTGGGGCAACAACTACAGCGCGGTGTGGAGCACCTATCCGAAATTCCGTGAACGCAGTGGAGCCAACGAAACTGTGGTGAAGCGCATCAACGATTGTTTCGAGCGCAGCTTGAACGGTGTTGCGCTGGATAGCACCAGCCGTGAGGTGCGTGCGCTCGTTGCCTACATGGAATGGCTCGGCACCGGTATCGCCCCGGGCAAGAAGCCCAAGGGCTCGGGGCTTGCCGAATTGAAGTTCATGGACCGTGCTGCCGACCCGGTCCACGGTCAAGCGATCTACACCGCGAAGTGCGCGAGCTGCCACAAGGAGGATGGTGCAGGCGTGAAGGCGGCGAACGGTCTCACGTATCAATACCCACCCTTGTGGGGCGAGCACAGCTACAACATCGGTGCGGGTCTGTTCCGGCTGAGCCGTTTCGCCGGTTACGTGAAGAACAACATGCCCCAGGGCGTTACGTGGGAGAACCCACAGCTGAGCGATGAAGAAGCCTGGGACGTAGCAGCATACGTGAACTCACAACAGCGTCCCGATCGCGACTTGTCCACGGATTGGCCGAACATCGCGGGCAAGCCTGTGGACCATCCATTCGGGCCGTATGCAGATAGCATCCCTG
>CADECG010000140.1 GCA_902825795.1 uncultured Bacteroidota bacterium
AACAGCACGACACCCAACAGCACCAAGGCCGCGAACAGCAAAGACTTCCGGACGGGCATCGGGCAAACATAGGTGCGCCGCGATCGAACGGAACGGGCTTTGCCTTGCGTGGTCGTTCCTTCGCAGCCCCCCATGCGCATCATTGCGATCATCGGTACATGTGCACTCTTGCTGGCCGGGTGCTATCCGCTCCGCAAGAACTTGCGGGCTGCGGCGCAATTGGAAAAGAACGGAGCCGCCCGGGAGGCACTGGCGGCGTACACCGGCATAGAAGCGCGCCGCCCCGGTAACGCCGATGCGCTTCTTGGCATGAAGTCGGCCGCACAACACGTTTTCGACAGACTTCAGGATGAAGCCACTTCAGGGTACATGCGTGGTGACTTTCCAGCCGGTGAACAAAGCAGGATCGATGCACAAGCCTTCAAAGACCGCATGTTGTTGGACGGAATTACCGTTGAATGGAGCACGTTGTTCGAGATGCGGCGCAACGAAGCGCGCAACCAATGGCTGGACGAACTCTATGCCCAGGCCGAAGCGGCGTTCCGGAGTGACAGGTTTCCAGAAGCGGGTTCGCTGGCAGCGCGTGTGTTGCAGCACGACCCGGCCCGGACGGATGCCGAGCATCTGCGTCGGATGGCCCGCAACGAACCGAAATACCGGGAAGGGAAACGGGCCTTCGACATGGCCCGATACACCGATGCGTTCAGGATACTTGCGGAGGTGGTCA
This sequence comes from uncultured Bacteroidota bacterium, assembly GCA_902825795.1. GTDB lineage: Bacteria > Bacteroidota > Bacteroidia > Flavobacteriales_F > PHOS-HE28 > PHOS-HE28. The sequence goes on from CADECG010000140.1 coordinate 728, forward strand.
AGGACGATCCGTACTACAAGGATGCCTTCGCACTACATCATGTAGCGCTCAATAAAGCCGCATACACCTTGGCCTACTTGGTCGTGCCAGGGAACAAGCCCGGCCGTTTCAGCAAGGACAAAACCCCGAAGCCAAGCAACGACGAGATCTTGCTGGCGGGCGCCATGGAGCAGGCCATAGTGCAACTCGAGGACCCGCTGGTGAAACTCATAGACCGCAACCATACGGACGCACTTCTGGCCGAGCAACTGCGCGCACTCACGGGTGGCGTTGAAGAGTCCAGTGCCGCGCAAGCCGGCAAACTTCTTGGCGCTCAGTTCGTGTTCACAGGCCAAGTGATCACGCTGAATGAAGACCGTATCGATCTCCGCGTTACGCTCATTGACGCCAGCACGGGCCTGATACACATTGCCGAACAGGTTAGCGCACTACGCAATGAGGTTGGTCGTACCCGGGATCCGAAACCATTGCTCATGGCGTTGGCCGCGCAACGCGCTGCGGAGCAGCTGAAGGCCTTTGACCGGTTCGATGACTGACCGGTGAGCGCAGGTCCTTGGATGTTCTGCACCTTCGGGCATGCAAGTGGAGTTCATCCTGTACGTAGCGGACCAGAGCAGGAGCACTGCATTCTATTCCGCCCTGCTTGGTTACCCGCCCACATTGAACGTACCCGGCATGACGGCATTCAGTTTGGGCGGTTGCAAGCTGGGCCTGATGCCCGAAACCGGCATCGCGCGGATCATCACACCCGTGCTACGTCACCCATCGGATGCGCAAAGGGCGCCGCGGTGTGAACTATACCTCGTTCTTCAAGACCTCGCCGAAGCGATGGTCCGGGCCTCGATGGCCGGTGCGCTCATCGTTAGCGAGGCGGCCGATCGGGATTGGGGGCATCGCGTGGCTTACTTCGCCGACCCGGATGGGCATGTGATCGCTCTGGCACAAGTCAAGCACGAATGAACTATCGAACGGTTTATGACATAGCCAAAGAAGCACCCTTCGACACGGCGGCGGCATGGCTTGCCGGTGGGTTCATCCTGCTGGGCATCATTTGGCGACTGGTGCAACGCGCCAAAGATCGAAGGCGCATCGACCCACCGAAGCGTACAGGTTTTACCACGCCCAAGGTGCTCGTCATCTTCGGATCGCTCATCGCCGTGATCGGTATCGGCTTAATGGGCTGGGACCATTGGCGGCTGGTAAAGGCTATCGAAGGTGGCGAGGCCCAAGTCGTTGAAGGCCCGATCCAGAGCTGGGGCATCGAACGCGTGCGCACAGCCCGCCGGGACAAATACGAGTACAATACCTATGAGCGGTTCTATGTTGGTGACAGCATCTGGTTCGGCTACTACCAGAATGTCGGACAGGCCGGATTCCACAACGGGAAGAGCGAACTGGTGCAATTGCAGGACGGGATGCTCGTGCGCGCAACGTACCTGTACGCCGATGGCGCGGACGATCCACCGCGTATCGTGAAACTGGAGATCGAATGAGCGGTGAAATGGCGTGCGCCATGCACCGGACTACATTGCAAAAAGAATAGACCCAAACCCATGAGCAACGAACGCACATCCGGAGCATTCATCTTCTTGGCCGGTCTCGCGGCCGGCGCGGCACTCGGCATATTGTTCGCGCCTCAGAGCGGGAAGGAGACCCGCGCCAAACTCGCATCCAAGGGTCGCGCGGCGAAGGACAAACTCGATGATCTGATAGAGGATGGCCACGAGCAATGGAGTGAATTGAAAGGCAAAGCGGCCGACGCTGCCACGATGACCCGCGATGAAGTGAACGATTTTGTCCGCTTTCTTTTCGAAGAAGGCAAGGACCTGCTCGACCGAGTGAAGGAAGAGGGCGAGGCGCACGCAAGCACCAAGCGTAAACCCCGTTGAACACGCTGGCCCGGCAATTGCGCCAAGAACTCACCACTATGAACCAACCACAACAACGGACCGACCCCTTCGACCACTCCGATCTTGGCGACTTCATGGAGTCCATGGTCGGCGAGACCAAGGAACTGTGGGCGGTGCAGAAGGACTACTACGCTCTTTTGGCTAGCGAAAAGGCCGCACGTCTGAGTGCAGGATTGCTCAGTAGCGTGGTTCTGAGCTTGGCCGTCGGATCGGTGCTCATCTTCCTGAGCTTGGCTGCCGCTCTCTATATCGGGAGCGTTCTCCACAACATGGCGCTCGGGTTCCTCATCATGGCCGGTGCCTTCCTTGTGGTGGGGGTATGCTTCCTGCTCATCTGGCGTGGAGGAACAAGGGATAGGATAATACTGCGCTTGACCAACACGCTGTACAATGGATAGCCAGCGCGAATTCACATCATTGAGCGAAGTGGCTGCAGAGCGCGCTCGGCTGAATGAACTGAGGAAAGTGCACGCCCAACGATTGGAGCGACACTGGGAGGCGATGAAGGATCACGAGGTGCGCGGCATTCTGTTGCGCGATGCCGTGGGTGATATGGTGCGCTCATGGAAACCAGCGTCGATGATCGCCGGCCTGATGGGTGGCGGCTCGCTGACATCGGCTGTAGGTGCGGCTGTTTTCCGAGGTGGCGGGCTTGGCAAGCGCATGATGTCGTTCGCTGTATCGCTGCTCGTTCCGTACTTGCTGAAACAAGCGGGTGGTATGTCGGTCGATCGTATCATGAGCGAGGTGCAATCCACCATGGAGCGGGTTAAGGAGCGCATGGCCGAGCGGAAAGACCGAACACCCCAAGAGCCTTGAGCGGATCATCGGCCTCCAACGACGGGTTGAAGCGCTACGTGTTGGTGCTGCTGGCCATATCGCTCACCTGCGCGGCGCTCTACTTCGCGCGCGACCTCTTCATCCTGCTGTTCACATCCGGGCTTTTCGCGTTCCTCATGCTGCCTCTGTGCAACAAACTGGAACGTTGGAAATTTCCGACATGGCTGGCAGCAATGATCTGCGCACTGCTTGTTGTGGTTGTGCTGGTGGGCTTGGGTTGGTTCTTAGCATGGGAGTACAGCACCTTCGGTGCAGATCTGCCCGAACTCAAGGCCGGATTGGACGAGCGCTTTAAGGATCTACAGGACTACGTGCGTCAGGAGTTCAACGTGAACCGGCGTCAGCAGGAGGCTTGGGCTGAGAAGCAGATCACCTCGCTTACAGAGGAGGGTGGAACCATTGCACTGGGACTCTTCTCCGCAACTGGCCAAGTGCTGGCCGTGCTGGTGGTCATCCCCATCTTCATCTTCTTGTTGCTGTTGCTGCGGGACAAATTCCGCACATTCTTCTCTCAGCTGAGCGAAGATCACAGCGATGCGATACTGAAGGTGGTTGTGAATTGTGCTGACCTGTCCCGACGTTATTTACGTGGGGTTCTCACCGTGATGGCGATCCTTGCCGTGCTCAACTCCATAGGCTTCATGGTGTTGGGCCTCAAGTACGCTATCCTGTTGGGTGTAACGGCGGCTTTGCTCAATGTGGTACCCTACGTCGGTCCGTTGGTCGGCAGCATCTTGCCCATCCTCATCGCGCTCATCACCAAGGATTCGGCGATGTATGCAGTGGGCGCGCTCGGTGTGATCCTCGTTACCCAGTTCATTGACAACAACTTCATTACCCCGAAGGTGGTCGGTTCATCAGTGAGCATCAACCCGCTCGCCAGTATTGTGGCTTTGTTCGCTGGCGGGATGTTGTGGGGGGTCTTGGGTTTGGTACTCGCCATTCCCATTACCGGCATGCTGAAGGTGGTGTGCGATGAAGTGCCTGGTCTGAAGCCGTACGGTTTCCTCTTGGGTGAAGAACGTACATGGCCTGAGGAAGGCTTAATAGACATTCCATTGCTCCGGAAAAAGCCCAGCAAACGGAAGACAACCTGATCGCCCTTTTCCCAATTGGGATAGCACAATGAACCCCGGCATCCCATTCCACATTACCGATTGGTCGCAGCTTTCCGCAACGGTGGTGAACGGTATTTCGGGCACCGCTACTACGCGGACCCAATTGCACGGAGACCTGCGGATCAGGATGGTGGAATACTCCGCGAACTATTTGGCGGACCATTGGTGCGAACTCGGCCACTTGGTCTTCGTGATCGAAGGCGAGTTGATCAATGAACATCAAGATGGGACGATCAACGTATTGAGATCAGGGATGTCTTACTTGGTCAGCGATGGGCTCAGTTCGCATCGTTCCCGCACAATTGGGCCGGTGAAGCTTCTGATCGTTGACGGGACATTCTTGCGTTAGCCTTTAGCCGCATCATGGACTCCAGTGAAGTATGAGGAAGAACCTCCCCAATATCGGTTTGTGGATGGAGCGATGATCATCCCTTTTCCTCAGCGCCATTGCAGTATCGATGGGGTGAGGTGTACAGTTGCGATCGTGGCAATGTATTCGCTCATCTCAAGCGAACACATCGAAAAATGAGCGGTGGTTCACCTACCCCTTGCGTTACAACCACTGGATCAGCATTGCTTCCACATACGCCCTCTTCTTGGGCTCTTCGCTATCAGCCCAGATCGCCGCGGGACGCACATCATTCGATACAGCGTATGTGCGGGACTACTCGCGCAAACTCACCATGCGCCTTTACTCCAACACCAAGTTCAACGCGCTTATCATCGCGAGCGGATCCGCTGTCGACCTCGTGTACCGTCCGAACAACAGGATCAACATTGGCATCGGGGCCAGTTATCGCGCGCTTACGCTGAACATTGGTTTCGGGGTTCCCTTCCTGAACAACGACGATGCGGTGCGTGGCAAGACCCGATACCTGGATGCGCAGGCCAACATCCACACGCAGCGTTGGGCCAGCAACATGTTCCTTCAGGTGTTCAGTGGGTACTACGTCTCTTCCCACGACCTGCCCCAAGTGGGCTGGGTGCAGGAGATGGAACGCCCGTATCGCGCTGATCTGGTGCAATTCAACATCGGAGCCAGTGCCTTGCACATATTCAACCACCGGAAATTCAGCTATCGCGCCTCGTTCAACCAAGATGCGTGGCAGCGAAAGAGCCAAGGATCTTTCCTGTTAGGCGGATACCTGACGTACTACGATCTCAGAGCGGACTCATCCTTGGTACCGACGATCCTGAGCGGACAATTCGACCCCGGCCTGCGGATGCGTCGTGGCAACTTCACGGATGTCGGGCCAATGGGTGGTTATGCGTTCACCTATGTTCTGAAGGAGCACTGGTTCGTTACCCTTTCCGGGGCAGTGGGTGCCGGGTTGAGCATCCAACGGTTGTTGCCGGTAACTGATGACGGGGAGCACATGCGATCGCTCACCGGGCCGGGCTGGCACGCGCAATTGCGCGCTGCGATGGGCTACAATAGCAGGCGTACATACGTGGGCTTGTTGTTCAACCAAGAGAATGTGGGCTACCTGATAGCAGGAGAGCAGGGCATCCGCTGGAACGTGGGCAATGTGCGCTTGAATTTTGTGCATCGGTTCAACCAACGGATCAAGCAAGCGGATCGCGGCATACGCTGGCTCAATGGTCTTTAGCGCAGGCCATCTGCACTGCCGATCCCAGTGGCACTAGTCCTTGCGACTATCCTTCTCCAATTGCCGTAGGCCCTCCAAAGCCCCGGGCAGAGCGGTTATGATCATGCCTTCACGCAGCCCCGACCACAAGTAGTTGAACACGGAACGGTCCTTCCTGCGCTCAAAGTCGAAATCGCCATGACGGAAGTCGGGGTGGGAGCGGAGGTTGCTCCTGCGAACCACTTGGTTCATCAAGCCCGACAGGAATTTCCGGCGCTCACCGGACCCATCCTGCTTGAGGAGTTCAAGCGAAAGGCCGTCGTACTCCATAGCCACCCTGCCCGTGGCCCGGTCATCGTCAGCGGTCATCGTAAGGTCCACGCCACCAATGGTACCGGCCGTTGCGCGCGCGAGGATCAGATCGCCTGTCATGGTATTGAAGGCGTTGAAAGACATGGCGGAGATCATTCCGTTAGCGGTGAACCGATCGCTTCGGTCGGAAACAACGGTGCGGAGTTCCAAGGTGATGGTCGACTCACCCAATCCTCGCGCGGAAGCGGACAACAGCATCGTATCCTGACTGAGTGGATCCACGGTACACAGTCCCTCGACGATCCCATGGATATTGGTGAAAGTCACTTCCCCGAAATCAGGTGAGTTCACATCCTTCTCGTGGTAGTACACGTTGGAGCGATCAACTTCAAAACGCTCCATGCAGATCATGAACGGAAGTTCACGTAGCATCCTGGCAGGTAGCGGCTTGCTCTTGAAGGGCCCATCAGGCATGGTCTTGTCGCGGTAGATGTTCAGGTCGGCTCCGGCGATCCGCATTGCCGTGGTGGACCACGTGCGTGCGTTGACCAAGGTCATCAGGTCGAGCCCTTCCGCTATGGCCGTGTCCAGTTGCACATCGAACAAATCGCTTTCGAATGTGACCACCTGATGGTATTCCTGCGGCCCTTTCAGCGGTTTCAGATACACATCTGTTATGCGTAGTGTTCTCCCGCCGTTGTACAGATCAACTGCAGCAGCTTGAAGGTCGTACAGTGGGGAAAGTGTGGCATGAATGCCCCGAACTTTCCCGGTCGCCGACGCAAAGCGCAGGTCAACCGGGCTGCTGTGCCCCCATTTTGCCCGGATGTCCAGAGCGTTCAGGTCAATGGTGTCGATAGCCAGTAGGGTAGTGTCCGCTGCATGATGGCGCATGTGGAATACACCAGCATCCACCAGGACAGTATCTGCACCGAAGTAGGAGATCTCCATTGCACCCGAAGTGCGATCGGCTGAAGCTGTTGTGTCGTTGCCCGTTTCGAACTCTATATGGGGACCATGGATGCTCAGCGAACGCATGCTCAGCTTACCGCGCATGATCAGATGCCAGTAAGAGAGGCCGTGCACTTCGATCCGGGCCACGCGACCAGCAAACCGGCTCGACCTGTCTTGCTGTGTGACACGCCGATCCCCGACGGGCTGTTCAATGCTCACTCCTGTCCAGCTGATATTGCCCGCGAAGAGATCCAAGGCCACCTCATCGATCCGTATACGGCTACCCGGCCCGGCCGCCTGCGCCACGATGCGTTCGCTGCGCCTTCGTACTTCCCTCTCAAGCCACTGAATGCTTAGGAAGGCCAAAACCACGAGTACTGCAATAAGAATGGAAAATCGGATGATCCGGCGCTGGCTCGACATGGAAGCTCAACTGAACAACAACCAGTCCGCACAGTGGCACAGCGACCAACAACCGAACACGTCTACTTCACATTCTCCTATACCACCCTTTGATGCGCTCGCGATCGAGCACATTTTGCCAGTCGGGACCGAAGGCATGATCCCACATGTGCGGCAGGTTGTACGCTACCTCTGCCATGGCTTCGATAGTATCCTCGCTCCAACCCTTGGCGAGCCCTTGTGGGACGTTCACGTTGAGGTGCTTCACCATGCCTTTGAATTCCTGCACGTAGTCCCCGTAAACATCCTCAAGCTTATCAAAGGCGATACAGTTGGCTATGCAGTGATGGATCTCCAACACTTTGCCCAACCCGTAGCTGAGGGCATGGCACACACCCACTTCGCTGTAGGTGAGGCTGAGGCCACCCATGTAGCTGGCCACCATCAATAGTTCGTCGCTCTTGGGGTCGGTGCGCTCGCGCTTCAGGAAGACGTCCCGGCACATATCCAAGCTCTTCTCGCTGTATGCTTCGGCGAACGTGTTCTTCTTCGTGCCGGTGATGGCCTCCACGCTGTGGATGTAAGTATCCATGCCCGTGTAGAACCACTGATCACGGGGAACCGAAGCGATAAGATCAGGGTCCAGCACGATCTGGTCGAAGACGGTCCAATCGCACTTCAACCCGAGCTTTTTAACCGGACCGGTCAGGACGGCCGTCATGCTCACCTCAGCGCCGGTGCCGCTGATGGTCGGCACACCGCAATGGTAGATGCCGGGCTTCTTGATCAGGTTGAGACCCTGGTATTGGACGCTGCTGCCCTCGTTGGTGAACATCAACGCGCTGGCCTTCGCGATATCCATCACGCTACCACCGCCAATGCCCACGATCCCTGCAGGGAGCCCGCGCCGCTTCAGTATGTCATCGCGAAGCTTGTCGATCAGTTCCGTGGTCGGCTCCTTCAACACACTAATGAAGTGGATCTCGTCGCCCTGCAACTTCGGAATGCGTTTCACGAAGTCGGGCTTGTCTTCGAAGTAGTCGTCCACCACGAAAACGAAGAAGCCGTCGTTCGCTGCTCGCTGCGGTTCCAGGATCTCGCCCAACTTGCTGAAGCTGCCGCGCCCATAACACGTTTTGGTAACCGACTTGAAGTTGCGGAAGAGGTTCATTGGACGCAGGTAAGCCCCAAAGGAAGTGTGTTCACGGCATTCACGGTAAGATCGGCGTGGGGATCTGCTCAGCGGCGCATGCAGCGTGGGATCATAGGGCTATTGTTTGATGTACGCTTCGATCTGTCCTACTTGCATGGGCATGCCGTGGGCGGTCCTTCGCCAGATCATGTTCTTCCTGTCCACCATGAACGAATAGCCTTCCCACGTCAATTCATAGGCGTATTCGGCGCCATCCAGTTTGTTGCAGGTACCGAAGCCGATCGGCTCCGCGTGATCGTTGAACCACACCAATTGGTTCTCGGCGTTGACGTAATAGGTGTTCTCATCACCGGCGAACCGCACCACGAAGAGGAACGCACGTTCAACGACGAAAGGCGGATCAACAACATTCGCAGCAATGCGCTCGGCGTCCTGCCACCCCTGCGCGATAGCAGCGCTGCGTGCGTGCTTCGGCGGATGGTCGCGAGTTCCGTGCACATTGCCCGCAACGGCAATAGCCGCCAGACTTTCCGCCATTGTAGCACCCATGCGCTGTAGAACGAAACCCGAATAACGATCACAAGCCAACTCATCACCGGGGTGCAGGGCCTCGGGGGCCAATGTGTGCCCAAGCAAGTGATGGGCGATCTCGTGCGCAAGGATGCTAACGGCAGCCCAGTCGGTCCCGCTGCTATCGAGTATACCCGAAATGAAAGCCGGGTTGTATGCGATCATACGCTCGCGTCCCTTGATGTAGGCAACGGCCGTTGGTACTCGGTCATCCTCCCGTACAGTGAAGTT
>CADECG010000141.1 GCA_902825795.1 uncultured Bacteroidota bacterium
CGTACAGGGCCGAAACATCTTGAGACACCCATTCAACCGTGCTCTGGCCTCCAGTGGGCATATCCAGCGCATTGCCCAAAATCGCTGAGGTCAGAAGTACAGAACCACCTTCCGTCCATCCGCCACCAACAATAGCGTTGTTCGCCCGTGTAAAATCGTCCACAAGCTGCTGGCCAAGAACGGCGACGCCCGGCAACGCCAAGGCGACAAGGAAACCCCAAATCCTGTTCTTCACCATCTGTTCCAGAGCGCCGCAAAAGTCGGTCGATCACGGTGGGCGATCGCTAACGGATCATCAACAACTGTTGACTTCCACGATCGAGGATCACCGAACCAACGGAAAGCAGGCAACATCGTTGTTGCAGATCACCGAAAGGACGATCGCCCCGTGCGTTCCGCTGGACAAGTCCAAGACAGTGTAAGGGCCTTCGCCGGTGCGTCCGGTCGCCAGTTCGCGTCCCAGCATATCGCATAGGCGCCATGTCGCGGCGCTGCACGGATGTTCAAGAACAATGGAGCCATCGGCCTGCACATAGGCATGCACCGCATTGCTAGCGGTGTGGCGGTGTACGGCCACCGCATCGCTGACAGCCGAACTGCCGTCGAAGTCGGTTTGGCGCAGCCGGTAATAGCTCACACCAGCCACAGGTTCGGCGTCGTGCGCTTTGTAATCAATGGCGGTTTGACTGGTGCCTGCTCCGGGGGTGTTCAAAAGATCCGAGTAGGAGATACCATCCGTGCTTCGCTCAATGGTGAAGTAGTGGTTGTCCGTTTCCGTGGCCGTTCTCCATTCCAACAGTACTGTTGCCCCATCGTTGTGGGCATCGAACGATAGGAGTTCGATCGGCAGAGGGGTGGCGCACTGCATCGCGCGACGATAGGCGAGGTTGGCGGCATTGTTCGCCGCGCCGGGCGTTTCGTTCCCTGCCACGGCAGCGCTGGTGAAGTTGGCCGCTATACGCGGGTCTGAAGCATTGAAATAGATGACCCGGCCCGCATGGTTGATGGTGCTGATCCTGAGATTCTCGATCCCGCCATTGTTCATGTTCTGGGTGCCCGGCCCGTAGCTGATACCATGGAAGTACTGACTATTGGGATAACGGACCTGCATGGCATCGCCTTCGTTGCGCAAAGCCACACGCACCCATGCGCCAAGGGCGAAGCCGCATGGACCGTATGCCCCACCGCTCACTGCACTGGGCCAGAGGAAGCAGCCCTGTAACGATGCGTGGTTCGCTGGTAGAACGTATACACTGTCGACCGGAGCCGTATCGTTGGCATCGTCGGGTGGCACAGCCCCGTTGATATCCACGTTGTTGTATATAACGATAAGCGAGCCTGTCGGGACAGCCGCCCATTGTGCCACGTTGGCGAACCGCAGGTGACCGCCGCTTACCCCGCTGTTCAGCATAAGTGTTCCGAAGCCGTTCCACGCCGCGCCATTGTTGTCGTCTATCTTCCAGTTGCGTAGATCCACCGTGGTGCAGGGAGGCCCACAGACCATCAGTTCAACGTATTCTTTTTCCCCTGAAGGCCCATTGCTGATCTCGTTAACGAAAGGCCCTAAACAAGTGGGGGCGTATGGAACCGTCAGTTGTACTTCATCGATAGCGACGCTCGGGTCGGCTCCGGCTCCGTCGTTGTTGTTCTGCCACCTGAAGCCGACCCGCACACCGGGGTTGTTGTTCGCGCTGGCCGGCAAGGCCACGCTGTACTGGGTCCAAAGCCCTTGTGAGCCACAACCGCCCACCGGCGTTTTCGCTGGATCGCTAAGGGCAGCCCACACCGCGCCATTCCAGTATTCGACAAGGAAATTGTCCGAAGCCCCTTGGCCGTTCTCGATATACTTGAAGTTGAGCGTGATGTTGCTGTACCCCGTGAGGTTGACGGTTGGGCTTTCAGCGCGTTTGTTCGTTTGCGTGTTCAAACACCCGCAGAGGCAAAATGCACAGAACGCCGGTGGGCAGCCGGCATCGTAAGCCGCCCCGCAATCGCCAGTTGGGCAGAAGATGCAGCCGCTCGGGCTGGCACATACCCCCACCAACTCATTGCCTATGTGCAAGGTCTCGTTGCCACCAGTGCAATCGGTACCGCACGTGCCTACGGCGTTCCCGTTCTCCCGGCAACTGATGAACCACTGGTTCGGGCAGGTGCCTTGTGCACCGACATTGGCAACGGCCCAGATGCCATTCGGTCCGAGGGTGTAGAGGGCGGCATGGCAGCCGGAGCCGCAACTGTTCTCGAATTCCTCTGACCAGACGACCAGTTGTGCCAAGGTCGCTTGAACGCTTGCAATACCCAACACCGTCAACAAGCCCCATCGCATCGAAGCACTGATCGCTGGCTGCTGGATCCGCATGGCGTTGAAAGTTAGTCGACCGATGGCGGGAGCGGTTGCCCTCTGCGGATAATTTTGGCCGCCTTAACCAAGACGTGTCGGACCCATCGTCAGTGACGAGCGGTTCTTCACTTTCACATCTCCCACATCTCATCTCCGCACTTGTCCAAGATCCTCATCCTCGACCACGGTAGCCAGTACACGCAGCTCATCGCACGGCGCGTGCGCGAGCTGAACGTGTACTGCGAGATCCATCCGTTCAGCAAGGCCGCCACGTTCGCGAATGACCCTGCGATAAAAGGCGTCATTCTCGGTGGCAGTCCGTTCAGCGTGCACGATGCCACAGCACCCGATACCGATATCAGTGGTTTCCAAGGTCGTGTGCCGGTGCTGGCGGTTTGTTACGGCGCCCAGCTGCTGGCCAAACGCGCTGGGGCACCGGTGATCCGCAGCACCGTGCGGGAGTACGGTCGTGCACATTTGGACAACATCGCCGTGAGCGCCCCCTTGTTCGATGGTATCCATGCTGGTACGCAGGTGTGGATGAGCCATGGCGACAGCATTACAGCTGCAGCGGGTAACATGCAGATCATGGCCAGCACCCACGCGGTACCTGTGGCGGCGTACCGGTTGAAGGGTGAAGACACCTTCGCAGTTCAGTTCCATCCAGAGGTGTACCACACCACCGACGGACTACAGCTGCTGCGCAACTTCGTTATGAACGTATGTGGCTGCAAGGGCGATTGGACCCCGGCCTCGTTCGTCGATTCCACCATCGCCTCTTTGCGGACCCAACTGGGCAACGACAAAGTGGTGCGCGCCCTCAGTGGCGGAGTTGATAGTAGCGTGGCGGCATTGCTCCTCAGCAAGGCCATCGGCGATCGGTTGCATTGCATTTTCGTTGACAACGGCCTGTTGCGCAAGGGCGAATACGAAAGCGTGCTGCACAACTACAAGCACCTCGGCCTCAACATCACCGGAGTGGACGCGAAAGGCCGCTTTTACGATGCGCTGAAAGGGAAGGAGGACCCGGAGCAGAAACGGAAGGCCATCGGGGCGACGTTCATCGATGTGTTCGATGTGGAGGCACACCGGATCAGCGATGTAAAATGGCTGGGGCAGGGAACGATCTACCCCGATGTGATCGAGAGCGTAAGCGTTCACGGCCCGAGCGTTACGATCAAGAGCCACCACAATGTGGGGGGCTTGCCGGCGCGGATGAAGATGCAGGTGGTTGAACCGTTGCGACTGCTGTTCAAGGATGAAGTGCGTCGCGTAGGCAAGGAACTCGGCCTCGATGCCGCGTTGCTTGGCCGCCATCCCTTTCCAGGGCCGGGCCTCGGCATCCGCATACTCGGTGAAGTGACTCCTGAGAAAGTCGCGCTATTGCAGGAGGTCGATCACATCTACATACAAGGCCTGCGCGATGCTGGACTGTACGACCAAGTGTGGCAGGCCGGTGCCATCCTTCTACCTGTGCGCAGTGTTGGGGTGATGGGCGATGAGCGTACTTATGAGAACGCCGTGGCGTTGCGCGCTGTTTCGAGCACCGACGGCATGACCGCGGATTGGTGCCACCTGCCATACGAACTGTTGGCACGGATCTCGAACGACATCATCAATCGCGTGAAGGGCGTGAACCGTGTGGTCTACGACATAAGCAGCAAACCCCCGGCGACCATCGAATGGGAGTGAAGCACCTCATCCACATCATCCTTGCGTTCATGTTCCTGCTGGGAGCGTGCAACACGTCGGCACAGATCACCCAAACGCGCGACGGGAAGAAGTACATTCTGCATACGGTTGAGAAAGGCCAGACGCTGTTCGCCATCGGCCAACGTTACGCAGTGCCTGTGGAGATGATCGTGAAGGCGAACCCGGCCGCTGGTCAAGGGCTGAGTATTGGCCAAGTGCTCGTGATCCCCGTTGACGGCGTATCAAAGAAAGAGGCCAAGGCGGCGCCGCAATTGCGGAATGGAGAATTGGTGCATGTGGTTCAGAAGAAGGAAACCGTATACGGCATCGCACGCAAGTACAACGTTACCGAGGCGGACTTGCTGAGCCGCAACCTGCAGATGGCAGATGGACTCAAGGTGGGCATGGAACTCGTGGTGCCCGTGGCCAAGGTCACCGGTACCGATGCGAACACCGTTGCTCCGGCCGCCGACGATGGCAGTAAGAGCCACCTGGTGCAAGCGCAGGAGACGGTGTTCGGCTTGTGCAAGCAGTACGGTATTTCCGAGGAAGAATTGAAAGCCGCTAACGGTGGTTTACCCAGCGGATTGCAAGTGGGCATGTACCTGCGCATTCCGGCGAAAGTCGAGGTGGTTGTGAACGTTGAGCCACCAGGCATGGATAAGCGCGAACGGTACAGCGTTGGATTGCTCCTTCCGTTCAGCATCGAACGGAACGACAGCGCGCTGGCGCGCGTTGATGCCGACGATTGGTACGATCTCACGGGCATAGCGGCGCAGTTCTACGCAGGCGCACAATTGGCGATCGATTCATTGGAGCGTGTGGGTTTCAAAGCCGATATCCATGTGGCGGATGTCGGGGGCGAGCCGTCGGTGTGGAACAAAACGCTCAAGGATCCATCGTTGAAGAACCTGGACCTGTATATCGGTCCCTTCCATCGCGCTGCAATTGAGCAAGTGGCTGGCTTGGCCGGAACAGGCCATGTGGTTTGCCCAGTGGCGCAGAGCAATAAGGTGCTACTGGGCAGACCACGTGTGAGCAAGGTGGTGAGCGGTCGTACTGAACATGTGCAACAGATCGCCCGTTTCGTGGCCCGGCACCACGGTAACGACAATGTGATACTGATCCGCGCCGGCATTACCGGTGAGAAGGAGTTGCAGGACCAGATGGAACGGATGCTGCGCGAGGCCTTAGCTGCCGCTGGCAGCGATCAGGTCATCGATAGTTCCACGATCGTATACATGGGGAAGCGCGACGCAGCGACCGTGGTGGCACGGTTGCAAGCCGCCCGCACCAACGTTATCGTGGTTCCGTCCGAAGATGTTGAGTTGGTGACGGGATTGGTGAACAAGCTGGCGGATTCGGCCGAGCGCCACAAGGTCGTCGTCTTTGGAATGGAGCAATGGCAGCAAATGGAAAGCCTCGATGCCGAAAAGCTCGATGCCATTTCATTGCATGTTCCGGCCAGCACATGGATCGACAGGAATGACCCACGGGTTGTTGCTTTCGAGGGGATGTTCCGCGAACGCTTCCAAACGGACGCCAGCGAGTATGCTTTCCTCGGTTTCGATGTGGCGTTCTATTACCTCACAGCGCTCATGGAGGAAGGCCGCACTTTCAGCGAACGCTACGGTACAGTGGCCACCCACCCACTGCATATGGCTTTCCGTATGCAGAAGGCAGGTGATGAGAATGGGTTTCGGAACGAGAGCGTTTTGATGCTCAAGCATCAGGATCTAGGTCTTGTGCTGGCGAAGCCTTGATCGTTACGAAGTGCCGGTGAAAGTCTGGTTGCGCCGACCTGCAGTTCATTGACCTCGCAATTCTTAGCGGAACACGGGCGTTCGCAAAGGACTGGATAAAGTGCTGGTCGCCATCTTGCGGGCCTTGCTCAAAACCCGATCAATGAAGTGGATGATCCTCTCGACAAAGACCGCTTTTGCGGTGGCTTCAGCACTCGTTGTGTCGTTTTCCGCGGCCGGACAACGTGCCGAGAACCAGAACGCCTTGCTATGGCGCGTAAGTGGGAACGGATTGCCCAAGGCCAGTTACGTGTACGGAACCATGCACGTGAGCAAGAAGCTGGCCTTCCATCTCGGCGATCCCTTCTTCGATGCCCTTGAACAGAGCGATGCCGTGGCGCTTGATCTTGATCCGGCGCAGTGGCTCAAGGACATGGGCACAAGCAAACTGTTCACCATGGGAGTGATGGAGAGTTTAGGACGCGGACCGGGTGTGCGTGGCTTTTACGACAACGCCTTCAGTACCGACTTCCCTGAACGCGAAGCGCTGTTGGGTGTGCTTGCGGAAGAGCCCTATATGATCGACGACCTGTTGTACCGGATCACGGACCAGAGCGGTAACTCGGAAGAACTCACCTACTTGGATCTGTTCATCTTTCAAGCAGGGCGCAAACTCGGCAAGCCTGTTCACGGGCTGGAGCGCTTCGATAGCTCCCTCGAACTGGTGATGCTGGCGAATACCGAGGAAGGCACCAAGGCCGACCGCGAGCGCCACCGCAAGCTCATGGCCAAGTACAACGATGGGCCACCGTTGCACGAATTATTGGAGACCGCCTATCGCAATGGTGATCTGGCGCGCCTCGATTCGTTGTTCGATGCGGAGAATGTGAGCAGCAGTTCGCGCAAATACATGCTCGATATGCGCAACGATACCATGCTCAACGGCATGCTTCCGTTGATGCGCAGTGGTTCGCTCTTCACGGCCGTTGGCGCCGCGCACTTGCCCGGTGAAGGCGGCATTCTGGCCAAGCTGCGCGCCATGGGCTACACCGTCGAAGCGGTGCCCAGCGGATTCACGACCGCGTCGATCCATCGGCGGCACAAGTACGACGAGATGTACAAGCCCCCAGTACTGTCCAAGGTCGCAGGGCCTGATGGTGACTTCAGCATGGATGTGCCGAGCCCTTATTATGAATTGCCATGGGGAGGCAACGGCCGTACGCTGATCAGTACCGACCCCACGAATGGAAGCTACGTGGTGGTGCAGCGGTTGCAGACGTTGGCGCCTTTGCGCGGCCTATCGACTGATGATGTGTGTGCAACGCTGGACAGCATATTGTACGAAGGCATACCCGGGCGCTTGGGTGCCGTTAAGAAAACCATGGATGCTGGTGGTCGTCCGCAGTATGAACTCACCAGCGTTACCATGCGCGGCAACCGACTGCGCTATCGCATCATTGTTGCTCCATCGGAGATCTTCATCGTAAAGGTGGGGACGCGCAATACAGCGAAGGCGAAGAAGGACGGCGATCGCATACATGCTTCACTCGTCTTCGATGGCGGTCTGCGACAGACCGGCGTTTTCGTTCCCAAGACAGGCGGTTGCAGTGTTGCACTTCCGGGTCGGCAGTTCGTGCGAATGGAAGGCCCAAAGGCCCCTTCGGCGCGGGAGTCAATTGCCACCAGCGATCTCATGGCTCAGGGCGTTCAAGGTGATCGTCATTTCATGTTGATGAGTTCATCGTTGTATGACCCCACGTTTTTGGAAGAGGACACCTTCGAGTTGGCGCGGTTGGCCGATGCGTTCGAGGAACACTTCACGCTGGAACGCTTGTCCACGCGACACTTTGAATTGGCCGGACGGCCGGCTTTGGATGGCCTGTTCACCAACCGGTCGGACACTGTTTTTGCCCGATGGACGCTTCGTGGGCCGCATTTCTACCAACTAAGTGCGGTGGCCCCGAAGGCGGAGGCCATGGATTTCCTGAACTCTTTCAAGTTGCTGCCATTGCCCGTTCCCGCTGCCACCGAACTTTTCACCGATAGCGCGGCGGGTTTCACCGTGCGCACCTCTTCAGTGAATCAGGAGATCGATCCCATCCGAAAACTCATGCAACGGGCCAGACCTCGGCACCGCGGCTGGGAAGAGGACGAAGAAGACGACGGCCACATGCGCACGAACGAAACAATGGTTTTCGTCAGTGATAGCACCACGGATGTCACCGGGGTGTACTCCCAGAAGATGCACCGCTTTGAATCGTGGAAGGACAAGGATGCATTCTGGAGCGACTATTTGGGGAATGTTGCCAGTGGTGCCGGGGCGGTGGTGAAGCAAAGCAAGCGGAGCAGCACCGCTGGCACGGAACGGTTGGATGCCGTGATCACGGATACCGCCACCGTTCGTTGCGTGCACGTTACGATGCTGCAGCGCGGCGCACGTGTGATCCTGGTGCGCACAGTAGCGGACACGTTGGAAGCGATCGCACCATGGAGCGCGACGTTCCACGGGACCATTGCGCCCTTGGACACCATATTGGAAGGTGATATTTTCGAGTTGAAGGGCGATGCGTTCATGGCCGACCTTACCGGTACGGATAGTTTGAGGGCAGCCCAAGCAAGGGCGTCGTTCAATACCGTCGGGCTTATGCCCAAGCATGGCGCACCCTTGGTCGCATGGTTGCGCACGGCGGCATTCGATAAGGACCACCGCAAGCAGCGTTTCGAGGCAATTGAAGCCCTGGGCAACAGCGGATCGGCCGATGCCATGCCGTACCTGCGTGAAGTGTATGCGGCGGCTGGTGACAGTACAGAATTACAGTTGGCCGCGCTGGAAGCCATGTTGCTATCGAAAACCACAGCCGGCGTGAAGGCCTTCGGCGAATGCGTGGTGGTGGAAACACCCTTAGTCGACAACGAGTGGCGCACCGGCGGGGTTTTCTTCCCGCTGTTCGACACACTTGAACTGGCGAAGCCGCTCTTCCCGGCGATCTTGAAACTGGCGCGCTATGATGAGTACAGGAGCGTGGTTTACAACCTGCTCGCCGCATTGGTGGATGAGAAGCTCCTTCCGAAAACAGTGATCGCGCCGGAGAAGGACGCGATCCTGGCCGAAGCACAGAGCTCATTGAAGCGCATGCTTGCCGAAGCGAGCACGGAATCCACTGGAGGGCGGTATAACGATGACCGTTCCTACACCTACGCAGGTCCCGATGACCTCGATGATCTGGGTACTGTATCCTATTGGCAGGAGTTTTACGGAACCGGCGAGTACCGCGATAAGCAAAAGAGCCCTTCCTACAAGCTGCGTGGCCGTTCCTATCAGTGGTTGGCACACTATCGTCACCTGTTGATCCATCATTACGACGATCCAGCGGTGAAGGCTTGGTTCGACAAGATGTTGAAAGGGAACGACAAGGATGAGGTCATGAAGACGGCGCTGTATCTGAAGTATTCAGGCAAGTCCGTTGATCCCGCCATCTGGCAACGCTTCAGCACCGATGAAGCGAGCGCGTTATGGCTACGTCAGGAACTGATGGAGGAAGGTTGGGGTGACCTTTTCACCGGGAATGTCACCGATCAAGTGGCCATGGCGCGCTTGCAACTGAACAGCGGCCACTGGGCCGAGCCCAAGGACAGTATGGAGTATGTAGGCAAGCGGATGGGAGAGAACAGGTTCGGGAGCGGTGCCGTGCATTTCTTCAAAGTGAAACGCGATGGCGAAGAAGAATGGAGCCTTGCTGCGACCGGGTTCCAGCCAACTGACAGCACACTGGTGGACTGGGAGCCGATCTTCACACACTGGGTGCACCGGTTCGACGAGGACCAGCTAGAGAAGGAAATGGACGACGCGATGAAGGTTGTCCGTTATGCGGGTCGTCGGAGAGTGAAGATCGAAGAGGACTATAGCT
>CADECG010000142.1 GCA_902825795.1 uncultured Bacteroidota bacterium
CTACTGTTGAACTACCTGGAAGTGGTGCTCAGCTTCGCGGTGATCTATGCCACCGGCCAGCACCTCAACGTGCCGTTGACCCATTGGACCGAAGCGGTGTACTTCAGCTTCGTCACATCCAGCACCATCGGCTTCGGTGAGTTCTATCCGGTCACCAAGATGGGCCGCCTATTGGTGGTACTGCAGTCGTTGTTCTACCTCAGCTACATCGTGCTCTTCATCAACTTCTTCAGCTTGCGGCTGAAGCGTGGCTACTTCCGGGGCGATCACTGAGCGGAACGCGCCATCCGCCGATCCGGTGCCGAACAACCCGAGCGGAATAGCTTCGTCATGTCCGTAGAACTGCTCGCCATGCGTATTCATCCACTCGCTTTCGTTGCTGCTGTTTGCACCGTATCGGCAACCGCACAGTTCCATATCGTTCCCGTGCTCGATGCCGGTGAGAACCCGCGCGACCTGAACCGTGATCCGGAGTTCAGCATCTACATGATCGACAGCGGCTGGGTGCAACATCTTGACCAGAACGCCACCGATGCATGGACGCCGCCCATTGCGCTGCCGTTCCCGATGTCCTTCAATGGAAGCACGTTCACGTCATTCCAAGCCGATCAGGCCGGTGTGCTCACGTTCTCACCCAATCCATGGTTGCAGCCCGCCGAAACGAACTACGCGCTACCGAGTGCGCAGATACCCGACAACTCCGTGTGCGTTTGGGGCCTGTACTTCAACCACGGCGGCAGCGGTTTGTACACCAAGACGTTCGGCGCCGCGCCCTATCGCCAGTTCTGGGTGCATTGGTGTTTCGCCAGTAGCGACAATGTGAGCTTCACCTACTGGTCCATCGTCTTCGAAGAGACCACGGGCCATATCTACATCGCCGACCAGAAGACCGGATATCCGCCCGACCTCAGCACCCTTACGTTGGGCGTGCAGGTGAACGCTAACGAGGCCTATCAGGTGCCTGCCTCGCCCAATGTGGCCAGCGTATGTGGTGCAGCCTACAATGTGGACTTCGCCGACAACGCGTACTACGTGATCAAGCCCGGCGCAACGCAATCATCGGACGCCTTCACCGAGCAGGATGCCACCGCCGATTTCGCACAGACCGGTAGCCCAGTCGCCATACGTGCCGAAGTGCGCAACCTTGGTTCGCAGCCGATCACATCGTTGTCCATGCACTACCGCGTGGACGGTGGTGCGGTGGAGAGCGCTATGGTCAGTATTCCAGCATTGCCAACGGCGGCCGTTGCGGACGTTGAGCACCCGTTGCCATGGGTGCCGGCCTCCAGTGGCATGCACACCATCGATCTCTGGTGCAACGCGCCGAACGGAACAACGGACCAATGGCCCGCCAACGATACCATCCACTTCACCATTGCTGTCGAAGACACCTTTGTGGTGCGCACCACGTTGATCGAAATGTTCACCAGCAGCACGTGCAGCCCCTGCGTTGGCGCCAACGCGAAACTCGATACCGTGATCATCCCCGCGATCGACAACTACTGCCTCATCAAGTACCAGATGTCGTGGCCGGGCGACGGCGATCCGTACTACATCTCCGCAGCAGGCACCCGTTCTTCGTTCTACAACATCAGCAGCATACCCGACCTGCGCTTCGACACCCACGAGGAAAGCACGCAGTTTCTGGAACCGGTGGATGTGGAGGCATACCAAGAAATACCAGCGTACATGAGCATGCAAGTGATCGACGCGGTATTCACCGGCACACAGGTCAGCGGCACAGTGGAAGTGCAGGTGTTGGTGGACATGCCGGGTACGGACATCCGTTTGCAGATGGCCGTGGTGGAGCGGATGACCACCGGCAATGCGAGCACCAATGGCGAAACCGAGTTCCACCAAGTGATGATGAAGATGCTACCCTCGGTCTCCGGGCAGTACATCGGTCCGCTCAGCGCAGGGCAATCGCTCTCCTACACCGTCAATACTGACATGTCCGGCACTTTCGTGGAAGAGATGGATGATCTGGCCATCGTGGCTTGGGTGGAGGAGATCATTCCGAAACGGATCCTGCAAAGTGCGTGTGCCGATGTGGTGGGTGCGGTCGGCGTTACCACCTTGGGAACCGGGCCAGCACTGCGCGTAGTGCCCGTACCGAGCGATGGTGCGTTCACCGTGACCGTACCCGCGGATATGCTGCGTGACTCTCCACGGTTAGTGCTCTACGATGCACAGTCACGCATAGTGTGGTCCTCCAACCAAGTGTTTGAACGCAATCTGGTGGATGCGCCCTTGGCACCGGGCGTGTACACGGTTGTGGTTGCATCGGGCAACGGACAGCGGAGTGCTAGAGTGATCGTCGGGCGCTAACCCGCCTTCGGTGTAGACGGCGCCAACAGCTCGAAATCATCGGTGTGTGGAATGCTGAGGAAACGCGCCATGAATTCCTGTGGCGGCACGGTGAGCTTGCGCAGTTGCGTATCCATCCATGCACCATCAACGCTCAGCACCGCGCAGAGCGTTCCGTCCCCACGCACGAACTCTTGCCGGAACGACCAGCGCGAACCATCGGGACGTGCTTTGCTCAGGCGCACATGGATATCCACCTTGTCTTCGAGCCGCATCTCGCGCCGGAACACGCACTCCTCGCGGAACAGGATCGGGCCGAAGTGCGCGTCTTTCATCACCTGCGGTGTAATGCCGGACAGCAACAGTGTTTCCACGCGGGCCTGGGCACCCAAGCCGTAATACACATCGTGGCGCAGGTGGAAGTTGGGGTCCATGTCGGCCCAACGCAGGTTGATCGGGTAGCGGAAGGGATCCATCAGGGGTGATAAGTGAGCGCAAAGAGAAGCACGGATGGCATACCACAGATCACCGTTCCTGCTGGATCTTCACACCCGCGATACGGGAGCGGAAAACATGCGCATCATCGACTTCGAACACCGTTACCAGCACGAATTCAAGCGCATCAGCGAACTTCACGGCCATGGACCGCACCATCACATTGACGACCACTCACGTTGAGTTGATGGCACTTTATGAAAGGGGCGGCACTATCAACCCGTTCAAGAGCCCCTTGACACGGCAGTATCGCCGTGTATTCTTGAGCATAATGGGCGTGGTGTTGCTGCTGGCCGTTGGAGCAGTGCTTCGGCCGGACATGGCTTGGTTCGGTATCATGGCCTTGATCACAACATTGGGTGCGGTGGCACTGATGGCGTACGTGATAGGCCAGGTGTTGACCTACCGATGGCGCATATCGCGCTGGGCCAAGAATGTTGAATCGCAAGGTGCAGCGACACTTCACATGCGAGAGAACGGGATGACGTTGCTATATGGTGGTGTGGAATACATATCCCCTTGGAGCGCGCTCAAGAATGTGGCGATCCACGAGGACCATATTGTTGTTCAAGGACCTTTCTCGCACGTCCTCCCCAAGTCAAGCATGAAGCCTCAAGAGTTCGAAGATCTTTGCTCGATCCTGCGCACCAAGGTGTTGGATGGAACCACCACACAGGAGTCCGGCCCATTGGTGGAATAGACCTGCGCACATCCAACATGCACATCATCGACTACGAGCCCCGCTACCAGCCCGACTTCAAGCGCATCAACGTTGCGTGGATCGCGAAGAGCTACGTGGTGGAAGACGTGGATCTGGAGGTGCTGGATGATCCCGACGGGAAGATCATTGCGACGGGCGGAGCGATCCTGCTCGCCATGGAAGCGGAGGAAGTCGTGGGCACTTGCGCGTTGATCAATGCAGCACCGGGTGTGGTGCAACTGGCCAAGATGGCCGTGGACAAACGCGCGCGCGGCAAAGGCATCGGGCGTTTGCTGTGTCTGGCCGCCATTGAACGCTCGCGGCAACTGCACGCCACCAAAGTGATGTTGTACTCCAACACCAAAGGCTCGGCAACGGCCATTGCACTGTACCGTGAATTGGGATTCGTTCAACTCCCTTTGCCCACCCAAGCCTACGCCCGCGCCGATATCTACATGGAGTTGGAACTGCGGAATTGAACGTGGGACGCCATTGACCTCAAGTCCGTCAACTCGCGGAAGTCGCGGTTGAAGAAATGGTCCGCGCAGTGCGATGGATCAGCAGCGGATCAACCACATGCGTCCTGCTTGCGTCGCAACAATTCGTTCTGGGCCGGCGATCGGGTGAGCGTAGCGGCCAACGTGTATGCCGCGCGCGCTTCATCGACCCGTCCTTGATCGCGCAAGAGGTCACCGCGTGCGGCGTGGTACAAATGCGAACCTTCCATGCCCTTCACCGCCTCCAGCGCCAATGCTCCCGCAGCGGATCCATCGGCTTGCGCAACCGCTATGGCCCTGTTGAACTGGATCACCGGGGACGGGTTCAGCCGCAGGAGCTGATCATAGAGACCGATGATCGCTCGCCAGTCGGTACTTGCGAACGTGGCTGCATGCGCATGCACGGCTGCGATCGCGGCTTCCACATGGTACATGGACATGGCCTGTCCGGCCACCGCACGATCGAGGTGGTGATCGGCGAGGGCGATCAGCTCTCCGTCCCATTTGGAGCGATCCTGCTCGCGCAACAGCACAATGGCACCATCGGCATCGATGCGGGTTGCGCTGCGCGCGGCATGGTAGAGCATGAGGGCGAGCAGCGCGTGTACTTCGCCGCGATCGGTGGTGGCATTGCGCGTAAGCAGATCGCACAAGCGCAGCGCTTCCTCGATCAGGTCTTCGCGGATAAGGTGTTGGTGACTGGTGCTGTTGTATCCCTCGTTGAAGAGCAAGTAGATGGTGGCCAGCACGTGTTCGAGGCGCGGTGCGAGTTCGCTCGGCGGTGGGAACTCGATGCTGCCCAACGCACGGAATGCTTCACGCGCCCGGTACAAGCGTTTGTTGATCGTCTCCTCGCTCACGACGAACGCCCGCGCGATCTCCGGCACGCCGAACCCGCAGAGCGTTTTCAAGGCCAACGCCACTTGCTGTTCGCGCGGCAAGCTCGGATGGCAACATGCGAACATCATGCGCAGCTGGTCGTCGGCGATCGAAGGTGCGTTCAGCATTTCGTTCACGGTGCTGCTCAGTGTCCACTCGCTGCGCAACAGGGCGGCATTCTCCTTCAGCAGTTCCAACCCGCGCGACTCGCGTCGCAAACGATCGATGGCCAGGTTCCTGGCCACGCGGTGCAACCAAGCGGCCGGCACATCGGGCACCCCGTGATACGGCCACTCGTGCATGGCCTTCAGCAGCGTTTCCTGTACGATGTCCTCGGCCAATTCCACGTGCTTCGCGCCGAACAAACGTGTCAACGCCGCGACCATCCTTCCCGCCTCGCGGCGGAAAAGATGGTCGGTCAACGCGCCTATTTCCTCGGGTGTGCTCACATCTCCATGACGACGCGCACTTCCACGCTGCCATCGTTCTCGAAGATGGGGCATCCCTTGCCAAGCTCCGCCGCTTCGTTGATGTCCTTGGCATCAACGATCAGGTAGCCGCCCACGATCTCCTTGCCTTCGGCGAAGGGGCCGTCGGTCATCTTCATGGTGCGCCCGCTCAGCACCTTGCCTGCGCCGTAGCTCAGCGGTTCGCCACCGTGCAACTTGCCCTTGGCAGCGATATCGTCCATCCACACCTTCCACTTCATCATGTTGGCTTGTTGGTCGGCGGGGGAAGCTTGTTGCATATCGCTGCCGCCACGGAAAAGGAACATGTACTTGCTCATTGTGTTGTTGGTTGTTGGTTGAAGTTGTTGTTCGCTCTATTGACGAACGCCCCGGACGGATCTGGACAACGGGAGCGCAATATTCCATAACCCTTGGCAGTACCTGCTGAGATCTTGCACCGGTGACCGATCGTTGAAGGTGCCGTCCGTAAGCCCGATCTTCACCCTCCCGACAGATCGGGACTAAGAATCATGCGCGCATTCTGCTCCCTTCTCCTTCTCCTGCCCTTCACTCTATCCGCCCAGGACTACACGACACCCGACCAGTTCACCTTCCGTGTGGAGAGCGACTTGGTCTATGGTGTGGACACCAACTACCTCGGGCTGATCGACACGTTGCGCCTCGACCTGTACACGCCGAACGGCAACACCGATACCAAGCGCCCGCTGGCCGTGTTCGTACACGGCGGCAATTGGCTCGGCGGGTGCAAGGACGATCCAGCGGGTATCGTTCCGTTGTTGCACCAGTTCGTGAAACGCGGGTATGTGGTGGCGAGCGTCAACTACCGTTTGGGTTGGCAAAAGGACGACTTCGTGAGCGATCCCGTGGCCGGTTGGCCGATCTCGTTGTGGCCAATACAGTACCGTTCATTCTATGCGCTCGACAGTGCCGAACTGAAACGCGCCATCTATCGCGGCATGCAGGATGTGAAAGGTGCCATACGATGGCTGAAAGGGCGCGCCGACCAGGACAGTGTGTGCGTGGACAAAGTATTCGTGGGTGGCGAGAGCGCCGGTGGCTTCGTGGCGATGGCCGCAGCATTCCTCGATCGTGCAGCGGAGAAACCTGCCGCCTGCAATGCACTACCGGATGCGCTGGCACCGTATTTCAAGACGTTGAACGGTACCGCGTTCGAGTGTGTCCTGGATTCGTTCGTTGTGACCGGGAACATGTTGGCCCGCCCGGATCTCGGCACGGTGGAAGGTGATCTGAACATCAACGGCTTCGATGCGAGCGTGAAGGGCGTCGCCAACTTCTACGGCGGTGTTCCATACGACGCCTTCGCGTTGGATTGGTGGCAAGGTGTTGATACACCGAGCGTATACCTCTATCACCAGACCTGCGATGGCATTGTGCTGTTCAACCGGGGGCAACCCATCAGCACCATCAGCGGCTACTGCAACTTGGGCAGCACGCCGTGGCACTACAACTACCCGTTCCTCTTCGGCAGCGGCGCCATCAATACCGTTTTCGATGGCATGACGGCACCACCGTCGCACATCACCGACTTCGAGAGTTGCGCATCCTTCGATCCCAACTTCGCGCTGTTCGAGTGCAACCGCTACGCGAACAACGGCAGCTACCACTACACCGCCAACCACGCGTTGCGCGGGCAGAACCTCAGCGCCTTCTGGCAACCGCAAGCCGCCGATGCCGATGCGTGCTTGGGCATGACCGTGGGATCCGTTGATCAAGCAGGACCCATCGCCTACCCGAACCCGGCGACCGACCGGATCACTATAGTGCACACAACGGTTTCCGGAACAGTTGTCTGTCAGCTCATGAGCCACGATGGCCGCTTGATCGCGGAGCGTGAAGTGATCGCCAGCGCGACCGGAATGGACTTCGACCTACCCGCGTCTTTGGCCAACGGCACCTACGTGCTACAGGTGATCGGCCCCGCTGTGCGCCATACCCTGCGCGTGCAGGTGCTGCGGTAGTCGCGGCCCGTGCGCCTCCGAATTCAGTGTTGCATCACTGTTCAACCCTCATTGACTTCTACTTTGCGGATCCCTTTCCCGATGCCGCGTGTTGCGGCTTACAACGCAACATGTCAGCGCTCATGCACACTTCCCCCCACCGCGTTCGTTCCCGGCATCATTTTCCCTTGTGGGCCGCACCTCGTGTGACCGGCCTTTCGCTCGGGAGCAACGCCAACCACTTCACACGTTCATGAAACCACTGACCTCTGCCCTGCTGCTCGTCGCAGCCGTTCAACTCGTCGCGCTCACCACCGTGGCGCAGGATGCCAAGCCGCGTAACCACGGTTACGAGATGCTGAAGAAAGGCATCGAGCTGGAGGAAATGGAGAGCTATGCCGGTGCCGCCGAAGTGTACGCCACGGTGAACCGCAACGACAGCGTTTACGAACGCGTGCTGCTACGCCACATCTCAGTGCTGATCAAACAGGACAAACACGCCGATGCATTGCCGCTGTGTGATCGCGGTATGGGGATCCGCGGCGATCACGCGCACCGCTTCCTCATCAACAAAGGCGTTTGCTACTCGGGCATGAAGGAGTACGACAAAGCCATCGCGGTGTTCGATCAGGGGATCGTACGTTACCCGGGCAACTTCAACATGCGCGACCTGCGCGCCATAGCGTTCGAGGAGAAGGGCGATGTGAAGACCGCCCTCGCCGCCATGAAGGACAACGCCAAGCACTTCCCCATGCACCAGGAAGCGCACATGAGCCTCGGCAACGCGGCGTTCCACGAAGGCAAGACCAGCCAAGCGTCGTTGGCCTACTTCATGGCCATGATCGTGAAGTGGGGTGACACGCGCAGTGAGGTGGCGTTGGGCCTGGCCGATGGAATGCTGAACGGCAACCTGGACCACGAGCCGAAGGGCTACGACCTGGCACAAGGCGATGACTTCGCCGAATTGGACCTGCTGCTGGCCAACCGCGTGGCCATGAACAAGAACTACAAGATGAAGCCCGATCTCCCGTACCCGATCGTGCGTCAAGGCCACTTCCTGCTCAACAGCTTGAAGGACATGCCCACGGGCGATGGCTTCTGGAGCACGTACTACGTGCCGGTGTTCAAGAAGATGGTGGCGCAGGGGCAGTTCGAGGCCTTCGCATACCACTGCTTGGGCAACAGCAGCGATCCGAAAGTGAGTTCGCACGCCACCAAACACAAGGGCGATCTGGACGAGTTCCGGAAGTCGCTGGCCACGTTGCTGCGCGAGGCGTACGCCACGTTCGAGGACAGCTGCGGCGGCACGGTGAAGCCCGTGTTCCATGTGTGGAACGATGACCAAGGGCTGCTCGGCGTGGGCGAAGGCGACATCAACAAGGACGAGCACGTGGGGCCGTGGGTCTTCTACCTCGACAACGGTTCGGTCTCCGCGCGCGGCAGCTTCAACAGCGCGCACAAGAAGGAGGGCGAGTGGACGAGCTACTACAACAATGGTGTGAAGGCACGTGCCGTTATGTGGGACAACGAAGAGGAGACCGGACTCTACCGCACATGGTACCGCAACGGTGTTCCGAAGGACAGTCTGCGGGTCGCGAAAGGTGTCGGCGAAGGACCCTATACCGAATGGTGGGACACTGGTCGCATCAAGTCGCGCAAGACGTTCACCGCCAGCGAACTCACCGGGCCAGCGAGCTTCTACCACGCGAACAACGCACTCGACTACAAGATCGAACTGGTGAAGGACAACAACAACGGTCCTGTTACGGCCTACCACCCGAATGGCAAAGTGAAATTCACCGGTGCCTTCAAGGATGACAAACGCGATGGCGTGATCGAGACGTTCTACACCAACGGCACCAAGGAATCCACTTATACATACGCCGAAGGCGAACGCAACGGCCCCTTCACCGAGTGGTACCGCAACGGACAGAAGCAGGAGGAAGGCACCTGCACGGACAACAACGTCACCGGCAAACGCACCGTGTGGAACGCCAACGGCAGCGTGGCCAGCGAAGAGGAATACGACGCCAGCGGCCGCGAACAAGGACTGCACAAGGGCTACACCTTGGAAGGCGCACTGTACACGGAGCTCGAATACAACCGCGGCATGCTGATCCGCTACCGCTACTTCGATCGCAGCGGTAAGCTGGTGTCCGAAGCGAAGCGCTCATCGGGCAAATTCAACTTCGTGGGCTACACGCCCGGCGGCTCGAAACAGATGGAAGGCTCGTACCTGGACGAAGGCGCGAAGAGCGGACCGTAGAAATGGTAATGGCCAGAGGGCGCGTTGAAGAGCGAGGAGGACAAAGAGTC
>CADECG010000143.1 GCA_902825795.1 uncultured Bacteroidota bacterium
ACCAACAATTTCCATCAGGGATCGCACCCTCGGTGGTCTACGGCGGGCCTCAGCCCGACTTCGGTCGGGATCCACTTCGGTGGCAGGAGGATTACGGAAGCCATCATCGCGATCCCGCCTATGTGATTTCCATAGGTTCCTTGAACATGGCCCTGTGTGGGCTTTTTTGTTCCCGCGCGTCGTACAACGGTCAGTAGTCGTCACTTCGCGAGCAGCATCAAAACCCCGACCTGTAAGGGTGGAAAGCACTCGTAGATGTCCACCACAAAGACTCCGAAAGCCCCGCCACTTGGGGAGCATCCTACGACCTATCCGGTCATGGAATCCTTCAGCACGGTGCAGGGGGAAGGCTCCTATACCGGCTTGGCCGCACACTTCATCCGGTTGGCCGGTTGCGATGTGGGCTGCACATGGTGCGATGTGAAGGAGAGTTGGGACGCGAACAAACATCCGCGACGGACGATCGACGAACTCGTGGCAGAAGCATCCGTGCATCCTGCCCGCATTGTGGTGATCACCGGCGGCGAGCCGTTGATGCACGATCTCGACACGTTGACCGCGGCTTTCCGTGAAGCAGGGTTCCGCACGCACATCGAAACCAGTGGTGCTTATCCGCTCAGCGGCCAATGGCATCATATCTGCCTAAGCCCGAAGAAATTCAAAGCCGCCTTGCCGGAAGCCTTGGCCGCGGCGCATGAACTGAAGGTGATCGTCTTCAACAAACACGACCTGCAATGGGCCGAGGAGCAAGCCTTACGTGTAGGTGCAGGTTGCCGCCTCTTCCTACAACCCGAATGGGACAAGCGCGAAGCCATGATGCCATTGGTGGTGGACTATGTGAAGCAGCACCCCGAGTGGAACATCTCGTTGCAAACGCACAAGTACTTGAACATACCATGATGAAAGCAGTGGGTAGCCGGAGCAGCAGAGAAGCAACTGCGCGAAGTCAATGGCTTGTGCGGTCGCTCGTGGTTATCGCTTGCCACTTCCTAGTGTCCGCGGCAGTGGCCCAGCCGGGACGATATTCAACCGAGAACAAGAAGGCGATCAAACTGTATGAGGAAGCCCGCAGTTGCATGCCCATGCGCGACAAGGCGTGTATCGAAGAGAAACTGAAGAAGAGCAGCGAAGCCGATCCGGACTTCATGGAGTCGCATCTATTGCTGGGGGAGTTCTATGAAACGGAGGACCGCGATGCCGATGCCGAACGCGAGTATCAGTGGGCCATGGACAAGAACCCGCTGTTCTTTCCGAACGCCCGCTTCCACTTGGCCGAAGTGCAATTCCGTCTTGGCAAGTACGCCGAGGCCGAACGCAACTATCAGTTGTTCCTTGACCTCAAGGAGGCATCATCATCGTTGCAGGGACGGGCGCAACTCGGCGTGGAGAGCTGTGCGTTCGCGCGCACCGCAGTGTTGGAACCAGTGCCATTCGATCCGGTGAACCTCGGCCCGAACATCAACGGATCCGGGCCGGAGTATTATCCCTGCATAACCGCCGATGATGCCACGCTCTTCTTCACGCGCGTGGTGAATGATGAGAACGCGGTGCAAGGCATACAAGAGGATTTCTTCATGAGCAGACGCGGTGATGATGGTGCTTGGGGGCCACGTTCGCGGGTTCCGGTCATCAATACCTCGCTCAACGAAGGTGCTGGAACACTGAGCCCCGATGGTCGCTTCATCATTTTCACGGCTTGCGAACTCTATGGCGATTATGGGCCCGGCCGCCGCGGGCTCGGCAGCTGCGATCTGTTCATCAGCAGGCGCATCGGGGAGAAGTGGAGTTTGCCTGAGAACATGGGTGCGCCGATCAACAGCCGCAGTTGGGAAAGCCAGCCGAGCCTGGGTAGCGATGGTCGCACGCTGTATTTCATCCGTGGCCTGAATACCTCCGAGGGCACACGCGTGCAGGACATTTACGTGTGCACGCTACAGGACGATGGCAACTGGGGCAAGCCGGAACGCCTACCCGCCCAAGTGAACAGCGAAATGGTGGAGGAAAGCGTACAGATCCATCCGGACGGGACCACGTTGTACTTCAGTAGCGATGGACACCCCGGCATGGGTGGATTGGATCTGTACGTAAGCCGTAAACAGCCGGATGGCACATGGAGCGAAGCGCTCAATCTCGGCTACCCAATCAACACCAGCGACGATGAGAACAGCTTGTTGGTGAACGCAGTTGGGGACATTGCGTATTTCGGTAGTGATAGGCCCGGGGGACAAGGCGATCTGGATCTCTACAGTTTCGTGGTACCCGGTCCCATGCGCCCGAACCCGGTGAGCTACATCCGCGGCAAGGTCACGGACAAGTCGAGCGGGTTGCCGGTTGAAGCGGACATCGAACTCTACGATCTCGCTACGGGCAAGCTCACTACCGGAGCATACAGCGATCCGAAGACCGGTGAATTCCTGGTCTGTTTGCCTAGCGGAAAGGACTACGCGCTGAACGCAAGCGCTGATGGTTACCTGTTCTTCTCGGAGAATTATTCCATTGCCAAGAGCGGCACGGCGACCAAGCCCATCGAACTGCCCGTTGCCTTGAATGCCATCGGCACCGGCCAGACGATCGCGCTGCGGAACATTTTCTTCAACACGGCGAGCGCTGCGCTGCTGCCGGAGAGCAACGCTGAGCTGAGCAAATTGAAGCGCCTGCTCGATACGAACGTCTCATTGAAAGTGGAAGTGGGCGGCCACACCGACAACGCAGGCGATGATGCCAGCAACCAACGGCTGAGCGAGCAACGTGCCAACGCCGTGCGCGATCACTTGATCACAGCGGGCATTGATGCGGCGCGCATCACCGCGAAGGGCTACGGGGAAACAAAGCCGGTCGCTGACAATGCGAACGAGCAGGGCAGGGCGCAGAACAGAAGGACGGAGGTAACGGTGTTGTGATAACGGCGCTCTAAAGCGCAACATCCACCGCGAGCATCAAAGCCGCACCATGGCCTGATGCTACCAACGGCCCGATCGCATTGGGCACGCGCATCAGTACTTGAACGCTTGGAGAGACATGCCAATGGGCGCCGATGCCGATACGCGCCCCACCGAAGCCTCCAGTGGAAAGTGCGAGCTCCGGGCTAAAGCGATGACGTTTGAGAAAGGACATTCCAACGGAGAGATGCGGAGCGTATCCGGGCAGGTTCCGTTGATCAAGACTGATCTCCCAACGGTAACGGTATCCAGACCTAGTGCCGTGATAACCTCCGCCCATGCGTAGTCTCACCTCCGCCTTCGTTGGCAGTAGCTGCGCGAATGCTCCGCGCGTATAGTTCAATCCGATCGTGTCCTGTAGTTCGGCTTGGTCCAGCACCACGCCATCGAGATCGAAGACATTCTCCACCTCAATGCCCTCGTAGTGGATCATTGAATTATTGACGATGCGCTCTGAGTTACTGTTCCAGGCAACGAAGCCCAGGTCGGTAACGCTGATGATCACTTTGGCACCACCGCCTAGGAAGAAGAATGACTTCCCCACCGCCCCACTTATAGCTAGTCCCAGCCCGCTGCTCGTACCAAACCCGGAACGCCCAGTATCGCTACGGGCATAAGAGCCATCCAGATCGAGTTGAAGGAACCGGCCATCGGTTGCCGTGAAGAGGTCGGCTTGGCGCAAGTCGGCGCTGTTCATGCGTTGGCCGTTAACCAATTCCAAGCGTAGGTAGCTCTCGCTCTCGGTGTGCTTGAAGCCGAAGCCGAACGTTTGATAGGTCATTGAGGTGAACGCTGTTCCGCCAAGACTGGCCGTGCCGTTCTCGTATGCGCCGTTCCCGAAGAAGGTGAGGTCGTACAGGTCATCGCTGAACCGCATGCCCATCACATCGTGGTGCGCAACACTGATCATGGGGCGAACACTAGCATCGCCGAACAGCGAATCGCCCCAAGCGTACGTGGCCCTGAAGTCCACCGCAAAGCCCGCGCGGTTGTTGCCTTTCAGTTCGTCTTGTGTTGTCCTGCGCAGTTCTTCGCTGAGTACATCGCCACGCCACAGTCCTTTCACCAAGTCGTTGCGAAGGGTATTGGAATCGTAGAGTCCGGAGGCCTCGATCGTCATATGTCGATAGGGGTGGGGCGGACGGGTCGGGAACACAATGTCCATCCGAACTGGCCGATCGGTGGTCGGTTTCTTCACAACTTCCTCTTTTGGCAGTACGATCTGCGCGTTGATCCTCGCAACGGGGATAGATGCCAGCGACAGTGAAATGAGCAAAAGAAGCCTTACCGATGCGCGTGCGGTTATGATCGAGATCTCACTCAGCTCCATTCACGGTATATGTGCCCCGTACGATCACCTGCAGATCCTGCCGGTGACGGTCGAGGAGCTTGACCTGTTGTGGTTGGTTGGCCGTTTTGTAGTTGGAGGTAATCCGCAAGCGGCCACCGGCGTAAAGCAGGTCCACTTGGGCTTCGCTGATGTACGCGGTCAACTTGCTCTCCACCGGTGTGTCAACGAAACCGTCGAAGCCCAGCAGGCCGCTTGCGATGGTCCCCATCACCGGTACGTTGCTGATCACATTGCCGTCGGCATCGATGATGTCCAATTGCATCGTTGCGTCGAACGGGAATCCGTTCTTGGCGAAGAGCATCAGTTCGCCTTCGCGCAGCCCGTGGTTCTCCAATGTGCCCGGGAGGTCGGGAACCGCGAGGCTCTGCAACTGGAGCCCGTTCACCGCCAGACAAAGCGGCACTTCCACTTCAAGGTCAGCGCTCAACTTGCTGTCGTAGTACAGGAAGTCGTTGCCGTTGCTGATATCCCCGAGCGGATTCAGGGTAAGGTCCGCTTCGAAGCCGATCGCATCGGGCAGGTTCTCAAGGAAGAGATCCACATTGCTGTTCGTCTCGTCCAAGTAGTAGGTGCTCACCGCCGGAACATGGTCACCACCGATATCCACGGCACGGTTGATCTGTACCGTGCCATTGGTGATAGCGTGGTTCAAGGGCACATCCTCACCCGTGGTCGAGTTGTGGCTTGTCAGGTAGTTCAATTGTACTTGCCCATCCACGCCGATGCCGTTGGTGAGTTTCAGCCGCACGTCGATCCTGTCGATGTCCAGCGAGTTCGCCGTGATCGCGAGATCGCTGGAAATGTCATTCAACTCAGGACCGAGGTGCACATTCCGCTGTCCGAAATAACCGCGGGCGTACTGTGGTATCATCCCCGAATAGGAAACCAATGCGACAACGCTATCGGAACTAGTGACCACTACGCTTGTGGGGTGAGCCGGATCCACCATGCCACCGAACTCAGTGGCCAGAGTGTTCACATCGTCGAAGGTCGGCCCGCGCAGATCGAATCGGTAACCAGCGAGGTCAGCAACGCCGTCCACTGATGACGTGCCATTGGGTAAGGCTGCTGGCACGTTGCTTACGATCTCGAACGGAACACCGTTCAGCGTGGCCCCCGGCAAGCCGAAAGTCATGATCAGCGGCGCTTCCACCGAACTGATGACGGCTATGTTCACTAGCCCCTCCCGAATGTCCAAACGGCTCAGTTGAACGTCCTCCAGATCGAACCGGGTGATCTCGTTCTCGGTTGCTAGTGGAGCTCCGGGTGGAATCGAAAGAGACGCAAAGGGGAAGGGGTCGCCATAAGAGAAAACCGTATCCGGAATGTCGAGCACTGTGTCGAGGCTCAGAGCGAACAGTCTTTCGGAGAAGATAACGCTGATGACCCCGTCATCGCCTACCGACACGAGACTATCACCGAGCGCATCGGCCACGCTTAACGAGGTGACTATTAGCGGAGCTAAGACGTCAACATCCCACTGGGCCTGAGGTCGGTCTTTGCGGCAGCCGACCAGTAGCAATGCAGTTGATAAAATGCAGGCAACCCACTGGGTTCTTGGTTCGTTCATGGAGCAGTGCGTGCAATGTAATCCGGCAGCGATACTGGTCGCTCAGCCCGTTGATGCCGGTACATTCGCACCGAACGGTTGAGGAGTATAGACCATGCTGCCAAGACGACGATTCCTAGTGAGTTGGCTGCCTGCCGCGATCATCATGTTCGCGCTTAGTTTCGTGTGGCATGGTGTGGCGCTGCACGACCTTGAGGAATTGCGCATACCGCTCCCCTTGTATCTGGTGCTGGCCGGGGTGGTGTATTTGATCTTGGCGGCCGTATTGGCGCTGGGTATCGATCGTGCCATCGTGCACGGTGTGATCGGGTTGCGGATGGGGTTCCCCTTCAAGGCCATGGGTGTGGGCGCATTGCTGGGTTTTGTGGTCTACCTCGTTGTGTTCATCATGGGTATGAGCTTCGCGAAGCACAACGCTGTTCACGTTGTTGTCGACGTGCTATGGCAAATGCTGGAGCAAGGGGTGGGCGGCTTGGTCGTCAGCTTCGGTATCATCTTCGACCTGCACAAAAGCCATTTGGAGCTGGAAGGAGGCAAATAGGCGCATCCGCAAGAATTCAGCTCCGGTACTTCCCCTTCCAAACGCGCTCGATCATCGCGGCCCACTCCACCTCACGCGCGTTGGTGCCGGGCTTGTACAGCGTTGTTCCGCTGATAGCCGATGGCAGGAAGTCCTGCTCCTCGGCAGAGCCGGTCTGGTCATGGGAGTAGCTGTAGTCCGTCCCGTAACCGAGGTCCTTCATCAGCTTGGTGGGTGCATTGCGCAAATGCAACGGAACAGGCAGGTCACCGCTCTTCCTCACTTCGGCCTGCGCTGCAGAAATGGCCATGTACGCGCTATTGCTTTTCGGTGAGCAGGCGAGATAGACGGCGCATTGACTGAGGATGATCCGGCTCTCGGGCCAGCCGATCATCTGTGCAGCTTGCATGGTGGTTGTTGCCATTAGCAGTGCGTTCGGGTTCGCATTGCCGATATCCTCGCTACTGAGGATCACCATACGGCGTGCGATGAACAGTGGGTCTTCCCCGCCTTCAACCATACGTGCCAACCAATACACCGCGCCATTAGGGTCGCTGCCGCGCATGCTTTTGATGAAAGCACTGACGATATCATAGTGCTGCTCGCCCTGCTTATCGTAACGCGCCGCGTTGCTCTGTACCACTTCCTGCACCAATTCGTCGGTCACCACCACCGTATCCCCACTTACGGCCTTCACGCACATTTCGAAGGTGTTCAGTAAACGGCGCGCATCGCCGCCGCTGGCTCGCATCAATGCGAGGGTCGATGCCATGGTGATACGCTTGACTTTCAACTCCTCGTCAGTGGCGACGGCCCGTTGCAACAGTTCCAGGAGATGTTCCTCAGCCAGCGGTTGAAGTGTGTAAACCTGACAGCGGGACAGGAGTGCCCCGATCACCTCGAAGCTCGGGTTCTCAGTAGTGGCGCCGATCAGCGTGATCGTTCCCTTCTCCACGGCACCGAGCAAACTGTCCTGTTGTGCCTTGCTGAAGCGATGTATCTCGTCGATGAACAGGACCGCACTACGCGAGAACAACCCGGAGCCGCCGGCCTTCTCTATCACTTCGCGCACATCCTTCACACCACTGCTGATCGCACTTAGCGTGTGGAATGGTCGGCCCAATTCCTCAGCAATTAGCCGGGCCAGCGTTGTCTTGCCCACACCGGGTGGCCCCCAAAGGATCATGCTCGGCAGCATACCTCCAGCAAGCGCTTTGCGAAGGATGCCGTTCCCACCAACCAAGTGCGCTTGGCCCACGACTTCTTCCAACGTGCGCGGCCGCATACGCTCTGCGAGAGGTCTGTGCTCCATCTGGACACAAAGGAACACAAGCGATGGTACCGCAACCGAAGTCAAGGATTGCCCGTACGAACGCCGCCATGCTCCGAAATACCCCAATTCGCTGTGCCTCAATAGCTGTGTTGCTGAGCATGCTATTCCCCGAATCGGGCTTCGCAACGCGCGGCGACGACAGCCTGCAATGGGTGCTCAACAGCGTATCGGCCCCGGCGGATCGTGCTCGGGCCCTGTTGCAAATGGCCGCGCGTTACCGGGAGGATCGTCCGTCGGAGAGCCTGCTGTACACCACTTCGGCTTTGGGCTTTGCTCAACAATCGAAAGACCCGTTGGTGTTGCACGAGGTGCATTTGGAACAGTGCAAGGTGCATTTCCGGTTGGCGGCCTACGATGACCTCCTCCAGGACGCGTTGAAGGCAACGGAACTGAGCCAAGGGATCGGCAATGCGCACCTGATCGCAGCCGATCTTCAGTGGTTGACCGTGGCGTACGAACAGTTGGGGCAGTTCAACTCCGCTGTGGACATGAGCAAGAAGGCTCTGGTCACACTGAGAACGACAGGCGATAGCAGTGTTATTGGAAAGGCGATCCTGGAGGTGATGAATGCGCTGGTGAAAGCCGGCCGATACGAAGAGGTGATACGTCACGGCGAAGAGGCAGATCGGTTCTTTTCCGCCAAAGACGATACCCTTGGCCGCTGCCAAGCCAAGGTGCGCAGTGCAGAGGGCCTTTTGGCCCGTGGTCGTTTCGCCGATGCCGTACCGTTCTTCCATTTCGCGGCACGCGGTATGGGTTCGGCTGCACCGCCCTCCGAGTTGGCGCGCATTTCACTCGGACTTTCCGAAGCGTATTGCGGCATAGGCCGCTACGATGTGGCCCAAGCGCAACTGGACAGTGCTGAAGTGTATTTCAGGAGTGGCCGCATGCATTGGCGTACGCCACGTGTGCTGGTTTTGCGCAGTCGGATCAGCGAAGGTCTCGGGGATCTCTCAAGTGCACTCGCTTTTCAGCGACAACACGCCGCTTTGAAGGACTCGATCATGAACGAGAGGATCGCTGAACGGATGGCCGGTTTGTCGCGTATGTACGACGTTCGGTCCAAGGAGGCGGAGAATGAAGCCCTTCGCTTCCGTAACGACGAGCATACAGCGTTGATCGCGAATGCCCGCACACAAGGGATCGTTTGGTTGGTGTTGTTCATTTTGCTCGGAGTGACGGTTGCGCTATTGACCGCTATGCTCATTCGGTACCGCAAAGCCGTGCGTCGTGCTCGTATGCGCAACAAACTGATCAATGCCCAAGCCCAAGAGATCACCAAGCAGAACCTTGACCTCCAGCGACAAAACCTCCGCTTGGCGGAAACGCTTGTGAGCGAAGAAGAGAAGGACATGCTCTTACGGGAGATCCATCATCGGGTCAAGAACAATCTCCAGATCGTCAACGCTCTTCTAAAGGTGCAGGGGGCACATTTGGGCGATGCCAAAGTGGAACAGCTTCTGGCGGAATGCCAAGGCCGGATCCGATCGATCGCCAACGTCCACGAATTGCTCTACCGTGCAGGCGACGTGAAGTGCGTTAGTATCTCTGACCACATTACCGCTATTGCCGACGGTATACTGGGTACATACGGTATGCGCGGTCGTGTGACCCTACAGTTGCAAATGGCCCACGAACGCTTCCCCATTGATACGCTCACCCCGCTCGGTCTCATCTTAACCGAACTGATCACGAACTCTGCCAAATACGCCTTCGCTAGTGACAAGGTCGGGAAGATCTCCGTGGACCTGCGCGCGGTCGGGGACCACTACGAACTCCGCTATACCGACAGTGGCCCGGGTCCATCCAACGAGCGGTTCTTCGATGGCGCCACCTTTGGCCTTGAAGTGGTGCGCACGCTGGCCGACAAGATGGACGGGTCGATTCAATTGGAGGAGG
>CADECG010000144.1 GCA_902825795.1 uncultured Bacteroidota bacterium
TTGCACATCCGGGGCGATGGTGCGGTCCAATAGAACATTGAACAAGGCCTCCGGTTCGGGCTGTTCTGCTGCAATGGCCGCTCTGAATCCAGTCTTTGCTTTGAGCACTTTGGGCCATGGTGTGTTCAGAAGATGATTGCTCAAGCCATGGATGCCTGGCGTAACATCGGATAGTGAACCATCGATATTGTTGCTGTATCGCAGACCCAGTGCATTGCCGAACAGCAGATTGAATCCATCATATCTACTCGCCGACTTCAAGTCGGGTTCACCCTTCAAAGCGCTCAACACAAGGGACCCACGTGAAAGTGGCTGGCTCGGCCGGCCCCGCCGCAAGTCTCGGTGGTTGGTAAGGGCTGCAAATTTCCCGCTACGCGTAATTCCCAACCACGTGCCTCCTGCCAAAAGGTCACGGCCTGCAAGGACCTCCTGCTCATCACTCCAAAATGAGGCTGCGGCCGTTGGGCGCTCAAAGAATTCATCGCGGTTGGCCGCAACAATGAGCGGATAAAGGGGATGGACCCGGAATGCAAAAAGGATCAGACACATGGCAGGGCGGCCGAAAGCTACCCTTCGACAAGCGTGTTGCTCAGAGTACGTTCTCGCCCTTGAGGAAAAGGACGAAGACGAACGTCATCAGAAAATGATGGAACAGTAGAAGAACAGCGGCCAGCGTGAGGAATTGGCGGCTTTGGCCCCGCAATTCCGGAAAGAGCTTCTTGTTATTGATAGCGATGATCGGCAACGGGATGGTGGCCAATAGGAACGTTACCGCCAAGGTCTTGAACAGAAATGCATTGCCCAGAACACCTAGGAACAGGTGGGAGTAGTAGAAGATCAGTCCCAAAAAGGACAACAAAGCCAAGCGAAGAAAGAGGCGTGCTTCAGCTACCATTTTGGTTTTGGGTTCCATGGCAAAGACGCACGCTTCAACGCAAGGTGGTCTTGGCAGGTTACGGATTTTTCAACATTGACGAGGATGAGCGAAGGGCAACCGACCCGGACAAGACGCGTCGCCAGGTACATAAGAGGGTAATGGTTGCGAGTGCTGTTCCAAGCAGGAAATAAAACCATGAGAAAGCGGCATCCAATCCGGAGTCCTTCAGCATGTACGCTGGTCCGCCATTGATCGGATCGCCGCCCTGTAGCACTGCATGGACGAGATGATCACCCATGAAGGACCAAAGGATCACCGCAGCGCCTGAACCGAGCAACGTCCATTCGACCGGTTTCAGGCCGAACGCGCTGTTGACTTCGACACCACGAAGGATAGTGATCGCCAGCAGAACGAATCCAACCGAGACGATGCACGGGGCGATCACAGGTCCGACCCAAGGAACGGGGACCAAGAACAATATGTCCATGTCGAACAAGGACGCGGGCCAACCAAGAAGCACTTTCAACCAGACATAGTAGAACAGATCCCACACGCCAAAGGCGAACAAGAACCAGGCAAAACGCTCGATGCTCCTGCGCGCAAGCATGAGCGCAGGAGCAAGAAGCATGACGATGGTCGCCAGTTCACGCCCCAATTCAGTGATCACAATACTGCGATCCATTTGGGGGAGCGGGAAGGTGAATCCGTTCGGGAAAAACAATGCCCGGAGATAGACCACGACCGCGCTTTCCAAGTACGCCATCGCGATCGCGAACACGGCGAGCCACACGAAGTGTGTCATCCGGCTTCGGCTCATTGCACGTTGAACGAGATGTCGGCAAAGAGCCCTCGGTGATCGGAACCGTTCAAGAAAGCGGTCGAAACATTGGTTATCGCGATCTGCGACGAGCCGAGGATATGATCGATGGGGATCAGAGACATGCCAAGGACATTCGGGAAAGTGGCTTGCACGAATTGGGGTGCAGCGCCCAGACCCGCGCGTCCCCGGAACCTTAGCATCGCATCGTCCCAGGTCACCGTGTTCAAATCGCCGATCAGCACTTGCGGCTTACCCATTACGGCCAGTCGTTCGGCAAGCATTTCCAACTGCCGGTTGCGCTTATGGAATGCGCTGGATGGGAAAGGCGATCGTGCGTGAACGGCCGTTACCACCACTTGCCCGCCATCACATCGCACGGTAGCTTGTATGGCAGGAGTCCCAAGAAGATCAATAATCTCCAACGCCTCAAATGGAAGTCGGGAAAAAAGTGCGATACCATAACAATCAGAACGTGGTACTATCCGTCGATACGGAAAGTCGCCGGACAGCGCACTATCAAGCACCTTGGCCCATGCGTCGTCCACTTCCTGGAATGAAAGCACGTCGGCACCGCTCGCTCGTGCCGTTCCGATCATCGCCTCCTTCTTCCCGTTCGGTTGCAGGACATTGAACTGCCCAACCCGCAGCAGATGTTGCCCGGCACGTTGCGGAGCAATTGCTGCCATGGGATCGACCGCGCGCACAGAAAGAACGAAGACCGCCATCAGCCCAAGCAGTGCCATCCACATCATGCGCTTCAGCGCGAACAATGCGGTCAAAAGAGCGAACGCTATGATCCATTGGCGCATGAACGAGCGGGCTAGCATGAGCAGAAAACTGTCGGGGCCGAGCGCAAGAGCCGTTGGAACCGCGATCAAGATCGTGATGAGCGTGGCCTTCCTGAAATGACGGTCCATTACTAAGTGCCTCATTTTCTTGTCCCTGCTTGTTCAACCTTACGGATGTCGCGGAGCACGAACCAGAGAGGAATGGCACCGATCACCCCGAACGACGCATCCACGCACCGCCAATAGATAGGAATGTGCCGAACAGGGGCCCAAGCGAACGCGAAGACCACCACCAGAACACAGCATAGCAAGGCCCACTCGATCACCCACTTGTTGCGCACGGGGTCCCGAAGGGGACCGATGAACGCAAGTCCGATCACCAAATGCGCGAAAGCCAGCCAATCCGTGCCATAGAACATCCATGGATACATCGTCCCCACTTCGGTAACGGCACCGGCAACGTAATTGGCCCAGCGCGGCAGTTCACCATCGAACACTTGCAGCCACTTTGCCAGCAACTGCGTCCCCCATTCAAGCGGAACAGCTGTCAGTCCGCTGAGGATAAGGACAACAACAAAGAAGACGATCCAGATCCTGATGCGTTTGCGTTCCCGTTCCATGTGCTACTTGGTCTGTTCGGTCAGTATCAAGAGCTGGTCGTATGTCCGTTGGTCGGCCCAAGTCCAGCTTCTCAGATCCGCTGCGCGCCAGCGCTCCATGAACGAGGCCGTCCTCCTTTCAAGACCTTCCCGGAACACCGTCGGGTCTTGGGTAGCGGTCCACAGCTCCCTGTTGCGTCCGTGTTTCTCCATTTGATGCGCCACGACATCCTCGTGTGCATGCAGTAAGGGCAGCACCTTATCGCTCAGGGCGAGGTAATTGTCCGTATCGATCTCCGCAGGATTCGGATGACGCAGGTTATGCTCAACAATGACGACATCCCAGTTGAAACAGGCCATGACCGTGATCACGGCCACTACGGCCCAACCGTTCACGCGCCACAAATAGTAAGCGCTCCGTTGCTTTTGGATCTTCCATGCGAGCGTGGCCAAGCCGATCAGCACAAGTACCAGGAAAGCAATGACCGCAATACGCTTGTACGCAAGCCCGTGGAAGCCGATGTAATGCGCATTCCGGATACAAACGCTGATACACAAGACCGCATTCTGGGCGATCCACAACAAAGCAGCTCGTCTCAGCCACATCGCGCGCGGATGGAAATTCAGGTTGCGACGGAACAGGCGTAGCATGATGGCCATGCTCAGCAGAATACTGATGATCAGCAGCCATGTTCCCTCGTGAACGAACTGCTTCAAGCTGAAGCCTTCCTCCAGTACGAATCCGAACCACACCCATTCGATGTCGATCACGTTCACCACGAGCAGGATGGCATTCATCATGATGAGCAATAACATTCCTATGTGGCGTTCGCGATCAAGTGCGTTCAGCGACAATGGTGCCTTCCAGTGCAACCTGCGCACGCGCACCCTGCTCAGTGCATCAGAAAGAGCTCTCTCTGCATCGGCGATCGCTCTCGGGGCGAGCTTGAAGATCAGCGCGCCGCACAGAACCATCAACAGCAGTATGAAGATCCCGTGATCGGAGAACAGGTTACTCAGGATGTTGATGAACCCGTCCACGAACCGGTCGATAACACCAGCGGTCAACGCTTCGAACTTCGGGTTAGCGGCTCGATAGATCCAGTAGTAGACAACAAGCGCTACCACAGGAAAGAACAACAGCTTCAACCAGCGCATCCCTCGACGCGAAGCGCTCTTCTCCGGAACGGAACCAACCAAGCTTTCAAAGAAGGCCTGTGGGACACAGACGAAATTGTAAAGTACTTGCGCGATGCCGGCCGGAACGCTTCGCAACGTTGGCTCCAACATGAGTGCACTGAATAGGGCAAGCAACAACAGCGTTGCGATGACCGAAAGGGTCGTTCCCTGCAACACGATCATCACTGCGCACAGCAGCATGGCAGCGAATATGGACTTCGCTCGACCGGTCATGGAACGTACTCCGGACCTCATGATCAGAACGATCGCTATGCAGAGCGCCCCCAGCCCCACATTGATGCCCACACCGGCGTTCCAGAACAGTTGATCGCAAAGCAGAACGCAAGCCCCAAGAAGCAATGCATTCCGCCAGATCATTGGGATGGCCGTTGTGCGCAGCGTAAGGGAATTCATGGTCTCAGATCTTTTTTGAGAAGTTGTTCAAGTGCATCGAGGTGCGCTTGGAACGCGCGCTTTCCCGCCGTAGTGCTTTTGTAGGCCGTGTTCGGCTTCTTGCCCACGAAACGCTTCCGGACTTCCACGTAGGCCATTCGCTCCAATGCGGAGAGATGGCTCGCGAGATTTCCATCGGTAACGTCAAGGAGTTCCCGCAAACGCGCATGATCGACCCAAGTGTTCACGGCGAGCACCGCCATTATGCCAAGGCGCACACGGCTCTCGAATGCCTTGTCAAGATCGGCGATCATCGACGTTCGTACCGTAGGTACATGTACGTGCCATATCCGATATGAAGCACCCCGAAGCCCAAGGACCAGCACAACAACCCGTGCCCGGGTACGAATACTGCGAAGAGTCCAACGACCAGTTCACTCAGGCCCAGCCATCGCACTTCGTCCAGCGTGAATTTCGACGCATTGATCAAGGCAAGGCCATAGAATACCAGTGTTGCAGGCGCAACAAACGCCGGGAGTCCATGAACCAACAACGCCAAGCAGAAGATCCCGCCGGCAGCAAGCGGAACGGCCATGTGCACGAACATCCTCCGGACCGCAGCATCCCACATCCGGTGCCCTTTGCGCCGGACGTTGCGACGTGTGAACCACCAAGCGCTGGCTATAGCGAGCGCCGCAGCCACGACACCGAGCAATATCAAGGCGGCCACGCGGTCCCACACCAGCTTGCCCGGATAGCTTGGATCCAGCAGCGGTGCATACTGGTCCATACGGCTCGCGCCCAGACTTTCCAGCCAATGGTCCGCCACGAAGGCCGTAACAATTGCGACCGCGCCAGCCGCTATTCCGCTCAATCCACTCAGTGAAAGAAAGCGCTGGCTCCGATCCATGATGGCGCGGATAGCGCCCAGTTCATCCAAGGCGGTAGCATCTTCAGTTCGCGGGTCTTGGTTGGCCATTGTCCAGAGTACTTTGTACTACAAAGCTAAAAGAAGAACGATATTGCGCAGGACCGAAGAAAAAATCAATGCACGAACATCCAAGCCAAGAACGCCCCGGCGATCACCGTCGCGAACCGCGCTCGGTCAATGCGGTGTTCCTTGCTGCTCTCGAAGATGATCGTGGTGGTGATGTGAAGGAACATGCCTAAGGCTATGCCAAGGGCAGCGTTCAACACCCCCTCCTGCTGCTCGCCGATCAATCGACCGGTGAGGATACCGAGAGGAGCCGCGGCGGCGAAACCGACCATGTGCGTCCATACCCGCAACCCAGAGGCCTTTGCCACCTGAAGCACCAAAGCCAACGCGATCGCCACCGGCAAATGGTGCAGCATTACCCCGAGGGCGAACGGCACATCGGACGCAATGGATGGGTCCGCAA
Organism: uncultured Bacteroidota bacterium; assembly: GCA_902825795.1. Taxonomy (GTDB): domain Bacteria; phylum Bacteroidota; class Bacteroidia; order Flavobacteriales_F; family PHOS-HE28; genus PHOS-HE28. Next base: position 6,057 of record CADECG010000144.1, read on the forward strand.
AAGGGATCCCCTCAATGAAAGCGTGTGTGCATAGACTAAGCAGCACTGCGGTGGGCAATCGGCTTCCTGCTTGCAGGTGCATGTGTCCATGCTCAAGACCACGACTCCAGAACTCCATGATCACTTGCAGAAGGAACCCGGCCAAGAGCCATATGCCAGCTCCTTCCCCGGCCTCAAGGAAAAGTTCCGGCAACATGTGAAGCAACGCAACGGCCAGAAGAAAAGCACCGCTGAAAGACAAGGAGAGCTTAAGGAACAGTCCCTGGGGTTTGGCCCAGTGCACAATGGCACCCGCCAGCAGGGGAACAGCAAAAAGGCCTAACGCAACAACAGCGATCATCCGTTCACACGTTTGGCCCAAAGAACGTAACGATCCGATTGGTCCACATCATAAGGCGAGCCATCGAATCCCCCGAACTGGCCATGAACAGCGAAGCCGCATTCGGCGGCCATTGAAACGATCTCGTGCGGCATTAGTGCCATCACACGCTCTGTAAAGCGGTGATCGCGCGCTCCGTCGCGCACTTGAATGCTTTTCTCCACCATACCACCGTTGAGTCGACGGGTCACAGTGAAGCGGACCTCACCTACCGTGCGTTCCTCCTGTTCCACCAAGCCAGCAAGAACCTTCGGCGTGTTCATGAAATCGATCAGCAGCGAACCGCCTGGTTTCAGGGCAGCATGTGCAACCCTGAGCACCTTCAGGTCATCGTCCCGTTGCTCGAAATAACCGAAACTGGTGAAGAGGTTCACAACAAGATCGAAACGAGCATCGGCGAAGTGCTCTCGCATGTCGTGGATACGGAAATCCGCATTCGGCGCAACGGTGCGCGCTACTTCAATAGCGGTTGGGTTAACATCGAAGCCGGTTACTTCCATGCCGTTGGAAAGAAAACAACGCGCATGACGCCCTCGGCCGCAGGCCATATCCAGAACACGGGAACCTGACGGCGAGCCGGTCAACGCAATGATCCCCTCAACTTGCTCTTGGGCTTCAGCATCATCGCGATTACCATATAGCATGGCGTAATACGGCGTCCCGAACCAATCCTTGTACCACGCCTTACCCATGAGTGTCGACGAATGTAGGTGACCGACGTGGCTACCTTCGCGGCATGCGCTACGCATATATTCTTCTTTCCGTCCTTTTGATCAGCGGTTGCGAATCGAACAACGATGACGAATTGCTTGAGGAGGATGTCCGATGTGTTATCGATCATGCGCATGCATCCTTGGTGTTAGCACCGGTGTACCCTTTGGTTCGGGCGCTCCAGGCCGGCAATGCACCATGGGCCACAATAGGGTCACGGACATGCGCAGTCGTTGATAGCATCATTGGCGATACCGCTGCATTTCCGAACGCTGGAGCTGTGACGGTCTATCTCCGATACCCAACAGGTGGATGCACCGATATTGATGGGCGCATCAGGGAGGGCAACTTGGTCGTTGTTTTCGCATCGTCGGTCGGTTCCGTCCCCGGCTCCTTTGCCGCGCATAGCAACAACTTTGGGGCTTCCGGCTTCACCAGCCGATTTGGAATGCATGGTAGCGCGACCGGAGCAGTGCAGGAGGTTCTCATGGACAGCAGTTTCATATGGCAAGGGGGTGCTTGGAGCCGCCGCCTTTCCGGTTCAATGGCCTACAACGCGGTGGAAGGCAACCTGACCGGGGAGCCGGACGATGATGAGTACACCCTGACACATGTATTGGCGGGCAAGGACCGGAACGGGGCTTCCTATTCGGCCAACACATCCGAGGCGTTACGCGTTGGTACGACTTGTCGGTGGACGCTATCCGGCAAGGAGATCATTTTGCCCGACGGGCTAGGACAGCGCATTCTTGATCATGGGACGGGTGCCTGCGATGGCACCTCGGCTATTACCGCTGGTGGGCAAACGATCGGGTTGACAATTCCGTGAATAACTACGGCGCTGCGCTACCGGCCTTGGATACAACACCGATAGCTTTGACATCAAACGGTGGTGGATGTTGGAACGTGTCTATGACCTTTACACCCAGTTGGAGAACGGACGTGTGATGTTGTCCTTTAAAGGTTGTCTCACGACCGACTTGATCACCGCGCTTCTCGAGGTCACCGAGCACAAAATGGAGACCATCGAAGCTGATGCGAAAGTGAGGAAGAAGGTCTTCAACGTGGTGATGGAATGCCTGCAGAATTTGTTCCATCATAACGGGACTGCGTCGAATCTTGATGCGGGCAAGAAAGAAGAGGGGCACGGTGTGGTGATGATCGCTCACAACGACACTGGGTATTGTGTGCTGACCGGTAACTTCATGCGTGCCGCGGAAGTGGATGCGCTGCGCGTGCGATTGGATACCATCAATTCCCTCGGGCCCGATGAACTGCGCGGACTTTACAAGGAGACACTCAACAATGGTCGTTTCAGTGCTACCGGCGGCGGCGGGTTGGGTATGATCGATATCGCCCGTAAAAGCGGGCAAAAGCTGGAGTATGGGTTCGTGCCCGATGTTGAGGGCAGCGCATTCTTCAGCCTAAACGTGAATGTGACAAACTAAACCCGGCGCATGGCACCCATTAAGATCGAGGGAACACCCAAAACACCCTCCGTGAATTTCGAAGAGAGCACCGGGATCCTGGAGCTTCGCGGAAGATCCATTCCGGAAAACAGCATCGAGTTCTACAAACCACTGATCGATTGGATCGACCGCTATTCCCGCACGGCGCAACAAGCAACCGTCCTTAGGGTCCAGTTGGAGTACTTCAACACGAGCAGCAGTAAGTGCATCTTGGATCTTTTCAAAAAGTTGGAACAGGTGCGTTCCGCTGGCAATGACGTGTCCGTCTTGTGGCACTACGAGGTTGAAGACGAGGATATGCTTGAAGCCGGAGAGGACTATCAAGCCATCATTAACATCCCGTTCAAGATGATCCAGATCGAAGAGGTGGACGATCACACCTGAATTGACGAACGCAAAATGAAGAAGACCCCATCCGGGGTCTCCTTCATTTTGCAGCCTTCGGGGCACCGCTGAATCGTTTCAGGAGCCTTGGGAAGAGGTCCAATTGCAAAGTGAGATAGAACAACAGGGTCATACCCCAGATCACCAGGATGTTGGCCCACAGGGTTCCCAAACGGTGGCCCAAGAAGAGTTTCGTTGGGGCGTAGAAGTGCCCATCGAACAGGCCCCCACGAGCGGGATCCAAGTAAACCGGATCACTTTTTTGAACTAACGACCCATCGTATTCGACGATCACATTCACGTCGTTCTTGTTGGTCAGGACATCGGCGAGGTTCTCGTTGCGATGTCCATCGATCAATGCAAAATACTCGGCCCGCGCCGATGGTGTAGCTGTGAGCGCGGCTATTTGCTTTTCCTTCTCCCGCTCGGCGTTCTGGTATTTCGAACGGTAGTGCAGCGTTAGGGTCTGTAGCGCGGCATCCAGTTCGTCCAACACGGCGCTGGTCACCGACGCGGGTGTCAGCTTATCAAGCTCCCGGAAGGTGAATCCTTTCACGGAGACCTGTTCTTGTGCCATTTCATTCCGGA
>CADECG010000145.1 GCA_902825795.1 uncultured Bacteroidota bacterium
GTGAAGGCGTCCCTCAACTCCTGCATACCTGCGCCTGTCTTGGCACTAATGGTCATTACGTTGCTGCCTACCTGCACATTGGGCAGATCGCTTTTGTTGAGCACCGGGATCAACTGCGGACCGCTGCCGATGCGCTCGCGGAACATGGCGGCCTGTGTACGGAACGCGGACTCGTTCATCACCGAGGCATCGCCCAACAACACCACGATGCTGGCTTCCTGCGCCTTCTTGTAGCTGCGTTCGATGCCCAGCTTTTCGATGGTATCGCCCGTCTCGCGGATACCAGCGGTATCGATGAACCGGAACAGCACGCCACCCAAGGTGATGGTCTCTTCAACCGTGTCGCGCGTGGTGCCGGGGATCTCGCTCACGATGGCGCGGTCCTCTTGCAGTAAGGCGTTGAGCAAGGTGCTCTTACCGCTGTTCGGCGCGCCGATGATGGCGACCGGGACACCCTGTTTCACAGCGTTGCCGTAACGGAAACTGTTGATGAGCTCGCCACAGATCGCGATCAATTGGTTGATGAGCGCCAGCAGGTCGTCGCGCTTGGCGAACTCCACATCCTCCTCGCTGAAGTCGAGTTCCAGCTCAATGAGCGCACTGAAGTCGATGAGTTGTTGGCGCAGTGTTTCGATGCGCTCGCTGTAACCGCCACGTAGTTGTTGCAGCGCGAGTTTGTGTGCGGCCGCGCTCTGGCTGGCGATCAGGTCGGCCACGGCTTCGGCTTGGCTCAGGTCCAGCTTCCGGTTCAGGAAAGCACGGAAGGTGAACTCCCCCGGTTTGGCCATGCGCGCGCCGTTGGTCACCAAGGCGGTGAGCAGCCGCTGCTGCACAAACGCAGATCCGTGTACGCCGATTTCCACAACGTCCTCGCCTGTGTACGATGCCGGTCCCTTGAACCACGTGACCAAGCCTTCGTCGATATCGCCCTCCTCGTCGCGGAGCTTGCAGAAATAAGCTGATCGAGCAATGATGTTCTTCGTTAAGTCGGACGTTCTCCGAAGCACGGTCACAGCGTCCGGCCCGCTCAATCGCACCATGGCAATAGCACCGGCACCCGGCGGTGTGCTCAACGCACAAATGGTGTCCTGTTCCAACATGGGGCGAAGTTGCCTATTCGCGACCTTCGGGGCGTTCCAGCGAAGAGATCATGACATCAATAGCCCGCGCAGCATTCGACAGCCTTCCATATCCTACGGTGATCGTGGTGGGTGGCGGCTTCGGCGGACTGGAAGTAGTACAGCGCCTCAACGGCAAGCCGTTCAAAGTGCTGCTCATCGACAAGCAGAACCATCACTGCTTCCAGCCATTGCTCTATCAGGTGGCAACGGCCAGTCTCAGCGCCGATAGCATAGCCCATCCGTTTCGGCGCACCATTGCGCCCATGGACAACGTAGTGTTCCGCATGGCTTCGGTAACGGGCATCGACCCCGCCGGGAAGCATGTGCATACCGATCGCGGTTCGTTCGGCTATGACATCCTTGTTCTGGCCACGGGCAGCACCACGAACTTCTTCGGCAATGCGGCTATCGAGGCCGAGGCCATGCAGTTGAAGAGCATTGCGCAGGCCCTCGACATCCGCAGCGATTTCCTACAGGATTTCGAAGCAGCACTCTACTCGGACGATGAGGCAGCGCAGCGCAAGCAGCTCAACTTCGTGATCGTGGGTGGTGGCCCCACCGGTGTTGAATTGGCGGGTGCCATGGCGGAGATCCGCAAGACCATCCTGAAACACGAGTACAGGGAGGTGCTCAGCGAACGCATGCAGATCCATTTGATCGATAGCGGTGACCGCGTGCTCAAGAGCTTCCACCCGGAGAACAGCGCCAGGGCCAAACGGTACTTGGAGGAAATGGGTGTGCACATTCGACTAGGGGCACGAGTGATGTCATTCGATGGCGAGCGCATTGCCTTGAACGATGGCAGTACCATGGACACCAATACGCTGATGTGGGCGGCTGGTGTGAAAGGCAGCAGTGTGAAGGGATTGGGCGCCGCGCTGGACGAGCGCAGCCAACGGTTCAAAGTGGATGCATTCAACCGGGTGGAGGGCCAGCGAGACATCTATGCAGTGGGCGACATCGCGCTGATGACCACCGATACGGCATGGCCGACCGGCCATCCGCAAGTAGCCCCGGCCGCCATCCAACAAGGACAGCATCTCGTCAAGAATCTGTTGTTCGCCAAAGCCGGTGAGGAAATGAAGCCCTTCACCTACTTCGATAAGGGCAGCATGGCCACCATCGGGCGCTTCAAAGCCGTGGTGGAGGTCCGTAGCCTACGTTTCGGCGGACTGATCGCATGGCTGGGCTGGATCTTCGTACACGTGATGAGCTTGGTGAGCTTCCGCAACCGGATCATGGTGCTGATGAACTGGGCATGGAAGTTCATGAGCTGGAAAAACACCATCCGGCTCATCATCCGGCCATACGTTCGGCGCACCCACCCGTGATCGGGTGAACAGGGATCCAAGAGTCCAAAGGTTCGCGGCACTGGAGCTCTCCGTGCCTTCGACTTAGATTTGGCGCCATGGAAAGCCGCAACCTGCTGTTCCCCACTATCGCTCTTACTGCTCTGCTGCTGGCCACAGCGCCTGCCAAGGCTGTTGAAGGTGGCTCGGAAGGGGCGACAGTGTGGGTTGAGTGCACGCGCACGTCATCGCTGATCAACATCAGCATCCTGCACGAGCGCCGCATCGGCAAGGTGAAGATCACCGTGTGCGATGCGAACGGAAAGGTGTTCTACATCGAAGAAGGCAAGGCACTGAGGAACGAGTTGGTACGCCGTATCGACAAGCAGGGCATGACCAAGGGCGAAATGACCCTTACGGTCGAGGCCCGCGACTTCCGCATTGAGCAGCGGTTCCAGGTCCAGTAGGATCACCAAGCGGCATTCTGTAGACTGAGCAGGCGTTGATCCAGTGCTTGGCTGCTCGCCATCGCGCTTGCATCGTTCTTCCGCGCCCCAGCGACATCATCGGTCTGTTCGGTGGCTTTGCGCTTGTTCTCCTTCGTGCGTGTGGCGGCGATCTCGCCCACCACGGTCTCCCGTCGTGGTGCGGCCTGCACACCTTCAGCCATCTCTGCTTCCTGCTTGAACACGACTCCAATGCTATCCGCAGCCGTACGTGGGTCGAAAACAACGAAGTCGCTCTCCTCTTCAGCGGCGGCAACTTCCGCGGATGCGCTGCTGAAGGATGCGTTACCTGAAGTCGCAGGGGCGCGCTGTGTATCCGTCAAACCAACGTCCCTGAATTTCTCATTCGAGCGAAGCTGTTCATCTTGGGCTGTTATGACCTTGTCCGCGGCGGCCAGCCCGTCCACCACGATTGGTTCACCGTTCGCATCCTCGAGGGCATCAGTTACTGGTGTTGTCCCTGTATCCATCGTCACGCCTTCATTGCCCGTTGGGGGGGTGCCCGGTTCTTCCACGTGCTGCACTTCCGCGACCAATTCCGAAGGTGCCATGGCATTGAACCGCAGAACGCTCCAAACGCCAACGCCTATGATGGCCGCAACACCAGCGATACGCAGTGACGCTCCCCATATGTTGAAACGATCCTTCGGTATTAAGAGCGCGCCGACAGTGTTGAGCCAAACCCTCCAGTGGGGCTGTTGCTGAGCGCGGAACGCGGCCATCACGTTATCGCGTACGGCAGGATCGGCCGTGACCGGCGTGCGCTGATCATCCAAGTTGCGCATCGCGTTGAGCGTTGCGCGCATGGACTCATACTCGTCCTGCCCGCTGAGGTGCCGCAACACGAAGGCGCGCTCCTCGGGCAAGAGGTCGTGGAAGGGCCGCTCCATGAGCAGCGCTTCGATGTCCTCAGGATCGTACTGTTCTCGGCGTTCCATGTTCGTGCAATGAGCGCGGGTCGAATTCCTTCAATCGTTCCGCAAGTTTTTTCAGTGTGTAGAAGAGCCTGCTCTTCACCGTGCCTTCGCTGATCCCGAAAACAACGGCGATCTCCTTGATCGCCATGTCCTCGTGGTAGCGCATGGTGAAAGTGGCCTTATGGTCGGGGTCCAACTTGTCCAATTCAGCATTCAACCGCATATTGAAGCGGTCCTTGTCCACTCCATCGCCGCCGCGCGCTTCGACAATACCGTTCTCCGCTTTCAGGTGCGGCACCGCAGCGCGTCGCACTTCCTCTTTTCGGTACTCGTTCTTGCACATGTTGTTCGCCACGCTGAACAACCAAGTGGTGAAGGGCCGCGCGGGATCGTAGCTGGCCGGGTTGCGCGCCACTTTGGTGAAGAGTTCCTGGAGGAAATCCTGCGCCCGTTCGCGATCGTGCCAGAGCATGCGGTGGAAGTAGTTCAACAACCGGTGGTGGTAACGGTCATAGAGCGCACCGAACGCACGTTCATCGCCGCGCACGATCAGCTCCATGAGCCGTTCGTCGCTGAGTGTGGCGTGTTCGGTGCGGAAAAGGCCCATGCGGGTCAGTGCTTCAGGATACCCAGTTCATAAAGCCTATTGGTAGTGCCGGTACTCTTGGCCAGTTGCAAGAGTTCCGCATCGAGCAAGGCATAGTTCTTCTCATCGCCCATGGCCAAGTAATGGTCGCGCAGGGTGATGGCAGGTAGCAAGTAGTTGCGGCTCAGCGGCCCGGCTTGGGTGTTCTTCCGCAGTGTTGGCCAAACGGCTTTCAGCCTCGGCAGGTTGTCCATCCGCGTGGTGCTGTATCGCATGGCGAGGCCGGTGAGGTAGAGATCCTTCCGAAGACTATTCAAGAGCGCACGATCGCAGCTCGGTGCCAGATACACTGGTCGGGGAGAATGCGCCGCCAACGCCTTGACAAACCCAACGGGTTCAGCGGCTGGCACTGCACCTTCAGCACGGGCCTTCTTCCACACCAACGATCGGTATCCGTCGTCGATGAGTCCTGCTTGATGGACCACGAGCACATCAGTGCGCAGTTCCAGTGCGTGCTGCTCCACCCACAGCGGATAGGTGTCCATTTCGCCATTGGCGAGGACCACGGCGTCAAGATCAACGCTGGCCAGGACATCAGCAGCCACATCGAGCAGGGGTGGGGCAAGACCTCCGCGATCCTTGAGCGCAACGCTCCAAGTGGTCATGCCCTGCGCATTGTCGGCCATGACAGCCTGCGAGAGCTTCGGTCCGCAGAGTTCGGTGCGTGCGGCATCCTTGCTTGCCGCCCGATCGAGCGCTACGAAACTCTCCTGCTTGGGGAATTCCAAGTAGTACTCCGCCATATCGCTCTCGAAAGACCCCGGCACCGCCTCTTCCATATCGTCAGCGATGGTTTGCAGTCGGGCCTTGTCGTTGGTGCTCAGCGAGCCATTGTTCAAGCTGAGAGCGGTATTCCTTTCGTTCTGGAAGTAGGTACCCCAAGCCAAGGCGTTTCCCGGGGCGGTGATCGTGGCATTCAGCAACAGATCGCCGCTATAGCCCAAGCTGCGGCTGTCCCAATTGCCTTGGTAGCTGTTGTAAAGAGCGGGCGCCGTAGAAGCCGCTTCCGGCTTCTTCTCCTCGTTGCTTGTTTGGGCCGACACGAACGTGGCGCCGAGGGCCAACAGGCTGACGATGAGTGCGCGATGGTTGAGTTGGTTCAGCATTTCAAATGGTCTGTACACGCCATGGATACGATGGTTCATTGAGCGGCTGGATCGCGGGTGAACACCGGCTATTTTTGCCAAAGTAACCACCTCCATAGGTCAGGCTGCCGCACATGCTCAACGATGAAACCAAGGACCGCTTGCGGCAGCGCTTGAACGATGTGCATGATTGGCCTTCGGTGTACATGTTCAAGTTCATATTCGAACCGGAGACGGCAAGACTGGACAGTGTTACGGCCTTGTTCCCTGCCGAAGTTGAAATTTTGCGGAAGTACAGCGCCGGCGGAAAGTATTTGAGCTTAACAGTGCGCGAGGTGATGATGAGCGCCGAAGAAGTCGTAGAGCGTTACAACAAAGCCTCGGAGATCCAGGGCGTGATCATACTATGACCATGGACATCGATCTGGGGGTATTGCGCATCGTTCTGCTGATAACGCTTTCGGCAACTGTGCTGTGGTTGCTGTACAGGAGGTTCAGGTACAACACGCTGATGAAGCATGTACCCGTTGTGCGGCACGCGGAATTGACGAGCATACAAGTCGGCTATCACCCCACGCGGCTCCACCTGTCGTTGAAGCTGCCCCACACCCAGGAACTTGGAGCGCAGGTATTGAATGATCGCTGGGAACGATTGCACGACTGGCCTCGAGCCATCCTCAATGCAGGGCATCAGCAATGGGAATTACCCTTGGATGGATTGCACGATGGCACCTACTACCTGCGTTTGACCTCCGTGGGCCAAAGCACCGAACGGCAATTCATCCTGCGTTCCGCATGAACGGTCGGTTCGGCATTGTGCTGGGTTTGTGCCTGTTGGTTTCGCTTTGCCAAGCGCAACGGCGCGGCGATCAACGGCAGGACAAATTCCCGGTCGCCAGCGCACAATTGGATTTCGTGCTGCCCAGCGCCCTGAACAACACCCAGATGCGCAGCCTCACCGAGATGATCGGGCAGATGGGCCTCACCGCGCAATTTCCGTTGTACAAAGGCTTGGGCCTTGGAGCTGGAACACGCGCGACCTTTTTCGACCTCGACGTGCGCAGCTTTGGTGGCACCCCTCGTACCGGGGGTGTGCAACGCTGGTCCTATTTCGGGAAACTGCAATGGGAAGTGCGCACTGGCGAGGTCTCGTTCATTGAATTGGCCATGCGCGTAGGGCAGAGCCAGTATGCGTTCCGCACCGATAGTTGCGGGCTGCACCGTGCCAATGGGTTGTATTTGAACCCAACGTTCAGCATGTACCTCATGGCCACTAAGAACCTGGCGTTCGGCCTTACACTGGGCTACGAGTACGACAATGTCCTCCTGAAGCCCGAACAATTCTGCTTGGAAGCGCTGCCGAACGAACGCATCGGTGTTACCGAAGGACCGATCCAATACTTCATGATCGGCCTGAGTGTTTCAGCCCGGTTCAGGAAAGGGGAGGAGCCGATGGATTACTACTGAGTTTTACTTGGGTTGGTCGATGCGCCGCTCCCAAAGGAGCTTGCCATCGCTATCGAACACATTGATCAGCATGCTGCGTTCGTTGCGCTTGCCGCTGAACGTCAGCGTAGCGAAGTTGCGCTGGCCAACGCGCGTTCCTTCCACCCGCAACGTGTTGTCCTCCTTCGGGTCGTACGCTGTACTCGTGAGCGGCGAAACCGTGAGGTCGTGGATCACATTACCATCGGGCAACTCCAGTCGGCTCAACTCGGTGAAGTGGCGATCGCCGGTGAGAAAGATCACGCCCTTGATGCCTTCCCGCTGGATACGATCAATGATGGCAGCCCGCTCGACGGCATAGTTCGCATAGTTCTCGAACACCGCTGCAGTGCTCAGGAACTGCCCACCGATAGCGACCATTTTGAACGGCGCCTTGCTCGCTTTCAATCCTTCGATCAGCCGGTTGATCTGCGCCTTGCCAAGGATCGTGGTGGTATCGGTCTTCAGGTCAGGGCGTGTCCTGAAACTTCGGTCGTCCAGCAAGAAGAAGTCCACATCGCCGCAGCTGAAATGCGTTCCGACGCCACCGACGCCATGCTGTTCGGGTGTCGGGTTCGGCCAAAAAAGGCGGAACAGTTCCCGAGCTGCTTCCGCGTGGACGAAACTCCGGTCACCATCGTTGGGGCCGAAGTCGTGGTCGTCCCAAATGGCATACTGCGGGCATGATGTCAGCAGTCGCTGCATCTCGGGCATGGCGCGCGAATGCCGGTAACGATGGAGCATCCCGCTGCGGGAATCCCAATCGGGTTCGCGCAAATAGATGTTGTCTCCCAACCAGAGCATCAGGTCGGGCTTCTTATCCGCAATGCTCTTGAAGATCTGGTAACCACCGCCGTAGGGCTTACCGGGGCGATCGTGCGCTTCCTCATTCACGTAGTTGCAACTGCCCATAGCCACGGTGAATTCCGGCGGATCGGTGCGCCATTGCCAGAGCGGTTGTGTAGTGAATTCATACGGCCGTGGCTGGTGCGTGGAAGTCGGCACGATGTCGTTGGTGAAGACATTGTAGCGGTATGTGTGCCCCGGCTCCAGATCCGTGAGGTGGAACACCATGACGTGCGCCTCGTTGGCAGCTGCGGTGGATCGCTTCGCGAAGTGCGGAACACTATTCGCGCCGCTGGTATCTGAATACGCCACGAATGCGTTGCAGTCCGTTGCGCATTGCACCCATATCGTTGCCTCGGTCATGGTGACCGGTCCGAGCATTACGATCGGTTTTTCCTGGGCGAACGCGGTGCCGGCGAACAGGAGGGACAATAGGACAAGTCGAGAGCGCATGGGAACTGGCTGTTGCGCAAAGGTGCACGTGAACGGTGCCTCGTTGATAAGCAAGCGTTGGCCCTGCCATACAAGCGCATTCGGCTCCGCTAACCTTGCGCCAAAGTCACCCAGATGAGCAAGCTCCTGAACTCCGAACCCGTAGCGCTCGACTTCGGTCTGTTGCTGTTGCGCGTGCTTGCAGGCGGCGGCATGATCTACGGCCATGGCTGGGGAAAGCTGATGCACTTCAGTGACAAAATGGATTCGTTCGGTGACCCTATCGGACTGGGATCCACAGTATCGCTCGTACTGGTCGTATTCGCCGAAGTGATCTGTTCGGTGTTGGTTATGCTCGGCCTTTGGCTTCGGTTGAGCACTGTTCCGTTGGTGGCTGTTATGGGCGTCGCTGCGTTCGTTTCACACGGGTCCGATCCGTTCGGGGATATGGAACTGGCATTGATCTACTTCGGCGCGTTCGTCACGTTGTTCTTCTGTGGCAGTGGCCGCTTCGCCATCGATCGGATAAGTTTCAACTGAAATTGTCGCTGGTTGTTCACATGCGCGTGACGAAGTCATCGCAGCGCGTCGGAAATGCACATTAACCATCCACCATGTTCGACCAGATCCTCGATCAACTCAAGAACCAAGTCGGCCCACAACTCATGCAACAGGCCGGACTCAATGAACAGCAGACCAACGGCTCCATCAACGCCGCTGCAGCCAGCGTTAAAGAAGTAGTCGGTGGCGGCGACGGCTTCGGCGTCGATGATGTGTTGAACCTGTTCAGTGCGGACAAGAACACCTCACGTGCGGACGGCCTCCTGAGCAACATCGGAAACGTATTTCAAGGAAAGCTTACCAGTGATGTGGGCCTTGACGCTGGAAAGGCCAGTGGTGTGGTGGCCTTGGTGATGCCAATGCTTACCAAGCTCCTGAGCGACAAGATCGGCGGCAATGCCGGTAATCTGCAGAGCTTGCTCGGAAACCTGGGCGGCGGTGGGATCGCTGGCATGGCGAAGGGACTCCTTGGGAATCTCTTCAAGTAAGAAGTACCCGGGGTCACATCGATCGCCCGAACCTTTTCCACTAGCGTTGAACCTTAACACCACCAAGATCATGGGCGTCATCAAAGTCATCGAGATCCTCGGCAACAGCAAAACCAGCTGGGAGGATGCAACGGCGAATGCCGTGAAAATTGCCAGCAAAAGCGTACGCGGCATCCGTTCCGTGAACGTG
>CADECG010000146.1 GCA_902825795.1 uncultured Bacteroidota bacterium
CAGTGCATGAGTTGAACGGGTATTCGCCCACCCATTTACTGTAGTGTTTCACCGCCTCGCTGACATAGGCGGCGGACCCGTACCAAGTGTCAGCATGCTTCGGTGTGTAGAGCGTCCAGGTCTCCACGTGCCTTCCGCTCGGCAGATCCACATGGCCCTTTTCCACTAAGTAGCGCTTGTCAGTGAACCACGCAAAGTCGAGCACATTCTCTTGCTTGTATTGTAGGGTCTTGGTATTGGGTGCGCTCAGTGGGAAAACCATCGACCCGCCCTTCTTGCCCTTGCCTTCGTTCTTCGCGGCGAGTTCGTCCATCCATTGTCGCTCATCAGCGTTCTGCAATTCACCGGTAGCGCCGACGACGTAGTTCACCGGGAGCGTTATGCGCACATCGAACGAGCCGAAATCGCTGAAGAACTCGCCTTGGTACAGATAGGGGATGGCATGCCATCCTTCGCGATCGTACACCGCCGCTTTCGGATACCACTGGGTGATGTAGTAGGCTTGCCCGGTGTGCCCGAGACGAGAGAAGCGCGCATCCGGGATCTTCACCCGGAAGGGTGTGGTGATCGACACACTTGCGCTAGGAGCCAGTGCTTCCGACAGTTTCAGCCAAGCGATGTCGATGTGCTTTTCATCCAGCCCCCAGCTGATCGGGGCACCGTTTACACGGAAGTCGAGACTGTCGATGAAGCCACGGTCCTCATCCTTGGCGAACCAGAGATCGAGATCGCCGTGCAGGGACTGTTGCGTGCTGAGCGCTGTGCCCTTTTGCTTATACGCGTTGGGGTATAGATGGATCCACAACGTATCGAGCGCATCGGTGCTGCGGTTGGTGTAGGTGATCGTTTCCGATGCATGAAGCATGTGCTTCACATCATCGAGCATTACGTCGATGGAGTAGTCTACTTTCTGCTGGAAGTACTCGGTAGTTGGCTGCTGTGCGCAAACAGCGAGCGGGCCGCACAGCAGCCCGCTCACGAACGCTCCGCGCATCCAGCGCATCAGCTACCGAAGACTTGGGCCAGCTTCTGGTCGAGCGCCATGCCGCGCAGGTTCTTCGCAATGATCTTGCCCTCTTTGTCGATGAGTACGGTGTGCGGGATGCTCTGCACGCCGTACGGCCCGGCGGCCGCGTTCTTCCACCAACCCAGATCGCTCACGTGCTTCCAAGGCAGTTGGTGCTGGTTGATCGCGTTCACCCAAGCGTCCTTGTTCTTATCGAAGCTCACCCCGTAGATCTCGAAGCCCTTGCTCTTGTACTTGTCGTAGGCCGCTTTCACAGTCGGCAGTTCAGCAATGCAGGGCTTGCACCAACTGGCCCAGAAGTCGATGAGCACCACTTTGCCGCGCAGGCTGCTCAGTGCGAGCGTACCGCCATCGGGAGTGGGTTGCTCGATCTCGGGGGCCACCGCGCCATCGGTGGTTTGACTCTGTGCGGCCTGCAGTTGCTCCTGCTGTTGTTGCATCTGTTGTTGTTGCTGCAGCATCTGCTCTTCACGGGCGAAGCGTGCATTGAAATCAGCGTACGCATCCGTGTTACCCATCACTTTGGCGAGCTGCTCACGCACCTGCTTCACAAGAGCCACTTCCGTGGATTGGTCGATCTGCGAAATGGCAGCGAGCTGCACCGGTGAGCCGGGGTTGTCTTTCACCAATTGTTTGCACCGTTCGAAATGCTCCGTGTTCAACTTGTTGAACGCGTCCATGGCCGATGGATCGCCACCGTTGTTGACAATGTTGCGGATGCTGTCGCGCGATGTACGGTACACATCCGCGCTTTTGAGGAAGTTGAAGAGCACTACTGCATCCTTGTGGCCTTCCACCGATGAAGCCTTGCCAAGCGCATCGGCTTTCGCAGCAACGCGAGCGCCATCGGTGCTGTCCAAGGCCAGCACCAGATAGTTGCCGCGATCGAAGTTGAGGTAGTAGAAGTCGAGCGGCAGGTGTGCTGTGCTCAACGAGCCTTTGCCATTGGCGTCGAGCGTAACGCTGTCCATGGTCACCACACTGCGACCAACAGTGCGGTCCAGCCGGATGGTTTTGCCAGCGCCGCCTTCAATGGTCACATCAAGCGTGTGGCTGGAGCCAGTGCCGCCACAGGCGGCGAGCAGGATAGTGGGGATCAGCAGGAGGGAGGAGGTCTTCATTGTAGGGATCAGTTGTCTTGTTCGAGGAGTTGCTTCACCAGTTCGTTGGCCTTTCGCGGGTCGGCTTTGCCCTTCGAGGCTTTCATCACCTCGCCCATGAAGAGACCCAACAGGCTCTTGTTGCCTGAGCGGTAGGCTGCGACTTTCTCCGGGTAACGGGTCATGGCGTCCTTCACGGCGAGCGCGATCACATCCTCGCCGGCATCCTGCAACAGGTCATGCTGCTTGGCCAGGGTTGCGGCATCGCCGTTCGCTTGTGCCACCATCAGTGGCAGCAATTTCTGCGAAGCACCGCTGTGGCTGATGGCACCGCTATCGATCAATACGATCAAACCGGCGAGCTTCTCCGGACTGACGGGAAAATCGGTCATCTCCAAGCCGCGCTCGTTGATCCAGCTGCGCACTTCACCGGTTACCCAGTTGGCGGCCGCTTTGTGGTTGTCGGTATTGGCGATCACCGCTTCATAGTAGAGCGCGGTCGCTTTGTCATCCGTGAGAACATTGGCATCGTAGGCGCTCAAGCCAAGAGTGCCGGTGTACTTGGCGCGCAGCTCCCGGGGTAGCGGTGGCATGGCGACACGGATGCGCTCGCGCGCCGTTTCGCTCACCGTTACGGGTTGCAGATCGGGCTCGGGGAAGTAGCGGTAGTCGTGCGCTTGCTCTTTGCTGCGCAGCGCGGCGGTGGTTCCCTTCACGGCATCGAAGGTGCGTGTCTGTTGCTCGATGACACCACCGGCAGCCAGGATCTCCGATTGGCGCTGCGCCTCGTGTTCGATGGCCCGCTGCACGTTCTTGAAACTGTTGAGGTTCTTCACCTCGCAACGCATGCCCAACTTCTCGGTCCCTTTGCGTTTCACGCTGATGTTCGCATCGCAACGCAAACTGCCTTCCTCCATATTGCCGTCGCAGATGTCGAGGTAGCGCACCATGCGCCGCACTTCAACGAGGTAATCGTACGCCTCTTGGCTGCTGCGGATGTCCGGCTCGCTGACGATCTCGATCAATGGAACCCCGGCTCGGTTCAGGTCCACCAGTGTGTTGAAAGGATCCACATCGTGGATGCTCTTGCCCGCGTCCTCCTCCAAATGGATCCGCACCAGGCGGATCGGCTTCTCGGTCCTGTCACCAATTGCTTCACCCGCATTGGAGGTCACCGGGATCATGATCGTTCCGCCAGCGCAGATCGGTGTGGTGTCTTGCGTGATCTGGTAACCCTTCGGCAGATCGGGGTAGAAGTAGTTCTTGCGGGCGAAGTGCATCCACGGCGCAATGCGACTTCCGCAGGCCAAGCCCATGCGCACGGCCAGTTCAATGCTCTTGCGGTTCATCACCGGCAGCGTGCCGGGCAGCCCGAGCGTAATGGCGCTGATGTTGGTATTGGGGTGATCACCGTAGGCATTGGCATCGCTGCTGTACGCCTTGCTTTCGGTCATGAGCTGCGCGTGCACCTCCAGCCCAACGACCAAGTCCCATTCTTCGCTCCAGTGCTTCGCCCCGCTCATCGTGTTCCGCTCTTGATGATCCGCGAAGTAAGGACCGCGTGCCGGGTGGTGATACGCACGGAGTACAGTCCCTCGGCTTGGTCGCCCAGTTCTATGACGGCGCTTTTTCCATTGAAAGACGGGGTCGTTTGAACGCGTTGCCCACGCGCATTATACAGGGCAATGTCCGTTATCACATGCGGGCAGGTGATGGTGGCTTGATCCATTGTGGGATTGGGAACAACGTTCACCACCGTCGAGTTCATCGTCGCTTCCTCCCCCAAAGCCAGCGCTTGCGAAATGTCGATCACGAACAAGCCGCGCTGCATGTCGCTCACCAGAACCCGCCCGCTGGGCAGATAGGGATAAACACCCCACGCGCCTTTATAACTGTCATCGTGCGGTTCCAGCGATGTATCGTAATAGCCGAGCAACTGCGCGTTGAACGGATCTGCCACGCTCCACAGCCAGTAGCCATCGTAGTAGTAACTCACGTGCAATTGATCGCCCTTGAAAACCGGGTTGTGCGGGATCGAGTACTCGCTCCATTCAACGCCTATAGTGTCCACGAACTCAATGCTGGTCGGGTCGCTCACATCGAAGAGCTTCAAGTCGGTGCCGTGGGTTTCGTCCGCTTGCACATATAACCATCCGTTCTCGTGTAGCCAACCGCTGTGGTTATAGCCGGGCTGAGGATAGTTGGTGAGCGATCCAAGCAACTGTGGTGAGGCGCTGTTGGTGAAATCCACGATGTGCATGCCGTCCATGTCGTTCACATAGGCAATGTTGTCGCGCACATATCCATCGTGGACCCAGCCTACCTCGGTATTCCACCACGGGATATCGACTTCGCAGTCGTTCAGCAGAACGGGCTGGTCCGGATCGGTGAGGTCGTACACGGCCGCTTGCGACGAGCCCGCCCAAGTGTAGAGTCGTGCGTTCGTCGTATCGATCCAAAGTGTGTGCGCACGATACAGGAGCGCATGGCTATCGTAGAGGACAGGTGCACTATCCGGCAACCAACGGAGGTCAATGATCTGCAAGGTGCCTTGCCCTTCATCGGTAACACCGTACAGCCGGTCCTGATAGGTCTTGAATTCGCGGTGTACAACATCGTTTCCTTGCCATGCGCCGGGGATGTACGCCACTTCCACAAGGCTCGGGGCATCCGTTACGTCGATGATATGGGTGCCTGGAATGCTGCCGATGATGCCGTACTCGCGACCATCGCGAGCGTAGCCCCATGTGGCGTTGTAGATGTTGCCATACTGCCAAGTGGCGGGAAGTGTATCCACGTGCCAGCGACCGATCATCGACATGTTGAGGCTGTCCTGTGCGGAAGCCGAGAACAGGAGATGCGTGAATGCGAAGACGAGGAGTAGCGTCCTCATCAATATGCGGTCGGTCTTCATGCTGCTGCGATGAGTTCCTTCATGATGAGGGTCAGCTTCGGCTCGGCTTCCTCGGCCACACGCTGCACCATTTCGTGGGTGGTTTTTTCGATCAAGCCCGGTACACCAAGATCGGTGATCACGCTCATGGCGAAGCACGGCAGGCCCATATGCCGTGCGGCGATCACTTCCGGTACGGTGCTCATGCCCACGGCATCACCGCCGATATTGCGCACGTACCGGTATTCGGCCGGTGTTTCCAACGTCGGTCCCGTCAAGCCCACGTATGTTCCGGTGATCACGCGCAGTCCACGCGCCTTGGCAATTTCCTTGGCCTTGGCGATCAGCAAATGGTCGTATGCCTCGCTCATATCGGGGAAGCGCGTTCCGAGTTCGTTGATGTTCGGGCCGATCAGCGGGTTCGGAAAGAGATTGATGTGATCATCAAGGATCATCAGGTCGCCGATGATCATATCCGGGTTCACCCCGCCGCTGGCGTTGCTCACGAAGAGGCGCTTGATGCCGAGGAATTTCATCACGCGCACCGGCCTTACCACTTCTTCCATTGAATAGCCTTCATAGAAATGGAAGCGGCCTTGCATGGCAACCACCGGTTTGCCGCCCAGCGTGCCGAAGAGGAATTGGCCTTTGTGTCCTTGCACCGTACTGACCGGAAAGTCGGGGATCTCGGAATAGGGAACGGTGTGTTGTACCTCGATCTCTTTGCCCAAGCCGCTAAGACCCGTGCCGAGTATGATGCCGGTCTCGGGCCGGTACCCGCCGGTGCGTTGCTGAAGGAATTCAGCGGTGCGCTTAATGCGTTCCAACATGGTCGATCAGCAGTTGCTTGAAGCGTTCGGGTTCGTTGAGGATCACGGCGCGGACCCCGATCACTGCGATGGGGATGGTTGCCAAGGGTCCGGTGCGTAGATGCGGCAAGAGACGCATGGCGTCTTTCTCAGTGGTTACCAGCATTTTTTGAGCGGCCGCGAAAGTAGCCATGCGTGCGGCCGCTTTCTGAAGGTCGCCCGCTGTGAATTCATGGTGATCCGGGAAAGGCAAGTGCGCGACTTCCGGTGAGCGTTTCCGCACATGTTCCAGCAGCGGAGCAGGGTCGGCAATGCCTGTGAGCAGCAGAACCGAGGTGCCTGCGAGGCTTAGCGCTTCGCCCATCGAACCATCAGGCTGCAGCGCACCGGGTTCGGCGTACTCGAACGCACTGAAATAGAGTTGCTGTTGCCCCTGCAATCCCAGCTTCCGTCGCCATACGGCTTGCGCGTCAGCGGATGGTGGTCCCGGGCATTTCGTCACGATAACCGCTTGGGCACGTCGTGCTTGGGGCGTCACGTCGCGCAAGGTCCCTGCTGGAACCAAGTGATCCTTGAACCATGGCTTCGTCCATGTTGTTAGCAAGATGTTCAGGCCGGCGTTCAACCGGCGGTGTTGGAAGGCATCGTCCAGTACCACGGCTTTCAGGTCGGGGATGCGAGTTGTCATTTCGGCCAACGCCTTCACCCGGTCCGCACCCACATAGACGTGTACATCCGGATGCTTGCGCTTCAGCTGCAGCGGCTCATCACCGACGGCATGGGCAGTATCGCTTGCTTCCACTTTCAACGTGCCCAGCCCGTTCCGGCCATATCCTCTGCTCAGAGTGGCCAATGGGGCGATACCGTCCAAACAATTGATCACCAATTCGACATGCGGTGTCTTGCCAGTGCCACCGAACGAGAGATTCCCGACAACAATGGAAGGGACCGATGGCCGCTGGCTCTTCAGCAGGCCTTGGTCATAAAGCCAGTGCCTGATGCGCAGCAGCACACCATAAAGCCAAGCGAACGGCAAGAGAAGAAGCTGCGCTTTGCCCATGTCTATTTTGCCCGCCCTAACCGCATCGCCCAAAGATGACTATCGCCGCCATCATCGACGTGCTGGAGAAGTGGGCACCGCCCAGCCTTCAGGAAGACTATGACAATTGTGGCCTACAGGTTGGCAACCGCGGAACCGAGGCTAAAGCCGCCTTGGTATGTGTGGATTGCAACGAAGCGGTGGTTTTGGAGGCCGAACGCGAAGACTGCAACCTCATCCTTTGCCATCATCCGGTCATCTTCAAGGGGCTCAAACGGCTCACGGGAGCCAACGCTATCGAACGGACGGTCGAACTGGCGTTGCGCAAGAACATTGCCGTCTATGCCATTCACACCAACCTGGACAATGTCATCGACGGTGTGAACGGCGAACTGGCCAAGCGCCTCGGGCTCAAGCCCCTTTCCGTATTGGAACCCAAGAGAGACCGACTTCGGAAGCTTGCTGTCTTTGTGCCTGAAGCCCATGCTGACGCGGTGCGTACAGCGCTTTTTGAAGCGGGTGCCGGACAGGTCGGTGCCTACGACCAATGCAGTTTCAATCTGGTCGGTTCAGGCACGTTCAGGGCTGGCGCCGGAACGGACCCCTTCATTGGCAAAGTGGGTGAGCAACATGTCGAGAGCGAGGTAAGGGTCGAAGTGCGCTATGCGATCGAACGCGAAGGCGCCATTCTAGCGGCGATGAAGGCTGCACACCCGTATGAGGAAGTAGCCTATGACCTGCTTGTACTGGCCAACGCTCATCCTGGTATCGGGGCCGGGTTATTGGGTGAATTGAGCGAGCCGATGCCCGAGAATGCCTTTCTGGACCATGTAAAAGCCGTGCTCGGCCAGCCCCACCTGCGGCACTCGACCTTAACGGGCAAGCCGATCAAGAAGGTTGCGGTTTGCGGCGGCAGCGGGTCTTTCCTGCTGGCGAAGGCGCGGGCGTCGGGGGCCGAAGCCTTTGTTACGGCGGATGTGAAATACCACCAGTTCCAAGAACCGGATAATGCGCTGTTACTGGTGGACGCAGGGCATTGGCAGACCGAGCGATACACCATGGACCTGATCCGTGATCGGCTGGTGCGGAATATCCCTACTTTCGCGGTCCGTTTATCGGGGCTTAACACGGACCCCATCCATTACCGCTGAACATGTCGAAGACCGCAGCCAAGGCGCCCAAGGCCGAAGAGAAATCCACCACCAACGGAGCCATCAAGGCCGTTAACGCGGCAACCAAGGCCGAGAATACGATAGCCGAGAAGTTGAAGGAGCTCTATCTGCTCCAGACCATCGATTCAAGGATCGACAAGCTGCGCACTGTGCGTGGAGAGCTTCCGCTGGAAGTTCAGGACCTTGAGGATGAAGTGGCCGGCTTGGAAACGCGTCTGGTAAAGCTCCAGGACGAGTTGAAGGACATGGAGACCCAGGTGACGGACAAGCAGAACGCCATCAAGGACTCCAAGTCGCAGATCAAGAAGTACGAAGGCCAGCAAGCCAAGGTGCGCAACAACCGCGAATTCGATTCGCTGGGCAAGGAGATCGAGTTCCAGAATCTGGAGATCCAACTCGCCGAGAAACGCATCAAGGAAGCTAAGTTCGGTATCGAGTCGAAACAGACCGTAGTTACCGAGAGCACGAAATTGTTCAAGGAGCGCAAGAAGGACCTTGACCTTAAGAAGAAGGAACTGGACGACATCATCTCCGAGACCGAGAAGGACGAGAAGGACCTACAGAAACGCAGCAAAACCGCTGCGTCGCACATTGAGGAGCGTTTGTTGAATGCCTACCACCGGATCCGTAGCAACGCTCGCAATGGCTTGGCCGTTGTGGCGGTTGAGCGCGGCAGCTGCGGTGGTTGCTACAACAGCATTCCGCCCCAGCGCCAACTCGACATCAGCAGCCACAAGAAGATCATCGTGTGCGAGCACTGTGGCCGAGTGCTTGTGGACGAGGCGATCGCAACGGAGGTGAAGGCGATGAAGTAAGCACGGCTTACCTCCAAGCAATTCGTGCGGAGCCCCGATGGTGGACCATCGGGGCTCCGCCTTTTACACGGGTTCGGTACTAAGGCCTGTAGGCGACCGTGACGAAGAGTTTATACTCCTTCAGCTCTTCCGCTGTGGCATCAACCAAGGTCGGGTCGTATTGGTAATAGTTGGCCGTCCGGCTGCCGTAGAGACCGGCTAGGTCAACGCTCCAACGCGCGTGGCGGTAGCCCAGTCCTCCGGTGTAACGGATCAGCGGCAGGCCATGGCGGGCATCGGTCTTCACGTACGGGTCAGGATAGTAGCCTGCTCCACCCCTGATGTAATAGTTGCTTCCGATGCGCCACTCGGTACCAACACGCACCTGGTGCGCGATGCGGTAGCTGTCTTGAATGACATCGTTCTCATACGAGAAATCATAAGCGTCGACGATGCCGGTGCTTGGTTTCAAACGCATATGACGGTAGTCGGCAAATTCATAATCAACGCTGAAACAACCCCGCTTGGCCACGATCAATGCACCCGACGCGATCAATCTCAACGGGGTGCGTCCGCGATAGGTGAACGTGCCGTCGGGGCTGTCGAAGCTGAATTTGTCCCCGTCGCGGAAAACAGTGCGAACGGATGTGG